>JBDKKE010000691.1:0-10290 GCA_039796255.1 Verrucomicrobiota bacterium | reverse complement strand
CTGGGTGGCGGCACGGTGGAGATTGGTGCCGGCGAGTTTCTGATGCGCGATTCCCTGCACCTGCGTCCCCAGGTCACGGTGCGCGGCCAGGGAGATCGAACGGTGCTGCGCAAGGCGCGTGGGGTCGCCTCGCCCTTGCAGTTGGATGGGGATTTCGGCGAGGAGCAGATCACGCTGACCCATCCCGAGGGATTCCAGGTGGGGGATGGGGTTGCCATCTGGGACAAGAATGCCGGTGGCTTTCACACCACAGTGGCCCGGATCACGGGCCGCAACGGAAACACCTTCGCCATCAGTCTCCCGCTGAATGCAGACTGCATGGTGGATGCCGGGGCCGAAGCGGCGACGGTGTTCCCGGTCATCAGCGGGTACCACCTGGAGGGCGTGCGGGTGGAAGGGGTCACCATCGAGGGGAACCTGCAGGAGAACGTGCACCTCAATGGCTGTCGCGGGGGCGGAATCTTCCTGTACCGCTGCCCGGGAGCCGTCCTGGAGCGCTGCGTTGTCCGTCACTACAATGGCGACGGCATCAGTTTCCAGCAGTGCAATGACGTTCAGGTGCTGGCCTGCACCAGCCAGGGGAACGCGTCGCTTGGGTTGCATCCGGGCAGCGGGTCGCAGCGTCCGGTGGTTCGGGACTGCGTGGCCCGCGACAATGGTGAGGATGGTCTCTTCCTGTGCTGGCGCGTGAAGCATGGCCTCTTCGAGGGAAACACCCTCGCCGGCAATGGTCGCTTTGGGATCTCCATCGGACACAAGGACACCGACAATCTGCTCCGCGGAAACCGCGTCCTGGCCAACGGCGCGGACGGCATCTTTTTCCGCAACGAGTCCGCCGGGATGGCCGGCCATCGAAATCGGCTGGAGGACAATCTTATTGAGAACAATGGAGCGAAGGAGCCGTCCGCCGGCATTCGGGTGCGGGGGGAAACCGGTGATCTGGTCTTCAAGGGCAACACCATTCGGGACACCCGGGTGGGCGCCGATCGCCGTCAGTTGGTGGGCATCCGGTTGGACGAACGGGTCGGGGTGGTGCTGAACGAGGGCAATCAGATTGAGGCCGTCACCGCGGTGGAGGACGCGCGCAAAGTGCGTTGAGCCGGAAAGGGGCGTCGCTGTTGTGGCTTTCTCAGGAGTGGGCTCCCTCACTTCAGACTTTCGGTGGAATCGGACTCCCGCCAGACTGTCCACCACGTCATGAGCAAGAAATCGTCCGCCCGTTCCCAGTCCACCGCCAAGGCCGCCGAACGCACCTATTCCTCGCTGGTCGTGGACGGTATCGAGCGCGCCCCGAGCCGGGGCATGCTGTATGCCACCGGATTCAAGAAGGAGGACTTCCGCAAGTCGCAGGTGGGTGTCGCCTCCACCTGGAGCATGGTCACGCCCTGCAACATGCACATTGACCAGCTTGCGGTCAGTGTGGCGCAGGGGATCAATGAAGCAGGGGGCAAGGCGGTGGTGTTCAACACCATTACCATTTCCGATGGCATCTCCATGGGAACCGAGGGGATGAAGTACTCCCTGGTGTCCCGTGAAGTGATCGCCGACTCCATTGAAACCGTGGTGGGCTGCCAGGGTTTCGACGGGTTTGTGGCGGTCGGCGGCTGCGACAAGAACATGCCCGGCTGCGTGATGGCCATGGGCCGTCTCAATCGTCCCAGCATCTTCGTCTATGGCGGCACCATCCTGCCGGGCGAACTCGACGGTCAGGACGTGGACCTGGTGAACATCTTCGAGGCGGTGGGCAAGAATGCCGCCGGCACGTGCTCCGCCGCGGATGTGGAACGGGTGGCGGAAGTGGCCATTCCCGGAGCCGGATCCTGCGGCGGGATGTACACGGCCAACACCATGGCCAGCGCCATCGAGGCGCTCGGCCTGAGCCTGCCGAACTCGTCGGCCCAGGCGGCGGTGTCCAAGGACAAGACCCTGGACTGCGAGAACGCCGGAGCCGCGGTGCTCCACCTGATCCGCCGCGGCATCAAGCCCCGCGACATCATGACCCGGGAAGCCTTCGAGAACGCCATGACGCTGGTGATTGCCCTGGGTGGCTCGACCAACGCGGTTCTCCACCTGATTGGCATGGCGCACAGCGCGGGCGTGAAATTGACCATCGATGACTGGACGCGCGTCGGGAAGCGCGTCCCGGTGCTGGCGGACCTCAAGCCGTCCGGCAAATACGTGATGGCCCGGTTGGTGGAAATCGGCGGCACGGTGCCGCTGATGAAGATGCTGCTCGATGAGGGCCTGATGCACGGCGACGTCATGACCGTCACCGGCCGGACCATGCGGGAGAATCTGAAGAAGGCGCCCAAGTATCCCAAGGCCCAGGATATCGTCCGGAGCTTTGGTAACCCGATCAAGTCTAGCAGCCATCTGGTCGTCTTCCGCGGCAACCTCTGTCCGGGCGGCGCCGTGGGGAAGATTTCCGGCAAGGAGGGTCTGCAATTCAGTGGCAAGGCCATCGTCTTCGAACGTGAAGAGGAAGCCCTGCAGGGCATTCTTAAAGGCAAGGTGAAGGCCGGCCACGTCATCATCATCCGCGGCGAGGGACCGAAGGGCGGCCCCGGCATGCGCGAGATGCTGTCCCCGACCAGCGCCATCATGGGCAAGGGCCTGGGCAAGGAGGTCGCCCTGATCACCGATGGACGGTTCAGCGGCGGTTCCCATGGGTTTGTCATCGGTCACGTGACGCCCGAGGCCTTCGATGGCGGCCCCATCGCCGTGGTGAAGAACGGGGATCCCATCGTGATCGATGCCGAGAAGCGGGCCATCACGTTGGAAATTTCGGCGGCGGAATTGGACCGCCGCCTGCGCCAGTGGAAGCAGCCCAAGCCGAATTACACCCGGGGCGTCCTGGCCAAGTATGCCGCGCTGGTGAGTTCGGCCAGCGAGGGGGCGGTCACCGACCGCCAGTTCTGAGTCGTGCCGGACCGGAGGGAGCCCGTAGGCTGGACGCGTGAACAGCGCCTCCGAACTCGGGTCCCGCGTGCAACGGATTCTCGACGCCACGCCCGTCCACGACATCCACACGCATCTCTACGACCCCTCCTTCCGGTCCCTCCTGCTCTGGGGACTGGACGAGCAGCTCGTCTATCACTACCTGGTCAGTGAGTCGTTCCGGCAGATGGATCTGCCCTACGATCGCTTCTGGTCGACGACCCGCGCCGAGCAGGCGGAGTTCGTGTGGAAGGCTCTGTTTGTGGACCATTCCCCGGTTTCCGAGGCCTGTCGCGGGGTGTTGACCACCCTGCGCGCCCTGGGACTCGATCCCCGGCGTCAGGACCTCGCCGCACTCCGCAGTTGGTTTGCGTCGCAGGAGCCCGACGACTTTGTGGGCCGGGTTCTCCAGACGGCGAACATCGCGACGATCGGCATGACCAATTCCCCCTTCGATCCCGAAGAGCGGCGTTATTGGGAGGGTCCGGTGACCCGGGATCCCCGGTTTTTTGCGGCCCTGCGGATTGATCCGCTGCTGGTGTCCTGGCCGGAGGCGTGCCGCCAATTGGCGTCCGAGGGCTATGCGGTGACGCCGGACCTCACGCCGCGCACCGCGGACGGGGTCCGGCGCTTTCTGGGCGACTGGACCAAGCGGCTCGGGGCCCGGTATTGCATGGTGTCCCTGCCGCCCACCTTTGCCTGGCCCGCGGAGACCGACACCGCCTGGTTGATGGAGCACGCCGTCCTGCCCCATTGCCGCGACTTCGGACAACCCTTCGCGCTGATGATGGGGGTCAAGCGCGCGGTGAATCCGCAGTTGCGGATGGCCGGGGATGGCATGGGGCGCAGCGATCTGACCGCCCTGCAGAACCTGTGCGCCGCCCATCCGGAAAACCGATTCCTGGTCACCTGCCTGAGTCGCGAGAACCAGCACGAACTGGTGGTGCTCGCCCGCAAGTTTCGCAACCTGCATCCGTTTGGCTGCTGGTGGTTCACCAACACCCCCCAGATGATTGAAGAGATCACCACGATGCGGCTGGAGCTGCTGGGGACGAGTTTCACGCCGCAGCACAGTGATGCCCGCGTCCTGGACCAGTTGATCTACAAGTGGCGCCATTCCCGGGACCTCCTGGGCGCCTGCCTGACCCGGAAGTATGCGGCGCTTTCCGCATCGGGATGGGATCCCACCGATGATGAGATCCAGCGCGATGCCGCGGAGTTGCTGGGGGGCGCCTTTGCCCGTTTCTGCGGTCCGACGTGAGTTTTTCCGTCACCGGGACGGGGATCCCAGGCCGCGGTGCCGGTACGGAAACGGCGTTTGTCGACGGCGCGGGTTTGACACCGCGGAATGTGGTCCGGATAACTCCGTCTGTGCTGCGTTCCATGAAGCCCCTGTCCGCCGTCCTGTTGGCGTCGATGTCCGTCACTGTCTCCGGAGCCGCCGCCGTTGATTTCAAGCGGCAGGTCCGTCCCGTCCTTGAGGTTTACTGCCTGAAATGTCACGGAGATGAGAAGCCAAAGGGCGGGTTGTCCCTGACCACGCGCGCCGGGGCGATCAAGGGGGGGGAGGATGGAACGTCGCTGGTGCCAGGAGATCCGGGTAAATCGACGCTCTACACGTTGACCACGCTGCCGTCGGACCACGACGACGTCATGCCTCCGAAGGGGGACAAGTTGACCCCGGACCAGCAAAATCTGCTGAAGCAGTGGATCACCGAGGGAGCGGTATGGCCGGACGACATCCGTCTCCAACAGCGGGAGAAGGTGGACTTCGTCAAGCAGGCCAAACCCGTGCTCGAGGTCTATTGCGTGGCCTGTCACAAGGAGGGACACGACAAGGGGGACCTCCGCCTCGATTCCAAGGAAGCCTTTCTCAAATCGGCCGCCGTGGTTCCCGGCGATGCCCTCGCCTCCAAGGTATACACCACGATGGTTCTGCCCGCGGATCATGACGACCTCATGCCCCCGAAGAAGAAGGGTGGACCGCTTCCGACGGCGAAGAGCGATCTGATTCGCGGCTGGATCGACCAGGGTGCCGCTTGGCCGGATGGATTGGTGCTGAAGGAGCGGGAGCCAGATGCCTCCACCGACCGCGATTGGTCGGCGGTCATGACGGCCATCCATGCCCGCCTGATCAAGAACGAGCAGGCTTCCGGGCCCCTCGCCAACAAGAACTATCGGGAGACCATCCACGAGTCGGTCGGGTTCGAGATGGTGGCGATTCCGGGGGGCGAGTTTGAAATGGGCAGCGCGGACAACTCTCCCGGCCACCAGGCCAACGAGAGTCCGCGGCACAAGGTGAAGCTGGATCCGTTCTGGATGGGCAAGACCGAGGTGACCTGGAACGAGTACGAACTGTTCCAATTCCCCAGCCTGGAAAAGGGAAACAACGTCAGCACCGAGCGGGTGGACCGCGAGCTCCTCCTGATCACCGACTTCCCCCGACCCGCCGAGGGAGGCAATCCCTACGTGGGTCGCGAGTCGGACGCCGTGAGTCGGCCGACGACGCCCTACGTGGAGATGAGTTTTGGCATGGGCAAGGACGGGTTTCCCGCCATCAGCATGACCCACTACGCGGCGCTGCGTTATTGCCGCTGGCTGTCGGCGAAGACCGGACACTTTTACCGCCTGGCCACGGAAGCAGAGTGGGAGTACGCGGCCCGGGCCGGGTCCACGACCACCTACTACTGGGGAGATGATCCCAAGGTGGCCGGCGAATACGCGTGGTATTTCGACAATGCCGACGGCAAGTACCAGAAGGTCGCCCTCAAGAAGCCCAACGCCTTTGGTCTCCACGATATGCTGGGAAATGTCGCCGAGTGGGTGACCGATGGGTACAAGGCCGACGCCTACACCCTCCTGCCCATGGATAATCCGGTGCTCTTTGGCTTCGCCGAGTACCCCCACGTTGCCCGCGGAGGTTCCTGGGATGATGAGGTGGACAAACTTCGCTCTGCCGGACGTCTGTTCAGCGATGCCGCCTGGAAGATGCGCGATCCGCAGTTGCCCAAGTCCAAGTGGTACCTGACCGATGCGCAGTTCCTCGGATGGCGCGTGGTGCGTCCCGCCAAGGTGCCGGCGACGGTCGAGGAAATGATTCGTTGGTGGACGAGCTTCCCGATGCCGAAGTGAGTCAGGTCTTGCCGCGGTGGCGGTGAGTGTCCACAGTTTTGGAAATCCCCGTCCGAAGTTCCATCGGTCCTGAATCCGAGGCCCGTGGGCGTCGTCCGACGGGCACGTACAGAACTGTCATGAACACTTCCCCCATCATCAGTCCGGTCACGCGCCGGAACTTCCTCTCCACCACCGGCGTTGCCGCCGTCGGCGCCCTGGCCACCAGTCGCCTGGCGTTCGCCCAGGCGAGTGACACCCTCAAGATTGCGCTCATCGGCTGCGGTGGTCGCGGTTCCGGTGCGGCCAATCAGGCGCTCAACGTGCCGGGGACCAAACTGGTGGCCATGGCCGACGCCTTCCCGGACCGCCTGGAGGGGGCTCTGGAGAACCTTAAGAAATCGCAGGGAGCGAAGGTGGACGTTCCGGCGGATCGTCAATTCGTCGGTCTGGAGGCCTACAAGAATGCCATTTCACTGGCCGACGTGGTGATCCTGGCGACTCCTCCCGGGTTTCGTCCCATGCAGTTCGAGGAGGCGGTGCGGCAGGGCAAGCATGTGTTTGCGGAGAAGCCCGTGGCCACTGATGCCCCGGGCGTCCGCCGCTTCCTGGCGGCTGCCGAGGAAGCCAAGCGCAAGAATCTCAAGGTCGGCGTCGGCCTGCAGCGCCATCACCAACCGGGGTACATCGAGACCATCAAGCGACTGCACGACGGGGCGATCGGCGACATCCACACCATGCGGGTGTACTGGAATGATGCCGGTGTGTGGGTGAACCCGCGGAAACCGGGACAGACCGAGATGGAGTACCAGATGCGGAACTGGTACTACTTCAACTGGCTTTGCGGCGATCACATCACCGAGCAGCACATCCACAACCTGGACGTTGCGAACTGGGTGAAGAATGGATACCCGGTCAAGGCCCGGGGAATGGGAGGACGCCAGGTCCGAACCGCCAAGGAGTACGGCGAGATCTATGATCACCACGCCGTCGAGTTCTTCTACGCCGACGGATCCACCGTCTTCAGCCAGTGCCGCCATATCCGTGGCTGCTGGAGTGAAGTGAATGAGCACGCGGTGGGCACCAAGGGGATTTCCAATGTGGGCGGCAACAGCATCAAGCCCACCACCGGAGATTCCTGGCGCTACCGGTCCGAAAAGCAGGTGGATCCGTACCAGCAGGAGCACGACGATCTCTTTGCCGCCATCCGCAAGAACACCGACTACAACGAGGCGTTCAATGGGGCCAAATCCACCCTGACCTCGATCATGGGACGCTATGCGACCTACTCGGGTGTGGAAATCGGCTGGGACCAGGCGTTGAACTCGGAACTGAATCTGTTCCCGGACAAGCTCGCCTGGGATGCCGAGCCGAAGTCTCTCCCGAATGCCGAAGGCTTCTACAAGATTGCCACGCCCGGCCAGTGGAAGTTGAGCTGAGTTGACGGGTGTTGTGTTGGGTGCGGACGGGTAGAGTCCGTGCCAGAACCCTCTCCGGAATCATTGATTGAATGGCCCGCACCATCAGGGTGCGGGCCGTTTCTTTTCAATAGGTCAACTCCACGATCCCGTCGCCCGTCCTGATGGACTGGATGTGCGTGTTGTCCCCGAGGTGGAAGTACAACTGCTCGCCACTCGACTTGAAGGTTACCAGGCGTCGTTTCGGATCCACGGCATACGCCGAATGCTCGGTGAAGGGTCCCGCCGGTGACAGGGCCGAGTGGAGCCGAGGCCAGTCGGTGGCCGGCGGGAGGGCGGTTTGCTCGCGGATCCAATCCTGGTATTGGGACACCCGTGTCGCCTGCCATGCGCTTCCCGGTTGGTCGGTGGTCAGGGGAATCTCCTCCCAGATGCCATCGTCGTGTTGCGAAAAGTACCCGCGACGGTCAAACAGCGAGGCGATGAAGCGGTCGACTGCGGCCGTGAGGGCGAAGAATTTCTCCACATCGTAGGTCACTCCCGCGAGATCCCAACCGCCGCGCGCATTCTGGAGGAAGATGCCCCCTCCAGAATCGCCAAAGGAAACCGTGGCTTCATCCGCACCCGCATCCCCGGAGAACACCGCGTGGAGGAAATGGCCGGTGGCGGCATCATCCGACACGCGGGTGACCACGTTGGTGCCCCAGCGGGGGCGTCCTCCCATGGTCCCCCAGTGCCAACCCCGCAGCTCCGGGCCGGCGGGTCCGTCCAGAAACACCGCAGTCCCGCGTTGCTGTCCGAATCCATGAATCACCAACCCGCGGCCCACCTCATCGTCGCCGGTGAAAATTCCGGAAACCCGATTGGAGTCCAGGCGTCCGGCGATTTCCAGGAGTCGCAGATCGCTCCCCGGGGCGTCCGCCGTCCGCTGAACCCAGTAGGTGAGGCCGTCGAATTGCAGCTCCCCGCCCACCGGGGTGGCGAGGTGGGCGGCGGTCAGGAAGGCGACGGCGCCAATCGCGGTGGCGCCCGGGATCCTCTCGGTCTGTGATTGCCAACCGCTGCCCGCGAGGAGTCCGGTCGGAGGAGTGGTGTTCGCCGCAGGGTCTCCGGTGCCGAACAGGATGACGCCCCGCGCCGACGACAGCCCCAGGGCCGCCGTTACCAGCAGGAGGAGTGTCAAGCGCTTGGCCATCAGACAAGGCTGCTGTGGAATTGGCGCGAATCAAGCCCGAGTCCTGTTCGGATTCCGCTTCAGCCGGCGTCGGTTCCTGACCAAGCTGTCCAGATGAACCAGCCACCGCTTGGCCTGATTGCCGGATCCAGGTCGCTTCCCCTCCTGTTCGCCCGGGAGGCCCGGCGGGACGGACGCCGGGTGGTCGCCGTGGCCGCCGAAGGGGAAACCAGTCCTGACCTTGCGCCCCTGGTGGACGAGATCGTCTGGCTCCGGGTGGGTCAGTTGGGGAAAATGATCGATTCCTTCAAGGAGCGGGGGGTGAAGCAATGCGTGATGCTCGGCCAGCTCGCTCCCAAGAATCTGTTCGATCTGCGCCCCGATCTCCGAGCGATGGCGCTGCTGTTCAAAATCAAGGAGAAGAATGCGCACACCCTCTTCGGGGCGGTGGCGAATGAACTCAAGAAGGACGGCATCGAGTTGATCGAACCCCTGCGTTGGCTGGGACCCTGGCTGCCGCAAGCGGGCTATCGCGTCGGTCCGGCGCTGAGTGCCCCCCAGGTGGAGGACGTTTCCTTCGGCCTGCGGATCGCCAAGGAGATTTCCCGGCTGGAGATCGGTCAGAGCGTGGTCGTGAAGGGAGGAACCACCCTGGCGGTCGAGGCTTTTGAGGGAACTGACGCCTGCCTCATACGCGGCGGCCAGATGGCGGGGAAAAACGGGGGCGGGGTGGCGGTGAAAGTGGCCAAGGACGGACACGACCTCCGCTTCGACATTCCCTGCATTGGACCGAAAACGGTGGAAACGTGCGCTGCCAACGGGGTGGCCGTTCTGGCAGTGGAGGCGCGTCGGACGTTGCTGCTGGATCAGCCTGACCTGGAGCGGTTGGCCGCTCTCCACTCGGTGAGCGTCGTGGCCGTGGAAACCGTTCCATCCCCGGGCCACTGAGCCGGCCACGACGAGATTCTGCGACCTGGCCCTCGATCAGCCCTCAGCCGTTGAACGATTTGCCGCAACCGCAGGAGCTGTGTGCGTTCGGATTGTTGATCTTGAAGCCGCCGCCGGTGAGCTCGTCGCTGAAGTCGATGACGGCTCCGCGCAGATAGTTGGCGCTGAAGGGGTCGACCAACACCTGGACGCCATGCAGCTCGGTGCCCAGATCGTCGTCGCGCTTCTCATCGAAGACCATGCCGTACTGCATTCCAGAGCAGCCGCCCGCCTCAACAAACACCCGGAGATGCTTTCCGGTATTTTCGGGATCTCCGGACTGCATGCCGGAGATATGCCGGGCTGCCGCTTCGGTGAGAACGACCACGGAGTCGGTGGGAACCTCGGTTACGGGCGATTCAGCAACGGAATTCATTGTGAGAGCAACGCTACGGGGACCCCTTCCGAGTGTCAAACGGCGCGGTGGTGTCGATGAAATCGCACGGGAGCCTGGCATTACTTCCCGGGCGTCGGCGGCAGAGCCCAGTCCAGGAATCCGGGTAGGGCACCCGCCCAGGTGGCCTCGTTGTGCTCACCGCCTAGGATCTCCACGTACTTCAGTTTGGACCCGCGTTCAAAACCGCGTTTCTCCAGTTCGGCGACCAGATCGGTGGTGTCCTGGATGGCGTCGATGACGCCATTGCCATCACGGTCATCCGTTTC
>JBDKKE010000690.1:0-6390 GCA_039796255.1 Verrucomicrobiota bacterium | reverse complement strand
AGGTGGTCAGCGGCATGGAGAACATTTCGGAACCGACCGACGAGGAACTCGACGTGCTGGATCAATGGAACAAGGACCCGGAGAAGTTCCGCCTCACCTGCTGCAACCAGATCGTCAAGGGTGAGGTCGTGCTGCGCGCGGGGCATTGATGAACTGAATCAGGAAGTTTTCAGTTTCTAGTTTTCAGTTTTCAGTGGGAGAGGCGGAGGGGAGGGACGGTTCCTGGCGCGGACTTTCTCGGCGACAGGCCTCGTCTTCCGCTGGTCCCGCGATCCGCGTTCATCGGGGTGCAAGGCGTCCGCGGCTGGGGGGAGTTTTCAGTTTCTAGTTTTCAGTTTTCAGTGGGAGAGGCGGAGGGGAAGCGAGGGACGGTTGCCGGCGCGGACTTTCTCGGCCCCAGTTCTGTTCTTGTTCCGTCTCCATCCGTGCTTATCCGAGTGATCCGTGGTTCAAGGCCTTCCGCTCACTCGCCGGCCTCCATCGGTGCTGAAACGACCCGCTCTACGCTGCCCCGTCCGACCTGACGGCAGAACCAACGAAAGCCGACTTCTCCCGTCAGCGCTGCCAGCACGGCGAGAATGGATCCCAAGAGGGGATCCCCAACAAAAGTGACCACCACCGAGACGACGGCCAACAACAGCCAAATCACACCGAGGAGGGTCCAGACGAGATGGCGATGCCAGCGCCCAGATCCCACAAAACTCGGCCAGCGATGTCCGAGCAGGCAACCGGTCATCCACAGGGGCTGGAATCCGACCACGGCAACGAGGGCGACCGCTACACAGGCAGCGCCCATCGGAGGCGATATGAGATCGGGACGGATGAGTCCGAAGGAGGCACCGCCGAGGACCGCGAGGGGCGCGCCGAGCAGCAGCCGGAGACGGGTGGACTTGAGAGCCCAGCGCCCGGCCTCCGCGAATCCCACCGGAAACAATGCCGTCGCCTGAAAGCTGACCTGTCCCAACACCGGGCACTGGGCCCAAATTCCCAGAGCCGGTTCGACGGGCGTCAGCACCAGGGCCAGCGGGGCGACCGCCGCCAGCCAGCTCCATTGCAGCCAGGCGATCTGCCAGTGCACACCCAGGGCCGCGAGCCCCATCAACAGTGCGAATACCAGCGACGCGGTGCGGTAGGACTTTGACCAGTCCGGCAGCGGCCCGAAGGCGACCTCGGCCAGCAGACGCTCGCGCGGGGTCCACATCCGCCACAACAGTCGTTCAATCCAGTGACCCGGGAGCGGCGCGGCATCCGGGGCGAGAAAAAGGCGGCTTTCGACAGCGCCGCGGAGTTCTCCCAGCGGACGGGGGGCCGGACGATTGAGCTCCGCCTCGACCGCCTCGCGAAATGCGTCGTCCGCGTCGTCGGGAACCTGGGCGCCGTAAACCAGCAGCGCATGATCCCGGATCCGGGCACGAACCAACAATCGGTGCACCGCATTGGGAAGGGAAGCCACCAGGACCACAGCCGGCAGCAGGCGAATCCACTCGTGCCAATCCCCGCCGGTCAGCCAGCGATGGAAGGGACGGATGACCCATCCCGTGGGCAGGAGGAGAACCCACCACTCCGCGGAACCATTCAACGCCGACACCGCCCACACCCGCAGCTCCGGAAGAAATCGCACGCCAGCCCACAATCCGATGCCGAGGAACCACAGGACCGCGGAGAACTGCGTCCCCTTCCCGGTCCCGGCCAGCCAGGTCGCGGCGGCGAGGACCACGACCGAGAGCACTCCCGCGAACAGCAGGGCCCCTGCGGCACCCGCCCATCCGGAGTCAGCCAGAAGGCAAACGGTCAAGCCTCCCAAGAATGCAGCAAGCACCACCGGAATGATCCGCCTCAGACCGCGCCCCCACTGCCGCCGCCCCATCCAGAGATCCGTCGTGGGAAGGCGCAGCGCGGCGAGCAGGTCCGGCCAGAAATGGAGCGCGGCGGTCACACCCCTCTCCAGGGAAGCCACCAGGAAGAGTGCGCCAATCGCGTATCCGGCTTCGACGGCGTCCTGACTCAACTCCGCCCGCCCGCCACCTCCCCTGGCCATTGCTAGGACCGTCATCAGCGCCAGGCCCGTACTCCAGAGCGCCTGACTGTCGAAATGCCGTATCCGGTTCCAGTCCCGACGCCTCATCGGGCGGCGGCGGCGGACAGCCCGTTCCCGAGCCCCCTCCCGGAGACGACGCAGGAAGGCGGGATGGTGATCCCGGAAGCGGTTCATGCCCCAGGGTCCTGAAGGTGGGCGAAGAGCGTCGCGAGGATCTGCCCCTCCGGCGCACCGGCGGCCTGCCGGAGCCCGGCCAGGGTGTCAAAGGCGCGGACCCGTCCATCGGCGATCACCAGGACGCGGTCAGCAAAATTCTCGGCCATCTCCACCAATTGCGTGGTGTAGAGCACGGTGGTCCCACGGGCGACCGCAGCACGTACTTCACGGCGAAGCACCGTCAGGCCCTGCGGATCCATTCCCGAGGCCAGGGGCTCGTCGAGCAGCCACAGCTCAGGAGCCGCGACCACCAGTCCCACCAGCGCCGTCTTGTACGACTGACCCCGGGAGAGCGTGTGCGCCGGCATCTCCGCGTGGGAGAGCAGGTCCAGTTCCTCCAGCAGATCGAGCACCCGCTGTTCCACCCCGGGACCATCCGCCCCATGAAGTCTCAGGCAAATGGCCAGATTTCGGAGCAGGGTCTCCTGCGGAAACAGGGCCGGGAAATCCGGAAGAAACGCCAGCCGTTGACGCGCGGCAACGTCATTCCGGTCGAAGGGAACCCCATCCATCCAGACTCCACCCCGATCCGGTCCTGAGATTCCGGCCAGAATGCGTAGGAGCGTCGTCTTGCCCGCCCCATTGGATCCGAGGATGGCGACGGTCTGACCCGGCTCAAAGACCAGCGATACCTGGTCCAGCGCCGTGGCGGATCCGTACCGCTTGGTGACCGTCCTCAGTTCCACCTTCACCACCAAACCCTGCGGGGAGGATACCCCGGCGGTCGAGGGTGGAGTTCCCGGCGGAATCCGTACCCGGGAATTCAGCCGAGAATTCAACAGGAGTCGGCACGATCAAGCACTGGCTCCGTTGCGACCTTTGCGGCCATGGCGTGAGCCTCTTCCGCTGGTCCCGCGATCCGTACTTATCCGAGTGATCCGTGGTTCAAAGCGCCCCCGCTCACTCACTCGGGTTCCACCACGGTCGTCTGGCGGTCCACAGGGAGGCCGGTGACGCGCTGTTCGCGGCCGCCGGGCCAGCGGATCACCACGTCGTCCACCGTCGCCTCGGGGCCCAGGCCGAAGGTCACCGGGAGTTCGCTCTGCGAGAGGTAGCTCTTGGTGGGCATTACCTGACGCGACCGCGTGTGGCCACCGGACCGCACCGTTACCCAGGCCCCGATCGCATCGCGATTGGCGCGGCGTCCGGTCAGCTTGAGGCGAATCCAATGATGCTGCAGGTGCTGGTCGTTGCGCAGGATCAGCGGGGGGCCCGCCAATTGCGCGATCACCACGTCCTGATCGCCATCGCCATCGAGGTCCGCATAGGCGCTCCCGCGTCCGACCACCGGCCGGAAGAGGTCGGACCCCGCATGCGCTGAATCCACGGCCACAAACGCCGGCGCCCCGCCGGCGTTCCAGAACAGTTGCGCCGGCTGACGGTACCGGGTGCCCGGCTGCACTTTCTCGATCTCGTCCTCAATGTGCCCGTTGGCGGTCAGCACGTCGGGACGCCCATCCAGGTCGTAGTCGAAGAAGAACAGTCCGAACTTCAGCAGCGCCTGGCTCGCCGGACCCAGTCCCTCGGCGACCGCCTCGTCGGTGAACAGCAGTTGGTCCTGACCGCGCCCCGTTCGCGCCACGTAGAGGGCGTTCATCTCGTTGGCGAAATTGCCGATGGCCACCGCCACCGCCCCGTCGTTGCGCAGACGCGCGGCATCGATGCCCATCGCCCCGCGGGCCTGTCCGAAGGCGTCGAAGGCCAGTCCGGTCAGCTCCCCGACCTCGGCAAACGTGCCGTCGTGCCGGTTGGTGAAGACAAAGTTCTGCACCGTGTCGTTGGCCACCACCAGGTCCATCCAGCCGTCCTCGTTCAGATCCATGGGCGCCACCGCCAGCGTCTTGGCCGCCGGAAGCCCGGTCGCGGGATGGGTGACGCGCAGTCCGCTGGCCTCAGACACGTCGGTGAACTGGATTACCCCCGGGCTTCCGCCATCGTTGCGGTAAAGGCGGGGCACCTCGCCCGGGAAATTCCAGGGACGTCCATAGGCCCGTCCCACGCCCACCAACTGATTGTTCACCCGGAGATCCAGTTCGCGGGACCAACCCACATAATGGCCCACGTACAGATCGAGATCCCCGTCATTATCCACATCCACCCAGGCGGCGGCCGTGGACCACGCGCCTGAAGGACCCGCCAGCCCTGCCCCCTGCGTGACGTCCTTAAAGCGCCCCTGACCGAGGTTGCGGAACAACCGGTTTCCGCCCAGACCGGTGAGCAGGACATCCACCGCCCCGTCGTTATCGAAGTCCCCACAGGCCGCCCCCATGCCGTAGTAGTCGACGTCCAGTCCGGACCCCGCCGTGACGTCCACAAACCGGAGTTCCCCGCCCGGGGTCGTGTCATTGCGATAGAGCGCCGAGGTTGGCGCGGAGCCGGTGGCCCGCCGCGGATCGTCGGGCCACCAGGAGGAATTGACGAACAACAGGTCCGAATCGCCATCGTCGTCAAAATCCAGACACGCCACCCCGCCACCCATGGTTTCGGGAAGAAACTTCCCGCCGCGCGCGCCGTTTTCATGACGGAAGGAAACTCCCGCGAGGGCGGCAACGTCCGTGAAATGAACCGAGGGCGGCGCCCCCCCCGCTCCCGTCAGGCGCCGGCCACTGGTGGCCGCCGCCGTCCGATTTCCTGACCCCGCCAGCCACCACACCATGCCCGCAGCGGCGAGGCCGAACAGGGCGAGCAGGGCAAGCAGCCGGCGCAACCGCCGCAGGGCGATCTCGCTGCCGGCGGATGGGGCCGGCGAAGTGGACGGCAGGGTCATCTCGCCGAACGGTGCTGACGCGCCGCCGACAGTGCAAGCACCCCTCCTTCCCTGGGAGAAAAACCACAGAGGCGGGGAGGAGGATTTCACCACAGAGACACAGAGGCACAGAGAGAGAGTTCAAACCATGAACGCCTGAATAGCGCAGCCCCCCGACCGGGCTCAGGTCCAACCCCTCC
Source organism: Verrucomicrobiota bacterium (assembly GCA_039796255.1). Taxonomy (GTDB): domain Bacteria; phylum Verrucomicrobiota; class Verrucomicrobiia; order Limisphaerales; family UBA9464; genus UBA9464. The sequence goes on along the minus strand of JBDKKE010000690.1, from coordinate 1,190 downwards.
GAGTACGATCTCAATGCTTCGGTCTTCTCGTCCCCTTCCGTCTCCCCCTCTGTGGTGCAATTTCCCTCGGTGGCGAGATCCGCCGGGGAAGCAACATCACAAGGCAAAGCGTGTCGGTTGGACCTCGTTTCGGAGTTGGATTTTCCATGGCCGACCCGCCATGATTTTCCCTGTGAAGGTCGTGGGAAACCGCCGAACAACGCTGAACACGGGCCCTCTGGACCCCGCGGAGGCTTTGCGGCGTGCCACGGTGCTTCAGCAGCAGGCGGACCAGCTCAATCCGTATCCCCGACCGCGTGGATTTGTCTTCAAGGCCCGGACCTGGGAGGACTACGCGCGCTGGCGACGGGAACAGGTCAACCCACGGCTCTGGTAGATTCCATGCCTGATTCACCCCTGGTCCGAGTATGCCGTCTGCTGAACGAGTCGCTCGCGAGGTACCTGGTGATCGGCGGCCAAGCCTGCATCCTCCACGGCCTCGTGCGGACCACGGAGGATGTCGACATCCTCGTGGAAGCTTCGGAGGAGAACTGTGAGCGTGTCATTCAGGCCCTGAGTCGGATGGAGGACGGAGCGGCCCGTGAGCTGACCGCGCGGGATATTCTGGAGAACGTCGTGGTCAAGATTGCCGATGAAGTCGAGGTGGACGTCAGTACCCTTGCCTGGAAGGTGACGTATCCCGAGGCATTGCCAGGAGGCCGGGTCGTTCAAGTGGATGGAGTCACGATTCCCTTTATCGGACTGGACGCCCTGATCGCGAGCAAGGAGACCTACCGAGAACAAGACGCCGTGGATCGTCAGCGCCTCCTCGGCCTGAAGGCGCTGAATCGGTAGCGGTTCCGGGAGATTGAAATCAGAGGAGGATTTAACCACAGAGACACAGAGGCACAGAGAGAGAGAGTTCAAACAAATCAGGCCTGAATAGCTGCAGCCCCTGACCGGTCATCCGAGCCGACGCTGCCGAATGTCCGCCGCCCTCTGTCTTCATCCCCCCCCTCTGTGTCTCTGTGTCTCTGTGCCTCTGTGCCTCTGTGGTGAAATCCCCCTCGGTGGTGAACACTCGACGCGGGGAGTGCTGAAGAAATTGGGGACTCGAAAATCTCACTCGTGTCCAGTTATTAGTCGTTGAACATCAATTGGTTCTGAAGGTTGTTGCTAGAAATTTCCGGGGTGGATTTGGCTATTTGCGA
>JBDKKE010000689.1:0-8806 GCA_039796255.1 Verrucomicrobiota bacterium | reverse complement strand
GGAACCTGGGACGCACGTTTCAGCACGCCGATGGCCAGGGCGGGACTCATCAATACCCCGGTCACCGACGATCTGGGCACCCCGGGCGCTGCCATCATCAAGCCCGGGAGCATCAACGAGTCCGTGCTGTGGCGGCGCATCGCCGAAATGGGGCTCTACCACATGCCTCCCCTGTCCACCTCGGTGCCCAATCCGGCGGGGATCGACCTGGTGAAGCGCTTCATTCAGGAGGCGACCTACGTGGTGGCCCATCCCATCTTTTACAACGGCTCCGCCTTTGACGGTCGCGATCCCGGTGCCAGTTCCCTGGATGACCGGGCCATCGCCCCGAACAAGGAGGTCCTCCTCCCGGGCACCCGGGCCACCCTGGCCAATGTGACCAGCTACAGCCGTGGAGTGAACGGACTGATGGTGGATGTGTGGAACCTTCCCGCCCAACCCATCGCCGCCGACATCCGCGTGCGGGTGGGCAACGACAGCACCCCGGGAGCCTGGGCGACGGGACCGGCTCCCTCGCAGATCAGCCTGCGCCGGGGCGCCGGCGTCAGCGGATCGGACCGGCTCAGCCTGATCTGGCCGGAAGGGGCCATCACCGGAAAATGGATGGAGCTGAGCCTCCTGCCGTCGGTGCGTACGGGGTTTGAGAGTGCTGACACCTTCTACGTGGGCAATGCGCCCGGCGAAACCGGGGATCAGTCACTCTCCGCAGCCGTGAACTCCGCAGACCTCCTCCGCGTCCGCAACAATCCCCGCAGCGCCCTGAATCCGGCCCCGCTGACGTTTCCCTACGACATCAACCGGGACCGCCAGGTGGACACCGTGGATCAGGCCCTCATCCGCATGAACCAAACCCGGGGCCCCTCCGAACTGCGGCTGATCAATCTCTCCACCGAACCCTGAGCGTCCCGCCCGCACCTCTTCCGAATCGCCCCTTCGTCGGACGTCGGCGCGTCCGGGAGGCCCGATGACCAGCCTGAGTGGAATCAGTCCACCTGGCGTGGAAATTCCTCCACATTGACCACGTTAAAGTTCGGTGACGCCCGCCTGGAGAGTGGACACTGGCGCCGCTCCCGATACCCATGACGGGGATGGCTCCATCGGACGAGCATTCTCGACTGTCCCCTTTTCGCGAACGCCTCCACGATTTGCAATCCGGGGCGGTCATTGCCTGTTTCACGGTCATTCTGTCCCTGTCGTTTGGTTCCCTGATCTATTCCGGGGAACTGGCACCGGCCACGGGTCAGGGAGTGATGATCGCCCTGATGACGGCCATCGTTGCCGGCGCGGTCGTCGCGCTTCGGAGCTCATACCCCGCCTTCATTGCCATCCCGCAGGACCGCACCGCTCCCATTCTTGCGCTGATGGCGGCGGAGATTGCGACGGCCCTGCCGGAGGGAACACCCGTGGCCACCAAGGCCATGGTCGTCATGTCCGCCATTGCCGCGACCTCCCTCCTGGCAGGCGCAGTCCTGTACAGCGTCGGCAGGTTCCGCCTGGTGAACCTGTTTCGCTTCATCCCGTATCCGGTCGTGGGAGGCTTCCTTGCCGGCTCCGGATGGATGCTCGCCACGGGTGCGTTTCGCGTGATGCTGGGATTCCCGCTGAAGTTGGGAAGTGTCGGACGCCTTTTCGAACCGGGAATGCCCGCCAAGTGGATTCCCGGAGTGCTCTTCGGTGCGGTACTCCTCACCGCCATGCGGCGCTATCGGCGTCCACTGATCGTGCCCGGGATGCTTGTGGGTGCCGTCGCCCTGTTTTTCCTAGTCTCGCTGCTGGCGGGTGAATCCGTGACCTCCCTGCGCCGGGACGGCTGGCTTCCCGGGGCGCCGGCGACCAGCGGATTCCATTTTGAACTGTGGTCCGTGGGCGCGCTGGGGCTCCTGGGAAAGGGGGCCATGCTCAAGACCGCCGGCATCGCCCTCACCGTGCTTCTCACCGCGCTGATCTCCATATTGCTCAACACCTCCGGACTGGAACTGGTGGTCCACGAAGAAATCGACATCAATCGCGAACTCGAAGCGGCGGGCCTGGCCAACCTCCTGGGCGGAGTCATCGGCGGCATGCCCGGATTTCACTCCCTCAGCCTTTCCCGCCTCGCCTACGATCTCGGAGCCCGAACCCGGCGGGCAGGTCTGGTGGCGGCAGCCCTGTGCGCCGTGGCGCTGGTGGCCGGTCCGGAACCGCTGGCGTTCGTGCCGCGGTTTGTCCCCGGCGGACTGCTCTTTTACCTGGGCCTGGGATTCCTTCTGGAGTGGGTCTACGACGCCTGGCACCGGCTTCCCCGCGCCGATTATGGGGTGGTGCTGCTCATTCTCTGCGTCGTTGGCGGCGTGGGCTATCTGGAGGGCGTCCTGGTGGGAGTGCTGGCGGCGGTTGCCCTCTTCATCCACAACTACAGCCGGGTGGGCATCTTCACCCATACGCATACCGGCACCGACCACCAAAGCAACGTCGAGCGACCGGTGAACCACCAACGGCTCCTGCGCATTCGCGGCGAGGAGACCCAGGTTCTGCGACTGCACGGATTCATTTTCTTCGGAACGTCCAGCCGGGTGCTGGACCAGATCCGTCACCGCGCCACCGATCCGCAAAAGGCACGCCTGCAATGCTTCCTTCTCGATTTTCGACAAGTCAGCGGCATCGACTCATCAGCAACCCTCAGCCTGGCCCGGGCGCGTCAACTGGCGATGAAGCAGGGATTCGTCCTGGGGTTATCCCGGGTTCCGGAAAGCATCCGACAACAACTGGCGCGCGCCGGCTTCTCGGGTGAACACGGCCAGGCGTACCGCTTCTTCAAGGACCTGGATCACGGGCTGGAGTGGTGCGAGGAACAGATCCTCGCCACCCATGCGGACGCCATCGGCACCCCATTGGATCTGCGCTCTCAATTGGAGGCCCTGTGGCCGAGGCCCGACCGCGTCGCCCGCCTCCTGTCCTACCTGGAACGCCAGACCAGCGCCGCCGGATCCCACCTCATTATCCAGGGGGATGTCGCCGATGCCCTGTACTTCCTGGAGTCAGGCGAAGTAACCACCCGCTTGGAATTGAAGAACGGCCAAAGCCAGCGGCTTCGCCGTCAGGGAAGCGGAACCGTCCTCGGGGAACTCGGATTGTTCCTTGGCGTTCCCCGCACCGCCTCCGTGGTGACCGAGACGGACTGCGTCGTCCATCGGTTGTCTGCGGAAGCCCTCCAGCGCATGCGACGGGAAGAGCCCGAAGTCGCCGCCGATTTCCACGAGTTCCTCGTCCGCTACCTCGCCGAGCGCATCGTCAACTGCAACAAGACCATTCGCGCGCTCGCGGAGTGATCCATTAGAAAATTGAAAGCGGCGGAACTACCCTTCGCCACTGCGCGCAGGTGAACGAAATCGAGGACGGACACCAGCTCGTGGATTTCTCCGGGACTGAATAGTCCGTCGGGCCCACGTGGGCGGATGTCGGTGAATGGCGAATTGTAAAGGGCGGTGGCGGGAATCACGCCCTGGGCGGTGAGGTGCTCTATCATTCCAACCAAAAATTATCCAAAAAATGCCCGGAACGGGAATCGGGTAGGTCTGCACTCCAGCCACTTTTGGGCACTTTTGACCCCCTCTTGAAAATGCCATTCCTGGCTTCCAACTCCTTCCAACTCAGAAACTTTTTTACCCTCCCCCAAACCCGCCAAGTCGGGTTAGGCAAATCTGCCAGAACCGCAGGTCACTTCTCGCCGTCCACGAGAAGCTTCGCTGCGAGAATCGGGAAGGTACCGCAGGGCTCTCGTCGCCGCGCAACAAAGCACTCCGTCGACTTCGTAATCATTTTTCTGGAAGAGTGGCCAGAAGTAATCGATTTTGATGCGCGCTAATCGTTTTAGATTTTGACAGCGCCACCCATGTCCGAAGGACCGGAAACCCAACGCCCGGCGGGCTACCTCCTGCTGCGGGAGAGGTACGCTCTCCAATGCCTGCCCATCCCCATCGAGTCATTCGTCAGTCCAGGAACCCGGCGGACGCATGAAAGCCAGGAGAGGACTCAGGAGATCTATCCGAAGTCCTATTGGCCGGGCGACAGTGATTTTGACCATTTGGAGTTCGCTCTCAAGCGGGAGGGCGTCCATCTCCAACTCCTGCGGACGTTGCTCCCGCGACTTCCGGTCGACGCGTTGACTGCCTACATCCAGTCGAAACCCACCTCCGCCTACGCCCGCCGGATCTGGTTCCTCTACGAGGAATTCTCGGGACGGCAACTAAATCTCCCGGATGTGACCCAGGGCAACTACGTGGAGTTGCTCGACCCGCGGGAATACTACGTCGGACCACCCTTTCGGAGCCCCCGGCATCGGGTCAACGTCAACCTCCTCGGAACTCTCGGCTTCAGTCCAATGATTCGCCGCACTCGAAAGCTCCAGGCCGCCGAGGATCGGAAGGTCGAACAGCGATGCCGCAAGGTCATCGAGGCCATCCCGCCCGAACTCTACGCCCGGGCGCTTCAATTCCTGTACACCAAGGAAACCAAGTCTTCCTACGCCATCGAACGGGAAACACCGGACCAGAAACGGGCGCACCGTTTCGCCGAAGCACTGCGCGAAGCGCCCCAATCGGACTACCTGCTGAAGGACACCCTGGTCAAACTGCAGCAAGTCATCGTGGATCCCAGGTTCGCCAATGCGGGTTGGCGCGACACCGTCGGTGAGCAGAACTATGTCGGACGCAGCGTCGGCCTGACCGAAGAGGAGGTTCACTTCGTTTCGCCTCGTGCCGACGATGTGGCGGATCTCATGGCCGAGTTTCTAGAAGCCTCTCGCCGCACTCTAAATTCGGATGTCCACCCGGTGATCGCCGCCGCCGCAATCGCCTTCCCCTTCGTCTTTCTTCATCCCTTTTCTGACGGGAACGGGCGCGTTCATCGCTTCCTGATTCACTACGTTCTTTCCTACCGACGCTTCGCACCCGACGGGGTGGTCTTTCCCATTTCGGCCACGATGCTGCACCGTCCACAGGATTACGACGCCTGCCTGGAATCCTTTTCCAAGCCGCTCCTGCCACTGGTCGAGTACTCGCTGGACGGCCATGGGCGGATGACGGTGCACAACGACACCCGGGATCTCTACCGGCACGTCGATTGCACCTTCATCGCGGAAACGCTGTTCAGTTTCGTCGAAGAAACCATCGACAAAGAGCTGCCGGCGGAAATCCTCTTCCTGAAGCAGTACGATGCCGCCCGAAGCCTGATGCGCGCTGTGGTGGATCTGCCCAATCGTCAGGCCGATCTCTTCATCCGCCTGTGCCGGCAGAACAACGGATCACTCTCCAAATCCAAGCGGCAGATCCCGGAGTTTGCTGCGCTGACCGACGCGGAGATTTCTGGATTGGAGGCCGCCGCGGTCAAGGCCTTCGAACTCGCGGAGCGGGGGTAGCGTTGCCGGCCCTTCGTAAGACTCCCCTGCCGTTTCGCGACGACCTCGGCAGCCGGATCGTGTGCTATTACGCGTCCTCCAGTGCTTCAACAGAAAACATGCACCTCACGAGTTCGTTCAACTTGCCCCGGCTGGGGCCGTTCAGCCCATTGCCGTACTGGGGGTCGAAGTTCTGCGTCCAGTCAGCGGCCAGTTTGTAGCCATCGCTCGGGTGACGGTGGATGCCGGTGTGGAGCGCCAGCCCTTCCTCCACCAGCAGCAGCGGCCAGCAGTGGATGACGCGCACCGGTCCCCATTGCTGATTCTGGAACTCGCTGTGAAAATCCCGAGCCCGGTAGTGCAGATCCTCAGCCGCCTTCCGGTCGATTTGCTGGAAGAGGCTCTCCCGGATAGACGCCGTGCCAAGTAGAGCGCGCGTCTCGTTCAGCAGGGCACCGGCATCGCCCTTCGTCTTGCCCTTGCGACCGGCAGCCCGGCGCGCGATCCAAAGTCCGAAAGCGGAAAGTCTATCCGGATGCTCGAACCATTTCTTCAGGACCGCCAGCCGCGTCAGTGACTCATTTCCCTGCGTGTCGATGTCGTCGACGATTTTCTGGATCTTCTCGGGAACGGCAGCGCGCGTGGACGGATCAAAGTTCTCCGCGGAGGGCGCAGTGCTGGAGGGTGGCGAAGATCGAGCCCCGCTCCGCCGGAAATTCTGCATTAATTGGCGGGTCGAGGAGTGAGGTCATTTGATCCCAGGGAGGCGAAGTTCGTGGTGAGCCTCGTCCGCAATCCCACTAATTCACGGCGGCGAAAACCTTCCGGACCCGGCCATGACCAACCAGACGCGTCAATTGCCTGAAGTTCTTGCGTTCCTGCCGGACCCGGCCGGCCAGAATTGCGGCGTCGATGAGCAATCGCTTTGCCTCGCGCCGAACGCTGATGTCGTCGAACGCACCCGCGGCCAGGAACTGCTCCCAGTCTTTCCGGGGAATGAGGGTGTCGTTGGCAAATTCGTCGGCCTCCAGCTCAGAACGGATTTTGGAGTCTGCATCCAAGTCGTCGAGGAACTCGTCGGCTTTGCCCCTGGCCAGGTGCTTCAGCACATGACCGAGCTCGTGGAAAAGGCAAAACCAGAAGTTGTCCAAACGATCGTGCCGGAGGGTCAGTCCGATGACTGGCTTCCGGCCCGGCAGAAGCAGTGCTGCCCCGTCCAGGAACGTGCCGGACAGGTGTGGCTCAACAATCACGGTGATCCCGTGCTGCTGCAGCAGTTCGGCCGCCGCGGCCGGACCGTTGGCGAGCCGACTGAACCCGGCAAGTTGGCGGAGGAATGCCGCGGTGAAGGCTTTCGGATCGAACTCTCCTGCAACCTCCGCTGCCGCACGCTGCAACACCCGCAACTTCCAGGCACGCAGCGCCGCCCGATCCTCCTTCGCACCATCCCGGAGCAACTGACGATTGAAGTCGGACGCGATTTCCAGCCCTTGCGTGCTGGCAATGAACGTTTTCAGACAAATCTCCAAACCCGCCTTCGCCTCGTCCCATGCTTTCAAGCCAGCAAAGTAACCCCTCGCGCACATTTCCTTGAGCGCCTTCGGAGATGGACCCGGCTCAGCGGATGGCCCCGTGACGGTGGCAGGCCTTGGGACGAGCGCTTCCATCGGGATTCCGAGCCCGTCGTGCAGGCTTCGGATCATCTCCACAGTCAGGCCGCGCTTCCCTCCGAGCACCTCCGACACCCGGCTTTGCGTGCCGAGATAGGGCACGAGGTCCTTCTTCATCAATCCCTGTTGTTCCATCCGGAACAGGATCGCACTCACCGGGTCGGGGAGACCGATGGCGAAGTGTCTTTTCTCATAGTCCTCGATCAGGTGCGCGAGCAGTTCGAGTTCGTCAGCCTCGGGAGTTCCGGCGGCCGGATCGCGATCCATGAGCGCCGCGAGGCGGGCGATGCCCGCGGTGTGGTCCGCCGGAGTTTTGATCAGTTTGAGAGTCATGGCGGTCCTTCGGCTAAAACTTCATTTTATCGTATTCCGCATGAGTTCCGACCCATTCGACGAGAACAATCCCGCCCTGGTAGCGGACCTTCACCACCAAGCGGTAAGAGTTGCCCTTGATGTCGAAGATCACGCGGTTGCCGGCAAGGAAGTCGGCAGATCGGTAGCGGTTCTTGATGTCCTGCGGCGTCCGCCAAGTGGTGGTCCGGACTTCCGCCACCCATGCCTGCATCGCCTTCAGCGCTTGTGCATGCCGGGCCGCGAATGCCTGAATTTTGTCTTCGCCCACCAGAGTCATGGCTGAAGGACGAAAGAATTTAGCGGACGGCGTAACAAATCCCAATCTGGTAACTGACGCAATCGATTTGTGCTCATTTTGGGATTTTTTTCGACACCTCACAATTCCCCGCGGAAGGCGCGGTGCTGGAGGGTGGCGAAGAGCGCGTCCAGCTCCGCCAGCGACGCGCGCTGTGCGGTCTTCAGAGCCGCCACCGCCGTCACTCGCCGGGCGAATTCGCGCTGCAAGGGGATGGGGGGAACAGGAATCTGAAGCGCGGAGATCTCCTTGGTGTTGATGATGAACTGAACCGTAGACTTGCGGGATGCCTTGAGGAACAGCAAACGCCCTCCAGGAGTCATAAACAAGTGACGGATGAACTCTGGTTCAGCGCGTTTCTGGTCAAATCGCAGACGCATCAGGTCCGAATCAAACGCCCATTGCTCTCCGTTCGGATGGGCAATCACGCACTTGCCCAAGTGGTCTTGAGAGGCGATGGCACGCGCCAGAAGCAGGTCGCCATCCTTCACGCTGTGCCGCTCATCGAGCCGCTTCAGGAAGTGCAGGTAGGTGATCTGCTCGATCTCTTCGAGTGGATTGGAGATCCCGCCGGACCAAGAGGAGTCCCGGGTTCGGTCAACTTGGTTGCGAATTTCGCCGGTGAGGACCCCGCTATTGGGCCAAGGGCGATCAAGGGACAGCAAGTCTGGGGAGGGGAGCGGGAAGAGAATGGGGACTCGTGAAAAGCGTCCCTCCGGCTCAGCAGCAAAAAGGCCCCGGAAGATTCCGGGGCCCGATGGTGCGCACGGCAGGACTTGAACCTGCACACCTTTCGGCACTACCACCTCAAAGTAGCGTGTCTGCCAATTCCACCACGTGCGCAATCTGTCAGGTGTTTGAACCCCACCTCCGGGCTGCTTTAGGGATGGTCGGGGCGGTGAGAATTGAACTCACGACCTCCTGTACCCGAAACAGGCGCGCTACCAGGCTACGCTACGCCCCGTCCCAAACGCGTGCGGAAAATGAGGAGCGGCGGCGTCCTTGGCAAAGACTTTCTTCAGGTTTCAAAATCCAGGGAGGGAATTCTACACGCGCGCCGGTGATGTCGTCCTCGTTTCGGATCGGACCGGGAACGATTGAAATTGGAGCGGG
>JBDKKE010000688.1:0-16841 GCA_039796255.1 Verrucomicrobiota bacterium | reverse complement strand
GCTGCGGTACCAGTCGCGGAACACGACCTGGAGGGCGAAGTTCTTGTAGAGTTCGGTTTCGACACCCACCGCGGCGGTCATCACGTAATTGCCCCACTTGTCGATCTGGGGGAGGTATTCAAACGACTGGAAGAGTCGGGACTTGGCGGTGAACTTCCACTCAAAGTTATCCGCGAAGCGAAGGGTCGCGTAGTCGTTGTAGCCGGTACCGACCAACTCTTCCCAGACATAGCCGGGACCGGTTTCAACCGAGAGCTTCAGATTCTCCTTCTTGATGAGGTAGTAACCAATCGTCGCCGTGGCCGCCACCCGGTAATCCACGCCGGCGATCGCGTCGTGACGTCCGCTGACCCGTCCGCCGACATACAGGCGATCGGTGAGCAGGTGATCATAGGACAGGAATCCGCCGAAGTTGTTGACGTTGGTGGTGTCGGTGCTGTCCAGCGACTGATTCGGGCCACCTGCATCGTTGACCGTGGAGGTCGTGGAGGTGCCGTAGTTCAAGTCGGCTCCCATGGAGAGGATGTTGGCACCGGTGGCGCCCCATTCCTTCACGGTCAGGACATTTCCGCCGACATTGAAGGTTTCCGCATTGCCCCCGGTGAGACCCAGGTTGAGACCGAGGGAGGTTTTCCAGTCCTTGGGTACCGGAGCGTCCTGGGCGCACAGTTGGGGCGCGAGCGTCGCGAGGGCGACGGCGGCCACGTTGGGGAGTTGTCGCGTGAATTTGTTCATGTTTCGGGACGGGTTTCTAGCGTGGGGTCAGGTCCGGCGCAATGCCGGAAATGAGTGGGCTCAAAAGGGGGCGGCGAGCAGCGGCGCGGGGAACTCCGTTCAACGATCCAGCTGGTTCCAGTAGTCCTTGTCGGCTGCGAGGAAGTGCCCGTTGACCATGTAGGATCCGCCAAGAACGTTCTTGAGCGGGAAGCCACTGGGGACGTTCTGGCGCAGCATCACGTCCAGATAGAACCGCCCCCAGGCAAAATCCGGATCGCCAAAGAACCGTGCACGCATGGGCTGATCGGCCCAGTAGGGGGAGAGGTATACTGCCCGGATGGGACGTCGCGCCTCGGAGAACACAAAGAAGTCCTCACGCCGATTGTTCACATTGGATTCGGGATCGTCCTTCACCCGGAGAGTCGCCCAGAGGCATTCGCGCGGTCCATACCAGGCCATGGCCCAGGGGATGTCGCTCATGAACAGGGTGGCGGGCGGGGTGAAATTGGCGAACTCGCGGATGATGGCCGGACGATAGGGCGGATCGCAGAGCGCCAGCGACCGCGGGGGCAGGCAGGTGATGAGGAAGGGGGCGCTGAGGCCGAGCAGTACGGTGTTCAGAACCAGGATTCGGACCAGCGGCGCCGGCCATTCGATCTGGTCCAGCAGCAGCACCACCAGGCCCGCTCCGAAGACGAACGCCAGGGGCGCCAGGGTGATGAGGAGGTTCTCCCCGGTGACGAAGCCGAAGCCGCTGGTGAGGGAAGTCCGGGTGCTCGCCTGCACGACGCTCAGCGTTCCCAGGGCGGCCACGATGAACCAGCGGATCCGGTTGCGGGTGGCGTCCCGGAACGGGACCAGCAGACCCACCAGGAAGAAGGCCGTCAGCCAGCTCCCCCCGAGCCGGGGGATCTCATCCCGCAGGATGTCGCCCAGGTTGCCCACCAGCTTGTAGGCGGGTTCGAGCCGGTGCATTTGATCCAGACGCGGATGCTGCGAACGCTCCAGCCGGTCGCCCGAGAAGGTTTCGGTGTTGGCGATTACCGAGTAGAGGGCCGTTCCCAAGGGGTTTCCGCTCAGGCGCCAGTTGCGCACGAGCCACGGGGCGGCCATCGCCAAAACGGTGAGCAGCATCGTCAACACCAGCCGTCCCCGCCAGGGTCCGCCGCGCCAGAGCAGCAATGCGGATACCGGGACGACCAGCCAGGCAAAGGCATATCGCGTCATGCAGGCCACGCCGATGACCAATCCGGCGGCCAGTGCGTAGAGGGCGAGGCGGCGTCCGGAGGGCAGCGGTTCCGACGACGCCCGGTCAAAGCTGACCAGCACATGGGCCAGCAACAGGATCAGCACCATCACGAACAGGGTGGGCAGGCCGGAGTTGGCGAAACGCCAGAAATGCTCGGTGACCAGAGTGGTGCCGGCCGCGAGGAATCCGACGGTGGGATCAAAGAGGCGGCGTCCCAGCGAAGCCACCAGCATGATGATCAAGGCAAAGACACCCAGGTTCACCGCGCTGATAATCACCTCGGCATAGGGGCGTCGGAAGAACTGGTCGGTTGGCAAGCCGTAGCGGAACTGTGCCGGCATCACCTTGAAGAGCGCGGCCAGCAGCAGCGGATATACGGGCGGGTTCTCCAGGTCCGGATGCGGTGCGGTCAGGATTGCCTGCGGATCCCCACCCCGTTCCAGTGCCCGATCCTGGAGCAGGTGAAGACTCAGGGGCCGGATGAATCCGGTAGTGAAGCCGCGGCCCTCCGCCAGATTCCGTCCCAGTTGGGCGGCATCCATCGCGTCGGGTGCCGCGAAATTGCGGGCTTCGGTGGTCTGGTAGATCACCGCCAGCAGGACCACGCAGACCACGGCCACCAGCCGGCGCAGCCACACCTGGCCGGCACCCAGTTCCAGAAAGTGAACCAGTGTCTGTATTCCCGTGGGGGGCTCGGAGGACTTCATGAGATCGAGCGGTCAGGATGCCCACGACGTCGCGGGGAAGAAAAGCGTTCCGTGCATTCCCCGAAGTGGATGCCCGGATGGCCCGGGACGTTCAACCGGGCAACGGAGGGACGAGTTTTACGAGTCCCCCATGGCTCTGCCTCGGGTGCGAACTCGTCGCCGAGGACCTGGGGAGTCGCAGGTGTCTGGCGCTTCGCACGATCCCTGCGTCGACACTGCGGGGCGGGCGGAGGAAGAGGGGGGACTCGTAAAACTCTTCCCTTGCTCCCAGTGGAGTAGGATCTCCGGGCCGCGGCCTCAGTATCCCTCCAGGGAAAACTCGTGCAGGCGCCGGTGGAGCGTGCGGCGGCTGATGCCCAGCTTCTTGGCGGCGAGCGATCGGTTGCCGTCCGATTCCTGAAGCGCATGGATCATCAACTGCCGTTCGGCGTCCTTCATGGTCAGTTTTCCCCCGGCGAGCTGCTCGCGGGTGTGCTGCTCGGTGTATTCGGACTGCGGGGTGCGGACTGCGGGCGGCAGGTCGCGCGGGATGATCTGCTCGCCGCGGCACAGCACCACCGCGTGTTCCACCGCGGCCCGCAGCTCGCGCACGTTGCCGGGCCAGTGGTAGTGCAGCAACAGGTCCATCGCGTCGGTGGAAAAGGACGTCACCGGCTTCGAGTTTTCCGCCGCGAATTCCTTGAGAAAGGCTGCGGAGAGGGAGGGGATGTCCACCAACCGTTCCCGCAGGGGCGGCAGGTGGATGGGCACCACGGCCAGGCGGTAGTAGAGGTCTTCGCGAAAGCGTCCGGCCTTCACCAGGGCCGGGAGGTCCTTGTTGGTGGCCGTGATGAGGCGCACGTCGGCGGTCAGGGTCTTGTTGGATCCCAGCCGCTCGAACGTGCGCTCTCCCAGAAAGCGCAGCAGCTTCACCTGGGTGGCGGGATCGAGTTCTCCAATCTCGTCGAGAAAAAGGCTGCCGCCCTGCGCCTGCTCGATCCGTCCGATGCGCCGTTCATGGGCGCCGGTGTAGGCGCCCCGCTCGGCGCCGAACAGTTCGCTCTCCAGCAGGGTGGCGGGCAGCGCGGCGCAGTTGGTGGTGACCAGCGGACCGCGGGCTCGCGGACTGTTCTGGTGAACCGCCTTGGCGAAAAGTTCCTTCCCGGTGCCGCTTTCCCCGGTGATCAGCACGGTGGCCCGGGTGGGCGCGACCGCCTGCAGGGTCTCGAAGACCTCCTTCATGGCCGGCGACTCGCCGATGATCTGTGCCATGCCGAACTTCTGATCGAGTCGCTGATGGAGCTGGGTGTTTTCCACCTCCAGGGTCTGCCGCTTCAGGGCGCGCTGGATGCGCAGCTCCAGTTCGTCGATCTGCAGTTTGCCCTTGGAGATGTAGTCATCGGCACCCTCCTTCATCGCCTGCACCGCCAGATCCTCGGAGCCATAGGCGGTCATCAGAATGCAGATCGGTGGCTTGGGCAGCGCCTTGGCCCGGCGGATGAGTTTGAGACCGTCCTCGCCGGCCATTCGAAGATCGGTCAGCAGAACGGCGAAGTTTTCCTTCTCCAGCAATTGCCAGGCACTGGCGGCGTCCTCCGCCACGTACACGTCAAATTTATCCTCAAGCGCCGCCCGCAGTCCTTCGCGGGTGGGCTTTTCGTCGTCCACGATCAGCAGGGTGGGTGTGGTCATGTCGTTGGGACCGGCCATTTCACGGGCCATTGTGGTCAAGGAGCGGCAAAGTTCAAGGGCTCCGGGGTGCCGGATCGGAACTGGCGTTTCCCGCCGGCGGGAGCTCCAGGGCGATCCGTCGCTGGCGCGGAAACCGGATCTTGAAGGTCGTCCCCCGGCCCACTTCGCTTTCCACGTCGATCCGTCCCCCATGGTCGCGGACGATGCGCTGCACAATCATCAGTCCGAGTCCGGTGCCCTTGTCCTTGGTGGTGTGAAACGGTTGGAAAAGGCGGTTGAGTTGGTCGGCGGCGATGCCGGCACCGGTATCGCTGACCGAGATCCAGACGTCTTCCGTGCTGCTGCCGGTCACCAGGGTGAGGGTTCCACCCTTGGTCATGGCCTGCATGGCGTTTTTCACCAGGTTGACCAGGACCTGCTTGATCTGGGCCGGATCAATACTCACCTGCGGAAGTCCGCGGCCCAGTCGCGTGACCACGTGCAGGCGCCGGTTCTCCAATTCCGGACCCAGGAGGCTGGCGGTCTCCTGCACCACCTCGTTGACCGCACCGTCCCGCAATTTGGGCGGTGCCGGGCGCATGGCCCGCAGGAAATCGGTGATGATGTAGTCCAGGCGGCCGACTTCACCCTTGGCCACCTCCAGAAAACCCTGCAGCCGATCGGCCACCGCTTCGGTCGCGGAAGCGCCGCTTTCGTTTGCTCCCTTGAGCTTGCGCACCTCGCGCTCCATCAGTTGCAGATGGATGTGCAGGGCGTTGAGTGGATTCCCAATCTCGTGTGCCACGCTCGCCGCCAGCAGGGTCAGTGCGTGGCCACGCTCTGCCTCGACGGCTTCGCGGGTGTGATGGCGGACCTCGGTGGCGTCGTGCAGTACCAGGACCAGTCCGGCGTCCGGATCGTCCTTGATCGGGGCGGCGTAGAGTCGGAGATAGCGGGGACGCGGGAACTGGATTTCGAATTCCAATCGCACCACCCCGCCATGGGCGGTCGCACTCAGGGCACCTGCGTCGAGCGCGGGAAGGATCCGGTCCAGCGGTTGGTGCAGCGTTCCCTCCGCTGAGACCGACAGCAGCCGCGCCGCGGCATTGTTGAGGCGCACCACCCGGCCCTCGTGATCCAGGACCACAATGCCGTCCTCGATGGTGTTGAACAGCGTCTCCAGAAGGACCCGCTCGCGCTGCAGGCGCTGAACGAAGGTACGCAGCCCATCCCGGTCCAATTGGCTGACCCGCCGGAGGACCTTGTCCAGAAAGCCCGGTTTGGACCGTGTGGACTGGTTCAAAGCCATTTCTTGCGCCGGAAATACAGGAAGGTGAGCACCGTGCTGATCAGGGTCAGCAGGATGGCGTAGAGGTATCCGTGGGCCCACTTCACCTCGGGCATGCCCTCAAAGTTCATGCCGTACCACGTGCCGACGATCATCAATGGCGTGGTGATGACGGTGATCAGGGTCAGCAGCTTGACTACCTCGCTGGTCTGATTGGCGGAAATGTTCAGATAGATCTGGAGAATGTTGGACAGGGAATCCGCGTAGTTCTGGGCCAGTTCGCTGATATGGAACAGGCCGTCGTACACGTTGCGGTAGTAGGGCACCAGATGGGCACGGACGAGTTTGAATTCTCCGCGGGCGAAACGGGCCATCACCTCGCGCTGCGGACCGATGATCTGCTTGAGGTGGATGATCTCCTTCTTCAGCCGGAGGATGGTTTCAATGGTGCCCGGCTCGGGCCGCCGCAGAACGCTGTCCTCCAGTTCGGAAATCTGGAGACTGAGCTGCTCCAGCGCCGGCTTGTAGTTGTCCACCAGGGAATCCAGCAGCGCGTGCGCGACCCGGTCTGGAGCGCGGGCGACGTGGACGGTGCTGCGCAGGCACCGGTCCTCGGTCTCCTGAATGCAGCGCAGCGGGACGGGGTGGTAGGTGACCAGGAAGTTGCGCCCGAGGAAGAAGTTCAGTTCCCGGGTATCGAACAGCCCGTTCTGGAGATTGAAGTCCACCGCGTGGATCACCATGAACAGGTAGGGGGCGAACCGGTCCTCCTCCTTGGGCTCATAGCTCTCCACCTTGGGCGACGGGCTGGCCAGAAGGCAGTCCTCGACCGAGAGCGGATGGAAATGAAACACGCCTTCCAGGATGCGCCGGGCATCATCCGCCGTGGCGGCCTCGATATCCACCCAGAGGAACAGGTTGGTGTCCGCCAGCAGGGTCGGCATGAGGAACATTTCAATGTCCCGCGAATGCAGCTTTCCAGTGGTGGTGAACGAGAACGAGCGGATCATGGACCGGTGGACAGCCTAGGAGAGCGGGCTTGGGATGAAAGGCGGAAGAATTGGACGACCAGGGAATCTGTTGAAGCGGTGAAGGCCGAACCGCTGCGAAGTCAGTGGAAGGGACACTTCGAAAGTTTGCATGAATCCGAACGAATGCCGGCCATGGTGCCCCGCTGACAGTCGTGGGACTTTCCCTTGAACCGAACAGGGCTTCTCACCGTCTTTGACGGGAGACACCATGAAGAAAGTCGAACCACGGCATCCGGTTCCGGCGGGATTCACCCGGATCGGGCTGCTGGGGGTCATCTCCCGTGAACCTGCTTGATGAAAAATTCCTCTGGGCCTCGCTGATCTGGGGGGCGCTGGGTAGCGGCTACCTGGTGTACGGATGGCGGCAGAAAGAGCCCCTGCCAACCATTGCCGGCGTCGTGCTGCTCGGCGTTTCCTATCTAGTCGGAAGCTGGCTGCTGATGTCCGTCATCGCCGGCGGAACCATCGCCCTGGTCCACTTTCTCCAGCGGCGCTGAAGAGGGGGACTGCGGCGCTGCGGCGAAACGCTACCGGCTGTCGCGGCTGGCCAGATGCCTGATCGCCGGTCCAATCGAGTGGGCTTCCGGAGTCACCTGCTGCAGAGCCCATCCCGCCAATCCCAGGCACAGCATGAGTGAAAGGGCGGGAATCCAGGTGCGTTTGAGAGCGCCCGTCAGCCAGGTGCGACGGTCCGTCACCCTGAGCTGCTGGTAAACGCCCGCCATGATCATGGTGTCCACCAGGATCTCCGCCAACAACGCCGGGGCCGACCAGATGACCGCCAGACAGGCCACGCTGCCGGCTAGTGCGGCCAGTGCGGCGAGCCCCAGAAAAACCGCATCGCCGAGGTCCCATCCGTCCAGGTCCCCATCCAGGAAACTGCGCTCCGAGTCCTGGGAAAGCAGGGGGCCCATCGAGTGGTGGTGGGTGACTCCATCCAGCAGATCCAGGGCATCGACGCTCTCCAATGCGGCATCCCGGGTGACGGTCCGCTGGGTCTGAATCCAAATCCAAATCCGCAGGAGGATCAGGAACACGCCATAAGCCAGTGCCACGGAGAGCGGGTAGCGGAGTCCCATGGAATCCAGCCCGGCTCTCAGCATCAGGTAGGAGAAGAACAGCGCGGCGAGTCCGGTCAGGGCCATGATGAAACTCATCTGCAGGCGCGGCAGGTCGTGCTCGCGGAGCCAGGATTCCGCGCGACGGATGGCGGCGGCGCGAAGGGAGGAGGGGCCGAATGGTTTCACTCCGGCGATGGTTCCGTCCGCCGCCGGGCTGGGCAATGGACGGAGCGGGCGGAGATTCCAATGGGGGACCGGGCCGATGCTCGGGCGCCGGACCGTCTGTTGTCGGCCCCAGGGAACGCGGAATTGTAACGTCCGATGGGTTGCCGCTTCTCCAACCCGTCTTCTCTGTCCTAGACTCCGCGCATGACGCTCTCGCAGTTGTCCGCGCAGGTGAAGTCCGGCGCCATCGACACCGTTCTTGTGGCCTTTCCAGATCCGTTCGGGCGCCTGGTCGGCAAGCGGTTTCGGGCAGACTTCTTCCTGAAGTCTGTCGTCTCGCACGGGACTCATGGCTGCAACTACCTGCTGACCGTCAATCTGGACATGGATCCCCTGGATGGCTTCGCGGTGGCCAACTGGGCCTCGGGATTTGGTGATTTTGAGATGCGTCCGGATTTGAGCACGCTGCGTGTTCTGCCGTGGCAGACGGCTTCGGCCCTGGTGATCTGTGATCTGCATGGTCCGGACGGCTCCCGGGTGGCGGAGGCGCCGCGGTCGGTGCTTCGCCGTCAGTTGGACCGTCTCCAGAAGCTGGGTTTCACCTGCCAGTGCGCCAGCGAACTGGAGTTCTACCTCTTTAACCAGACCTACCCTTCAGCGGCGGCAGCGGGGTATCGGGATCTGGTGCCGTCCAGCGATTACCGCATCGATTACCACCTCATGCAGCCGACCCGCGACGAGCCGCTGATGCGGGCGATCCGCAATGGCATGACAGCTGCGCGCGTGCCCGTGGAGAGCAGCAAGGGCGAATGGAGCCGCGGACAGCATGAAATCAATTTCACGCATGATGAACCCTTGCCAATGGCGGACATGCACGCCCTGTTCAAGCAGGGGGTGAAGGAGATCGCCGAACAGCACGGCAAGGCCGTGACCTTCATGGCCAAGTATGCGCCGACCGAAGCCGGCAATTCCTGTCACATCCACCTCAGCCTCTGGCGGAATGGACGCAACGCCTTCTTCGACGACGGCGCGGGCGCGGCGTCCGCCAAAACAGGTCGCGGACCGCAGCGGAAGGGAGGCGCAGTCCCCGGCCCGTCCAAGCTGTTCCGCCAGTTCCTGGGCGGCTTGATCCAGTACTCTCCCGAGCTGTGCCTCCTCTACGCGCCAACCATCAACAGTTACAAGCGCTACCAGCCGGGAAGCTGGGCGCCGACCCGCATGGCGTGGGCCACGGACAATCGCACGACGGGATTCCGGGTAGTGGGCCACGGATCGTCGTTCCGACCGGAAAACCGCATGCCTGGAGCCGATGCCAACCCCTATCTCGCCCTGGCCGCCATGCTGGCGGCGGGACTGGCCGGCGTGGAGGAAGGTCTGGACTGCGGGGACGAGTACAAGGGCAATGCCTATGTGGATCCGGCGCTGGCGCGCCTGCCTCATAGCCTGCGCGACGCCACGGAACTTTTCTCGCAGTCGCGGCTGGCGCGGGCGGCCCTGGGCGACGGAGTGGTGGAATTCTACACCCACCACGCCCGGTTGGAACAGGAAGCCTTCGGCAACGCCGTCACGGATTGGGAAAAGCGCCGCTACTTCGAACAGATTTAGTGCGGCGGCCGACCTGCGTCGTCGTCGGTTTACTGGCGTTGGCCAGGGGGGTCCCTTCTCCAAGGACTCCCCCTGCTGTCGAGTCCCCTCGGCGGCGACAGGGGTTTCCCTTTTGTAATGTTCGGGTCAGGGGGCGGTAAAGGGAGCGGCGTCTGTTGAAGGCGTCGAGGTTGGAGCAGTGCCTGGGTGCCCTTCTCCCTTCGCGAGAACCGAACCATGAACGCCGGATTGAATTTCCAGCTAGTCGACGACGAGGAATCCCGGGAGGCGGCCCCGATGCCGCGACCGGATCCCCTCGTGACCGAACAGGAACTCGATGCGTTGCGTTACACCGGCGTGCTGAAGGGTGCGCCGCGGCGTCCGGACCCGAACGGGTCGGAGGGGGCGTGTTCCGGCGGAAGGGGTGGGTGATTGGGCGCCGGCCGCTCTGCGGCTGTTCCCGACGGAAGTTGTCGTTGGTGGGAATGGCTGCGGATGCCTGTCGATGTCTCGCGTGTTGGAGCGGGGACAGCGGCAGGTGCGGTCGGCGCCCTTGGGTCCGTACCCGGCGGGGCTCCTCCGGAATGAACCGTTGACCCACAGCACCATGAAACCCATCAAACTCATCGCCCGCGGACTGGTCTCCGGACAGGTGTCCCTGACTCCGGAGTTGCTCGCCGCCTTGCGACAGGTCGCCGACCAGGGTGATCCCGAGAAAGCGACGGTGATCACCATTACGGAGGTGGCGGTTCCGGGAACGCCCTCTCGGGTGGCGGGTCGATTCGGGCGTTTGGTGTCCATTCGTTCACTGCCGCCCCGTCGATGCTGCACCGGTGTGCATTGAGCGGCCCTGGATTCCGCGAATTCGCGCCGGCGCTTTGACTTCAGGAGGGCGCTCCTTACCCTCTCGACCCATGCGAATTGTCCGGTATTCCGATGCGGATTTTGCCGCCCAGCTCACCGCCTGCGCCGCTGCATCGAGCCTTTTTGATCCCGGGGTCGATGAACGGACGCGGGTGATTGTGGAGGACGTCCGGACCCGCGGGGACGCCGCTGTGGTGGAGCTGACCGAGCGGTTTGACGGCCCGAAGCTGGCCCCGGAGCAGTTGGCGGTAACCACGGCCGAGTTGATGAATGCTTCGCTGGCCGCCACCCAGTCCCTGCGGGAATCGGTGGTGGCGGCTCACCGGAACATTGCGTCGTTCGCCAAGCGGTCCCTCCGCCGTCCATGGCAGGCCCGCAATTCCCATGGAGCGACGGTGGGGGAGAAATTTGACCCGTTTCAGCGGGTGGGAATTTACATTCCGGGTGGGACCGCGCCGCTGGTGTCCACCGCACTGATGACCGTCACGCTCGCGCAGGTGGCGGGATGTCCGGAGATCGTGGTCTGCACTCCGGCCGGCCGCGACGGCAGCATCAACGCCGCCCTGTTGTTCGCCGCCAAGTACGCCGGCGCCACTGAGATTCATCGCGTGGGTGGAGCCCAGGCGATTGCCGCCCTGGCGCATGGCACCGCCACCATCGGACGGGTGCAGAAGGTGTTTGGTCCCGGGAATGCCTACGTGGTCGCCGCCAAGCGGATGCTCTTTGGCCATGTCGCGGTGGATCTGCTCCCGGGTCCCAGTGAGGTGCTCGTGCTCGCCGACGACTCCGCGGAGCCCCGTGATATTGCGGCGGACCTGCTGGCCCAGGCGGAGCATGGCTCCGGACACGAGCGCGTATGGCTCGTGACGCCCTCCGCGAGGCTGATCCGGTCTGTGGAGCGCGAGATCGCGAGACAGCTTCCCTCGCTTTCCCGCCGCGATTTCATCCAGCGCATTCTCGATGGCAACGGATGGCTCATCCAGGTCAAGGATCTGGCGTCCGGTGTGGATCTGGTCAACCGCCTGGCGCCCGAGCATTGCGAGTTGATGGTCCGGGGGGCGCGCCGGATTTCGGCAGGCATCACCACGGCGGGGGCCATCTTCCTCGGCGGCGACTCGCCGACGGTTCTGGGCGACTATGTGGCTGGACCCAGTCACACCCTTCCCACCGGGGGTGCCGCCCGGTCCTTTGCCGGACTGACGGTGGACCAGTTTCAGCGCCGCACCAGTGTGGTGGAGTATGGGCGTCCGGCCTTGCGCAAGGCGCTGCCCGCGGTCCAGCAGTTTGCCGCGATGGAGGGACTCGACGCCCACGGACGGTCCGCCGCGGTACGGCTTGAACCGCTTCGCCGAGGTAAAAAGTAAGGAGGATGGTTCGGTCGGCGAGATGGACCCGCGATGGTTCCGTTGTCGCGCCCCGGGGCCGGGGATCCCAACGGGGTGGGAAACCAATTGGACCTTGATTTGGGGGGATTAGCCACCACGCTCGCCGGCGTCCGAATCCGGCCGACGACATCCCGGTGTGTCCACACTCCCGAGGCCCGATGATCGGTGACCCACACCTTCATCCCGGGTGGATTTCCAACGTGCCGACGCAAAAAATTCCATCTGCCATGCACCCCAATGTGAACGTTTGGTCCGGTGCGGTCGGTGACCGGTGGTGCTGAAAGACGTCGGCGTTGAACCCCTGAATTTCACACCCTTGAATCCAGCGACCCCCGCTTCTCCCGCAAAGGCGACCGACAGTTCCCGTCTGGACGGCATCCAGGTGATGCGCGCCGTCGCCGCGCTCATGGTGGTCATCCACCACGCGGAAAGCCTCGTTGGATTCCTGTCGACCTCCGAAGCGGGTCTCCCGAAGTTCACCTTCTTTCCCTTGTGGGTGGGGGTGGACATCTTCTTTGTCATTTCGGGATTCATCGTGGTGTACGCCTCCGAACGGCTTTTCGGCACGAAGGAGGGCGTGGGCGAGTTCCTCCGGCGGCGGTTGACCCGCATCGTTCCCCTTTACTGGACGGCGCTGGTCTTGCGGCTGGTGCTCCTGTTTGTCGGTTCCAAGTTCAGGGCCGGGGAGGTGCCCAGCATGACCGATATCGTGACTTCTTTCCTGTTCATTCCCCATGATTCGCAGGGCCTGGGAGGGGCGTTTCCCTTCCCCATTCTGGATGTGGGATGGTCGCTGAATTACGAGATGTTCTTCTATGCCATCCTGGCGGGGGTCATTTTTCTCCCGCGTGACAAGGCCGTGGCCGCCATTGTGTCTTTTCTATTCCTGATCGCCGCGGTGTTTACCCTGTTTCCGACGGACATCACGCCGCTCCGCTTCTGGACCCAGCCCATGACCCTGGAGTTTGCCGCCGGAGCCCTGTTGGCCATGCTTTATCGCCGCGGCGTCACCCTGCCCAAGATCGCTCCCCTGATCGCGATTCCCTGTGCGCTGGTGCTGATCACGACTGTCAAGATCTCCGACTTTTACAGCCACCCCTGGTTTGCCGGCACTGCGGGGCCGTCGAACTACTCCTGGGCCCGGGTCCTGATCGCGGGGTCCTGTGCCGTCCTGCTGATTGGAAGCCTGACGCTGCCCCGATTTGGACCGGCACCCTCGTGGCTCCGCTGGGCCGTTCATCTGGGGGACTCCTCGTACGCCCTCTACCTGTTTCATCCGCTGATTTTCTCGCCGGTCCGGGTGGTCTTCCGGCGGGTGCACCTGTCGAATCTGCAGGAGCCCCTGGTGTATTGGAGCCTGGTGCTGCTGATGACGGTGATTGCCGTCGTGGCCTCGCACATCGTTCACAAGCGATTTGAAATGCCCCTGCAGCGCCTGCTGACCCGCAAGAAGGCCGCCGGACCCGCCGTCGTTTAACTGGGGGCGGCAGCGCTTCTGGAATCCCGGGTTCCGTCTTTCGGTCGCCGCTTCACTCCTGATATCCTGGATTTATGATCCGGTTCGGCTCGTTGGAGCTGGCTTCCAACCTCTTTCTGTCGCCGCTGGCGGGCTACACCAACCTGCCGTTCCGGCGGGTGGTCCGCGAAATCGGCGGCGTGGACCTGTGCACCACCGATCTGGTCAACGCCCGCTCGCTGATTGAGCGGAATCGAAAGGCGCTCAAGCTCATCGAGTCCGACCCTTGGGATCGTCCACTGGCCGTCCAGTTGTTTGGATCAGTCCCCGAGGAGATGCGGGATGCGGCGCTGTACCTGGAGTCGCTGGGGGTGAAGTCCGTGGACATCAACATGGGATGTCCGGTGAAAAAGGTCTGCCGCGTCGGAGGCGGCTCGGCGATGATGACCGAACTCGACCGGACGGCGGCCCTGGTGCGGATGATGGTGGGCGCGCTCAAGATACCAGTGACCGCGAAGATGCGCCTCGGATGGGACGATGAGAACCTGACCGCGCCGGATCTGGTACGCGCCCTGGAAGCCGCGGGAGTGGCTGCCGTGTTCATTCATGGGCGGACGCGCGAGCAGGGATTCAGTGGCGGGGTCAGCCTGCCGGGGATTGCCCGGGTGGTGGAGGCGGCACAACGGATCCCGGTGATTGGCAACGGGGACGTGACCACCCCGGAATCAGCGCGGGCGATGATCGACGCCACGGGGTGCGCCGGAGTGAGCATTGGCCGCGGTGCCTTCTACGACCCCTGGATTTTCGTCCGCACCCGGCATTACCTAGAGCGGGGCGAACTCCTGCCGGAACCGCCCTTCAGCGAAAGGGTGCGGATCATGTCCCGTCACCTCGACCTGATGGTGGAGGTGTTTGGAGAGGAGCACGGCTGCGTGATGTTCCGCAAGGTGGCTCCCTGGTACGCCAAGCGGTTCGGTCCGGTGTCGGGATTTAACAAGCGCGTGGTGCACCTGCGGTCCCGGACCGAGTTTCAGGAGATCCTGGCAGAGTACCTGCGCTGGCGGGGCCAATTCTGCGATGACCAGGGCGAACTGCTTCCCCGTTACGCGCCCGCCCCGATGATCCCGAGCTTCATGCGGCCGGATCCGGATCCAGCCGACCCTTCCGACGAGCCAGCCAGCGCGCGGCGCACGGCAATTCCTGTTCCCCGAGGTCCCGTGGAGATCTGGTGACCGGACCGGTCCGGTCCGTCCGAATCACCCCAGTTCCTCGCCGAGTTCAACGTTCCAGTAGGCGATGTCGAGGAAGTGCTTCCAGGACTCGTGGACCGGCGCCCCGAAGCTCACCTGCACAAATGGGCGCCACTTGGGGCGCTTGGGCTTGCGGATCAGCCGGATTCCCGCCTCCGCCGGAGTCCGGTTGGCCTTGCGGGTGTTACAGGGAATGCAGGAGCAGACGATGTTCTCCCAGGTGGTGGGTCCGCCGCGATCGCGGGGAACCACGTGATCGAGATTCAGGTCCTTGCGCTCAAAGATCCGGCCGCAGAACTGGCAGGTGTTCTTGTCGCGCTCGAAGATGTTGTGGCGGGTGAACTTGACCTCCTTCTTGGGAAGGCGGTCGAACACCATCAGCAGGATCACCCGGGGAACACGGATGCTGAAGGAAACCGTGGCGACCGTCTCCTCGTCGCCCGCAGCCCGGTGCGACAGATCCCGCCACTGGCTGAAACTGAAGGTCTTGAAGTCGCCGTCCTCATCACCCCAGACGACCTGAGCGTGTCCCTCAAACAGCAGCGTTAGAGCCCGCCGTACTGAGCAGACGTTGACCGCCTGCCACAGCCGGTTGAGGACCAGAACTTGTTGATCCAAGGCCAGGCTCATAAATCGAACCCAAAGTCAGCGCGGGTCAGTACTCGAGCCCGGGAATGAAGTCAACGCTGGGAGCAGATCCGGAGCGGGTTGCCGGGGGGGGGGCTTTGGCCGGCATCCGGCGTTCATGGCTCGCTGCCCACCCAATTCCCGCATCGTCCCTCCCCTTGCGCCCCGTTTGGTCCGTGGGTTACGATTCGCAGTCATGACGTTGACCGAAAAACTCCTGGCCCGCGCGGCGGGCAAGGCTCGGGTGTCTGCCGGCGACAACATCTGGGTGTCGGCGGATGTGCTGATGACGCACGATGTGTGCGGCCCGGGGACCATCGGGGTGTTCAAGCGCGAGTTCGGAGAGAATGCCCGGGTCTGGGACCGGGAACGGGTGGTCATCATTCCCGACCACTACATTTTCACCGCCGATTCCAAGTCCAACCGCAATGTGGACGCCCTCCGTGAATTCGCGCGGGAACAGGGGTTGCCGTACTTCTACGACGTCATCGACGAGCCGAACGGGCAGTGGAAGTTCGACCCGTCCAAGGGGCTGCTGAAGAAACAGTACGGATCCAACTACGCCGGCGTCTGTCACACCGCCCTCCCGCAGAAGGGTCATACCCGGCCGGGCGAGGTTCTGTTTGGCACGGACTCCCACACCTGCATGGCCGGCGCGTTTAACGAGTTTGCCACCGGCATTGGCAATACGGATGCCGGGTTCGTGATGGGCACCGGCAAGCTGCTGATCAAGGTCCCCGAGACCATGCATTTCCGCATTGAGGGGCGCCTGCAACCCGGGGTCATGGCCAAGGACATCATCCTCCACTGCATTGGCGAGATTGGCTTCGACGGCGCGACCTATCGGGCGATGCAGTTCGATGGTCCGGGGGTGGCGAGCCTTTCCATGGATGACCGGATGACGGTGGCCAACATGGCCATTGAGGCCGGTGGCAAGAACGGGATTTTCGAGTTCGACGCCCGGACCCAGGAGTATGTCGGAGGCCGCACGCGGTTGAACGGAACCAAGTCCACATTCGACCCGGTCTTTGTCGATGCGGACCAGAAGTTCGTTTACGAGACGGTCATCAACCTGGACGTCCTGGAGCCCACGGTGGCGTGTCACCCGGATCCGGGGCAGCGCAAAAAGGCCAAGGAAATGGGGCACATCAAGCTCGACCGCGCCTATGTCGGGTCGTGCACCGGTGGCAAGACCAGTGACTTCGTCGAGTTTGCCCGGGTGCTGCGCGGGCGCCGGGTGGTCATTGACACCTTTGGCGTTCCGGCCACTCCGGAGATCGTCCATGACCTGCAGACCACGCGGTGGGGCGACCGGACCGTGTGGCAGATTCTTGAGGACGCGGGCGTTCGCATGACCGAGAACGCCGGATGCGCCGCCTGCCTGGGCGGTCCGGTGGACACCTTCGGTCGCATGAATCAGGCGGGCCTGAAATGCATCAGCGCGACGAACCGGAATTTTCCCGGGCGCATGGGTCACAAGGAAAGCCAGGTGTTCCTGGCATCTCCCGCAACGGTGGCGGCCAGCGCCCTGGCGGGGAGGATTACCGATCCGCGCGAATACGTTTCCAATTGAGGTGGTGCCCGACTCCGCGGTGGGAAGGGCACCCACAGGATCATCTTTGATTTTCGCAACTGCACAACGGATGCCTCCTCCTCCTCCGGGTCGTACCCGCCCGGGGTGTGGCGTTGGCGAGTGGTGCGGGGCGCTCTGACTGATTTCTCCAGGCACCATGGCTTCACACACTGACACCCGGGCTCTTTCCGAATCCTATTCTGACCGGCTCAGCCTGATCTTCACCGTGCTCAA
>JBDKKE010000687.1:0-6198 GCA_039796255.1 Verrucomicrobiota bacterium | reverse complement strand
CCATCGCCCATCGCCCATCGCCCATCGCCCATCGCCCATCGCCCATCGCCCATCGCCCATCGCCCATCGCCTATCGCCTATCGCCTATCGCCTATCGCCTATCGCCTATCGCCTATGGTCTCCCGCCCCCGCCTTCTACCTTCTGCCGCTGAACTTTCGACAAAATCCAGCTTGCAGCCAGACGCCAACCGGTCAGTTTCCCCGCGGTCTGTTGGATCACTGTAAGTATCCAGGCGTGGTGAATCTTCAGTTGAACGTGGTTCAGTGACGATTTGAAACCCGATAGTCGGGAACAGCCGGAAAAAGGTCAGTCGCCAAACAGCACACGTTCAAATGAATACTAAACTGTACGTTGGAAACCTGTCGTTCAACACGACGGAGAACGACCTGCAGGACGCGTTTGCCGCTCACGGCCCCGTGTCCGAGGTCAACCTGATGGTCGATCGCGCCACCGGCCGTTCCCGCGGCTTCGCCTTCGTCACCATGGGCACCCCCGAGGGAGCCCAGGCGGCGATCGGCTCGATGCACGGAGCCCGGCTCGACGGCCGCGAGCTGACCGTCAATGAAGCCCGTCCGAAGGAAGAGCGTCCCCGCTCCGGTGGCTTCGGTGGTGGCGGCGGCGGCGGCGGCTACGGTGGTGGTGGCGGCGGCGGCGGACGTGGCGGCTACGGTGGCGGCGGCGGCGGCGGCGACCGTGGTCCCCGTCGCGGCGGCGGCGGCGGCGGCGGCGGACGCTACTAAGCTCCCATTTCCCATTTCCAGGCGGCCCGGTGATCCGGGCCGCTTTTTTTATGGGGTCATTGATCCGTCGTCCGTGGGTGGTGATCGGCTATCGGCTATCGACTATGCGCTCCGACAAAGCCGAGGTAACCTGCCCCCATGGCGTTTGAATGTTTTCGCGACTGGGTGGGGCACTTGGAGCGTGCCGGCGAATTGCGGCGCATTGCGGAGCCCGTGGCCACCGAACTGGAAATCACCGCCATTGCTGACCGGGAGATGAAGCGGCCGGGCGGCGGGCAGGCGCTGCTTTTCGAAAAACCCACGGTCAACGGCGTGGTGTCACCCTTTCCCGTGGCCATCAACACCCTCGGATCCCATCGCCGCATGGCCATGAGCATGGGAGCCGACTCTGTGGACGCCGTTGCTGCCGAGTTGGGGGCCTTGGTGAAGGCGAAGCCGCCCTCGACCCTCAAGGATGCCCTCAAGCTGCTCTCCCTCGGACTCGACCTTCGATTCGCCCGTCCGAAGACGGTCCAAACCGCCGCCTGCCAGGACATCGTCCACCGGTACGACGCTCCAGCGACGCGAACCGCGCCGTGGCCAGACGCTCCGCGCATCGCTGAAAGCCAATC
Organism: Verrucomicrobiota bacterium; assembly: GCA_039796255.1. Taxonomy (GTDB): domain Bacteria; phylum Verrucomicrobiota; class Verrucomicrobiia; order Limisphaerales; family UBA9464; genus UBA9464. Next base: position 4,846 of record JBDKKE010000687.1, on the reverse strand, counting down.
GCCATTAGCCAATCCAGCGGACACTGCAGGACCCCTCAGTTCTCCGACGCTTCTCAATTTGCCGATCCTGCACTGTTGGCCGTTGGATGGCGGACGCTTCCTCACGCTGCCCTGCGTGGTGACGCAGGATCCGGACACCGGGGACCGCAACCTGGGCATGTACCGGGTGCAGATTTACGACGACCGCACCACGGGCATGCACTGGCAGCTGCAAAAGGTCGCCGCGCGGCACGGGCGCCGGTACTACGAAACCGGACGCCGCATGCCGGTGGCCGTTTTCCTCGGCGGAGACCCGATCTTTCCCTTTGCGGCGACCGCACCGCTGCCGGATGGCCTCGACGAATTCCTGTTGGCCGGATACCTGCGCAAGAAGTCCATCGAACTGGTGAAGTGCGTGACCAACGATCTTCAGGTCCCCGCCAATGCCGACTTCGTCATCGAGGGATATATCGATCCGCTGGAGCCTCTGCGCGACGAGGGCCCCTTTGGCGACCACACCGGCTATTACACCCTGCCGGAGCCGTATCCGGTATTCCATGTCACGGCGATCACCCATCGTCACGACGCCATCTATCCGGCGACCATCGTGGGCATGCCGCCGATGGAGGACTTCTACATCGGCGCCGCCTCGGTGAAGCTCTTCCTGCCGATTTTCCGCATGAATTTCCCGGAAATCGTGGACATCGCCCTGCCAGCCGAGGGCGTGTTCCACAATCTGGTCGTGGTGAGCATTCGAAAGACCTATCCCATGCAGGCCTACAAGGTCATGCACAGCCTGTGGGGGATGGGGCAGATGATGTTCACCAAATACATCATCGTGGTGGACGCCGGTGTGGACGTTCACAACACCAGCGAAGTGCTCTTTCACCTGTGCGCGAACACCGATCCGCAACGGGACAGCCTTTTTACCAGGGGTCCGGCGGATGTTCTCGACCATGCCACCAGTCAAATGGCCATCGGAAGCAAGCTGGGCTTTGACGCCACCAAGAAAATCCCGGGCGAAGGCTTCCACCGCCCGTGGCCGCCGTTGATCCGCATGGATCCCCGAGTCGAGGACAGAGTCCGGACGATGATGGGAATCCGGTGAACACCCGAGACGGCCGTGCATGAGCCACGGCATCGTCATCAGCCGGGGACTCAGCGTCGCCGGGGTCGGACCAGGATCACCTTCTTCTCGCTGCCTTCCACCTCGACGCTGGAGGTCTCGATGTCGGGGTCGTCCTTGAGGGCCTGATGAACCACCCAGCGGTCGTAGCCGTTCATGGGCTCCAATTCGAGCACGTCACCCCAGCGGCGGACCTTTTCGGCAGTTTCCTGGGCGCGCTTGATCAACTGCTCGCGGGCCTGCTGACGGTAGCCGCAGACATCCAGGATCAGTTTCGGAATCCGCGCGTCGTGCTTGAAGACCAGCTTGTTCAGCAGGAACTGCAGTTCGCTCAACGTCTGCCCCGAGCGTCCGATCAGACGTCCCGGATCATCGGTCTGGATGTCGAGGAGGATCTGGTCTTCGATGGGACGCTCCTCCACCGTCACGGTGAATCCCAGCGTCTGAAGCATCTCTTGCAGCGTGACCTTCGGGTCCATTCGGGGGGTATCGTTCACAGGCAAATTCGGGTTGAGAATCAGGAGGAAGACAAACCTAGGCCCGGCGGCCGGCGGGCGCTGCGGGCTTCGCGGTGGACTTGCCGTCGTTCATCTTCGTCAGCTTGGTTTGAAGAACACTTAGCAGGTTCTGGGCGGTCCAGTAAAGCGTCAGCCCCGAGCTGTAGTTGTAAAGAAACAGTACGAAGAACACCGGCATGTACTTCATCATCTTCTGCTGCGCCGGATCCATCTGGGGCGACACCGGCGTCAGGTGCGCCATCCACAGGGAGGACGCGCCCATCAGAATGGGCAGCAGATTCAGGGGAAGCCCGACGCCATGCACGCCCAGGAAAGGAATCCAGCCCAGTCCGGGGATGGTGTACAGCGTGTCCGGTGCGGACAGATTGCAGACCCAGAGAAATTCCGCCCCGCGCAGTTCAATTGCCGTACGCAGCATGAAGAAGAACCCGATGAACACTGGGAACTGGATGAGCATCGGCAGGCAGCCCGCCGCCGGATTGACTTTGTGGCGCTTCATGCACTCCAGGGTCTTCTGCTGCATCTTCGTCGGATCCGCCTTGAATTTCTCGCGGATCGCCTGCAGCTCGGGCTGGATGGCCTGCATCCGCTTCATCGACCGGGTGCTCAGCGCCGTCAGGGGCCAGAACAGCCCCTTGATGAACACCGTCAGCGCGATGATCGACCAGCCATACGACGGGATGAAGGTGTGCAGTCCGTTGAGTGACAGCAACAGGCCCTTGGCGAAGAATCCCGTGAATCCGCTCAAGTCCATGACCGCCTCCAGATTCTTCTGCATCCGGGACAGCGTGAAATACTCCTTGGGTCCCGCGTAAAGACTGAAGTGCTGCTCCACGGAGGCCCCCGGCGCAAGGACCGGTGGGACGAAGACCAGGGCGGTCTGATAGGCCCGTGGGTCCGGATTCAGACTCCCGTTGGATTCCAATTCCAATTTCGTCGGCTTGGGCAGCGGATAATCGCGAACCACGATCTGGTCCGCCGGCGTGGCCGGAACGGCGATCAGGGCGAAGAAGCGGTTGTTGGCCGCCGCCCAGACCACGTTGCTGGATCCCGCGGAATACTCGGTGCGGGGGGTTCCGGGAATGCAGCCGAGGGTGCGATTGGCAAACCAGGGCTGGTTGACCACCGTGGTGTCGGTGCCGTTGTACCAATGGGCACCCAACCATTCGGCGGTCTCGGTCCGATCCCCAGAGGACGCAGTGCCAATCACCAATTCCCGCCCGGGAAGGATCAGCGGCACCCGGCTGGTGTTCTCGTAGCGAAGGGTGACCGAGAAAACGTAGTTGCTGGCGATGCGGTACTCCTTGATGACCCGCAGTCCGTTGGTGAGCTGGAGCTGGGCACGGATCACTCCCGGATCACTGCTCAACTGAAACTCGGCATTCGGACCGAGGTCGAGGGAATCGCTGTGCACGAACGCCGGAATGAACGCCGGCTGGTTCATCGAGACTGGCTCCGCCGCCAGAGCCTTGTCCCCTTCGCGACAGCCGACGCTGGCGGGATATTCCTTGAGATCCACCGACTTCAATCCGCCACCCCGGGAGGTGATGGTGGCCCGCACCTGGGCATTCTCGAGTTGCAGGACCCGTCCCGGGGCTGCCGAAAGAACGGCCGGAGGGACCACCGGAGGGGCGCTGAGCGAGGGAATGGGCGCCGGGGAGACCGGCAGCGCATTCGATAGGGCAACACTCGTCGCGGAGGTCACCGCGTTGGTGGGCACCGGCGGGCGGACCGACGGCGGATAGATCTTGTTGACCAGCCAGGACCACGAAAGCATCAGGGCCAGCGCGGCAACGAGAAGGGCGATTCCTTTGCGGTCCATGCGGAAAATCAGGAAGGAAGACGGATGAGATCAGGAACGGGATCGACCCCCGCGCCGCCCCAGGGGTGACAGCGGCAAAGTCGACGGGCGGCGAGCACTCCACCGCGCCGGGCGCCGTGACGGCGGACGGCCTCCAGGGCGTACTCCGAACAAGTGGGCGAAAATCGGCAACAACCGGCCGTTCCGAGCAGGGCATTCTTGGCCGGGGAAACCACCCAGCGATACCCCAGCAGTAGCGCCAGCAGAACCAAGCGAAACGGATTCACGAAGCGGACTCCGGAGCGGCGGAAACGACGGGAGACGATGACCGGGGATCCTTCAACAGGCGTGCGTGCCGCAGGGCCGCCAAAAAGTCGCGTTCCACTTCCTGAAAACTTCTCCCGACGATCGACTTGCGTGCCACCAAGACGGCGGAGACTGGCTGAACCAGTTCCGACCGATGCAGTCGGAACGCCTCACGAAGCAGCCGCTTGGCCCGGTTGCGAATGACGGCCCCGCCAATCGAGCGTCCAGCCACCAATCCAACCCGGTCGTAATTTCGTCCCGAAGCCTCGGCACTCATCCAATTGAGAATGAGACACCCTTGGACCGTCCGACGACCGGAGGCCTTCAGGCGCACGAAGTCGCCTCCTGCACGCAGCCGGTGGCGCCGGCCCAGACGCAACCGGTTTCCGGATGTTGCGGTCATGGCGGACGGCGACGAAACCGATGGGGGGCTCAGACCGGCGTCAGGCGGCGACGGCCCTGGCGACGGCGGTTGGCGATGTTGGCCCTCCCTCCCCTGGTGGCCATGCGGGCAAGGAACCCATGCTGGCGGACGCGGCGAATCTTCTTAGGCTGGTACTGACGTTTCATGGTAAACAGATCCGCGACAGCAGCGGAGCCGCGAACCTTATCAACCACGAAGTTCGAGTCAACCATCATGTCCGGATCCGATGGATGCTCACCCTCTCGCGACACCCTTCTCCCTGCCGCAGCTAATCCAAATGCCCCGCAAAGTGAGCCAAATTGATCAGGGCGACTACTTGACGCACCGGTGACTCCCGGTAGCTTGGCTTCCGAACAAGACAACCGCGTGCTTCGACCGGACAACTCCGGCGTGAGCCCGCGGCATTTTTCACCCGAAAGTTCCCGTCCATGAGCGAAGTTGCAGAAGTTCCGGCATCGGCCGGAGTCCAGTCCAAACTCACCAAGATCAACGAGGCGATCATCCGGATCGCCGGGAATTCCCAGGACGGCATCCAGGCCATCGGCGGCTTCCTCGCCCGACTCGCCGGCCGCAGCGAACAGGAGGTCATGACCTTCATGACCATCCCGTCGACGATTTCCGGCGGACCGTCCATCTTTCAGGTGCGAATCGGCTCCGGCGAAGTGCTTTCGGCTGGCGATGACGCGGACATG
>JBDKKE010000686.1:0-6826 GCA_039796255.1 Verrucomicrobiota bacterium | reverse complement strand
GAAAATCGAGGCAAAACAAAAGAGAGGGGCGTGGGTGACGTGTGGCGGGTGAAGGGTGTCGATTGCGTAAACGAACTGGAACGGCCCTCCCAAAACCCGCGAGTCGTTGTCGATGGGCTACGGGTTATGGGCTTTTACCCCAGTCCCCGCCTCAGCCCCGTACGCTTCCATTCCGATGCAGGAGCAAACGAGATTGCGGTCGCCGAAGACGTTGTCGACACGGCCCACTGACGGCCAGAACTTGAATTCCCGCAGGCCGGGCACCGGATAGGCCGCCTGTTCCCGGCTGTACGGACGCTCCCAGCGGTCTGCGCTGACCACATCCGCCGGATGGGGCGCGTGTTTCAGTGGATTATTCTTGGCGTCCGCAGCGCCCGACTCAACGGCGGCGATTTCCGCGTGAATGGCAATCATCGCTTCGCAAAAGCGATCCAGCTCAGCCTTGGACTCCGACTCCGTCGGCTCAACCATGAGCGTGCCGGCGACGGGCCAGCTCAGGGTGGGGGCATGGAATCCGTAGTCCATGAGCCGCTTGGCAACGTCCTCCGCGGTCACCTTTTTGAACTGGCGCAGATCAAGAATACATTCATGGGCCACCAGACCGTTGGCGCGGTACAGGGTCGGGAAGAATTTCTCCAGGCGATGGGCAATATAGTTGGCGTTCAGGATCGCCATTTCGGTGGCCCGCCGGAGTCCGTCCGCCCCCATCATCGCGATGTACATCCAGGAGATGGTGCAGATGCTGGCACTGCCCCACGGCGCGGCACTGACCGCCCCGATGGGGTCCTCGCCGCCCAGGTTCACCACCGCGTGGCCAGGGAGAAAGGGAATCAGATGTTCCGCCACGCCGATGGGGCCGACGCCCGGTCCGCCCCCGCCGTGCGGGATGCAGAAGGTTTTGTGCAGATTGAGATGGCAGACATCCGCACCGATGGCACCGGGCGCCGTCAGCCCGAGTTGCGCATTGAGGTTGGCGCCGTCCATGTAGACCTGGCCGCCGCAGTCATGGATCAGTTGGCAAATGGACCGAACCTCGGTCTCGAACACACCGTGGGTGCTCGGATAGGTGATCATGAGGGCCGCCAGATTCTCCCGATGCTGCTCCGCCTTCACTCGCAGGTCTGCGACATCAATGTTGCCGTCGCCATCGCAGGCCACCGGAATCACCGTGAAGCCGGCCATGACTGCCGAGGCCGGATTGGTTCCGTGCGCACTGGTGGGAATCAGGCACACGTTGCGTCGTCCCTCGCCCCGCGACTCGTGCCAGGCACGGATCACCAGCAATCCGGCATACTCGCCCTGGGACCCCGCGTTGGGCTGCAGGGAGACTCCGGCGAATCCGGTGCAGCGGGAGAGCCAATCCTCGAGTTCCTCAAACATCTGCTGGTACCCACGGGATTGCCCCACCGGAGCGAACGGATGCAGACGGGCAAATTCCGGCCAGCTCACCGGAAACATCTCCGCGGTCGCGTTGAGCTTCATCGTGCAGGAGCCCAGCGGAATCATGCTGTGGCACAGTGACAGGTCCCGGGATTCCAGCCGGCGCAGGTAGCGCAGCAATTCGGTTTCGCTGTGGTAGCGGTTGAAGACCGGATGCCCGAGGTAGGCGGAGGCGCGGACGGCGACGGACGAGGGCTTGGGGGCCAGACTGTCGGCAGCAAACGCCAGGGCGGCGCCGCCATTGAAAATCCGGAGGAGCGATTCCACTTCGGCCAGGGTTGTCGGCTCGTCCAGAGCAACACCCACGTGGGTGGCGTCCACCCGGCGAAGATTGACCTTCTGCGTCTCCGCCAGGCGGTGAACTTCGGACGCATTTTTTACCCGCACTGTCAGGGTGTCGAAGAAGGTGGTGTTCTGCACCGCGCATCCCAACTTCTCCAGTCCGGCCGCCAGCACACCGGTGAGCGAATGAATCCGCCGCGCAATGTCCCGAAGCCCGTCCGGCCCGTGATAGCAGGCATAGGCCATGGCCATGTTGGCCAGCAGGGCCTGCGCCGTACAGATGTTGGACGTCGCCTTTTCGCGGCGTATGTGCTGCTCGCGCGTCCCCAGTGACAGGCGCAGGGCCGGACGCCCCCGGGAATCCTTGGAAACGCCCACCAGGCGTCCGGGCATCTGGCGTTTGAACGCATCGCGGGTGGCGAAGAAGGCGGGATGGGGGCCCCCATATCCCAACGGAACGCCAAAGCGCTGCGCACTTCCCACCGCCACATCGGCGCCAAACTCACCCGGGGGCGGCAGCAGGGTCAGCGATAGAAGATCCGCTGCCACCACCACCATCGCGCCGGCGTCGTGGGCTGCTTTGACGAAGGCGCTGTAGTCGGTAACCGAGCCGTCCGTGGCCGGATACTGCACCAGCGCACCGAAGACTCCGGAATGAAAGGCGAAGGTCTTCCAATCCCCGGTCACCACTTCGATTCCCAGGGCCCGGGCGCGGGTTCGGACGATATCCGCATTCTGCGGATGGCAGTTGTCGGCGACGAAAAAGACGTTGGGAACCGCGACGCCAGAACCCAGGTCGGACTCCTTCACCCGGTGACAAAGCATCATGGCTTCAGCACAGGCGGTGGCTTCGTCCAGGAGGGAGGCGTTGGCGATATCCAGTGCCGTCAGATCAATGACCAGTGTCTGAAAATTCAGCAGGCCCTCCAATCGGCCCTGGGAAATCTCCGCCTGGTACGGGGTGTACTGCGTGTACCAGCCCGGATTCTCGAGGATGTTTCTTTGGATGACCGGAGGCGTCAGCGTGTCGTGATAACCCATCCCGATGTAGGACCGAAAGACCTGGTTTCGAGTGGCCATGCCCCGCAGTCGGCCGAGGGCTTCAAATTCGCTCAGGGCCGGCGGCAGCTCCAGGGGTTGGGTCAAACGGATGGGGGCGGGAACCGCGGCTTGGATCAGGGCCTCCAGCGATGGGAAGCCCAGGGATCGCACCATGTCGGCCTGCTCGACGGCGTTGGGACCGATGTGCCGGCGGACGAATTGATCGGTGGACGGGAATGAGTTCGTGGACGGGAGAGGGTGAATCATCGTCAGAAAAATGGCCGGAAGACTCCGGCCGCGGGTCACGGTACGGGGTGAGGCGACTGGTGCAAGTGTCGTTTCCCGCGGTCACTCCTGCGGGCGACCGCACGCCTCTACCGGATGGCGCGAGTTGAACGATGCGCTCCCACTGTGCAGATGAGGTCTCTGGGGAGCGCACGCGCCTCGCGTGTTGACCGGGGCGCCCCCGCCCCGGTCGGTCCGCGTAACTGCTCACTCAATGGTGGTGACTCCACACGCCCAACGCGGACGGCGAGGGCGCCGTCCGCAGCACGCGAGGCGCTCTATTTGTCCAATCTTGCAGAATCCTTACGACTGAGGGATTCCGCCCCTCCGGCTCTCGTCGTTCGGGAGGCGGCGTCCAGATGCGCCCGCCGGTACCGGCGACTTCCCGTTGGCCTGCCGTTCGAATAGCGTCAACGCATGATCGAGAGGGTGGGGCGGCCGCCAGGCCGGTTCTGGCGACGAAAAGAGTGTTGGGTTCCGACGTGGCGAACCTGGGTGATCGCCCTGGTGGTGGGACTTGCCGGGGGCGCAGGAGTGGTCTTGGGCATTCACCCGTTTCTGGCCCTCACCCGACCGGTCCCATCGGACGTCCTGGTAGTGGAGGGGTGGTGTGATGATGAAGTGATGAAGGCCGCTCTCGCGGAGTTTGAGCGGAATCGGTACTCCAGTCTTCTGGTGACCGGTGGGCCTGTCGACATGGGGGCGGCTCTGAATCCCTACGCAACGTTTGCCGAGTTTGGCGCCGCCAACCTGAGGAAAATGGCAGATCCGGAAGTTCCCATCGTTCCCGTGCCGGCTCCGCGGGTGGATCGCGACCGGACCTACAGCACGGCGGTGGCGCTCCGCCAATGGTTTCTGAAACAGGGATCCCCGCCCGCGCGGATCAATCTGGTAACCGTCGGTCCCCACGCCCGCCGTTCGCGCCTGCTATTCCAAATCGCCCTGGGCAAGGAGACTGAGGTGGGCATTCTTTCCATCCCTGATCCCAAGTTTGATCCGGATCGCTGGTGGACCTCCAGCGCCGGGGTGCGCACGGTCATTGGGGAATTCCTCGCCTACGCCTACGCGGCAACCCTCTTTCAGCCGTCACCCGTATCGGCGGTTGCTGCCATGCCCTCTCCGCCCGTGGATCGGCCGCACGGTCCTTGAGGGATTCCGCAGCCCGGGTCGGAGACCACTGGTGTTCGATGCGCGTCAGCGATCACCCGATTGTTGCGGCGTCAATGTGCGCAGGATCCGGTCCAGCACCTCATCCAGTCGCGTTCCCACATCGGAGGCGAGGAAGCGCAGCACGCGGTATCCGTGCTCCTGAAGCAGGGCGTCCTTCCGGCGGTCCCGTCGATAGGCCTCCGCATCGCCCAGGTGCTGCGCCCCGTCCAATTCGAGTACCAGGCGCCCTATGGTATCCAGGAAGTCGACCTCCATCTGTCCGGCCCCGTCGAACGGGATGGGTAAAATCGCGTTCAGTTGGAAACGCCCCACAGTCTCGGGCAGCGTCTGCAGACGCCGGTAGAAAAATGCCTCGGAGGCGCTGCGGGCACGCAGGACACCCTGCGCATCGGCTGGGATAAATTGTGCAGCATTCACAAACAGCCCGGCCAGCGGCGTCTCCACTCCATTGCGGGTGAGTCGTCGGACACTAGACGCGTTGTCCCGCTTCCGCTCGGGATCTCCAGGCAGGGCCACCTCGGCAGGCCATCCGAGAAGCGCACTCTCCGGCAGAAGAACGGTGTAGCCCCCCGCTTCGTACCCTCGTGCAATCGGTGAAGGTGTCCCACCTGTTGGGCAAGCGTTCCATGCCCCGATACCGGCAGGGTGAGGAAGAGTGTGTCCAGCCGCGGATCGTCGAATCCCTCCCCAATGTAGCGTCCGGTCGCGAGAAGAACCCGTCCGCCGGGGTCGGAATCCCTGGCGAGTTCCTCCAGAGCCGCCTTCGTCGCCCGTCGTCCGAGTCCGCCGCGCAGCAGGATCACCTGTGGAATGGACAGACGCAGCGATTCAGCCAGCCGTTCCAGGTGTTCGGTGCGTTCGGTGAGTACCAGCGGGGTGCGCCTCCGAGCCGACCGATCAATTTTGGCGTGAGTTCGAGAAACGAGGAGAGGCGCTCGATCCACTGTTGCAAGAGCTGGCGGCGGTGGTTGAGAAACAGAGTGTTCGTCTGCCGGGCGGCGATCAGCTACGCGGCAACGACGGTTTTTCCGAAGGCGGTCGTCGCGGCAAGTACTCCGGTATCGTGTGCCAACAGTGCGTTGCCGACGGCACCTTGCTCTGGACGCAGTTCGCTCAGGAATTGGGTGATCAGGACCATTCCACGAACCCTCTCGTCGCGAAACTCGGTCTTGATCTTGAGTGTCTTGAGGAGGTGGTTCAGTTCATCCAGGCAACCGCGTGGCAGGCCCAGGTGATCCCAGGTGTCCTCGGCATAGGAGAGAATCCGAGGTGTCTTGAAGGTGGTCTGACGCAGGGACTGAGCCCGGTAGAATTCGGGATTCTGGAACGCCGCCAGTTGCAGCAGACGATTGCGCAGTGCCGGCGGGAGCGATGCTTTGTGCTTTGGAGAGGCAAATCTGGTCGGCCAGCACGATGTCCAGATTCGCCGGCAGGGCCCCCAGGGTGGGTTCATCGCGGGGGCGGCGGGACGGCGGCAGGTTCCATGGGGCGGCCTGGACTTCGTCATTCACGGATGCGAGACGCACGCCAACGACTCGTCCCCGAGAGTCGCCATCGTGGGTCCAGTCTTCGAGTTGTGCTCGTGGAATCCGAACGTGGGCATCGAGATAGGCCCATTGATCCGCATGAGGCGTAAACGAGTCGTCGATAAACACACTGTTGCCGTGCTCGCAGGCCAGACGCTGGAGTGGCAATGCGATGAGGTTGCCAAAGCCGCCGCGGGGCATCGTGTCCTGATTGGGAAACAGACGGTCGTAGGAGCGCAGTCCCACTTCCGGACGAGCTTCCATGGTTTCCGTCAGGATCCAGGACGCGGGCTTGCGGGCTAGGGTGGCCGGCACGGCTTCGCAGAAAAAGAATCAGACGTGGCCGCCGTTGCCGGAGCGGGAGCGCCCCACTGCGACCGGAATTTCCAACCTGCGGCAGGTTGCGGTGAAGGCGGCGACGTCCACCTGCCACGCGTGGCTATCGAAGTCGGCAGCGAGGTGGTGGCAGCTTTCGTCAACAAGCAGCGGGTAGCTTCCCAGGACAAAGGGCTTTCCATTGGAGTCGCGCCCCGAGAGATGGCACTGGATCACTTCGTCCGTGACCGACAGGAAACGGCGGTGCGGACACTCCGCGCATTTGATCCGGGGTTTCTCGCAGACGCCGCGCACCCATTCGTTCCCGCAGGCGGATGCGTAGCCGGAGCGGCCGCTGCGAAGATTCTCGAAACGCCGCGGATAAACATCTTCCCGTCCGTGAAACAGGGAATGAAACAGCCGGATTTTTTCCTCCGCCGGCGAGCGTTGGGTTAGGCGAGGTTCCAGGGGAATCTGCGCCTTGTACCATCATGCTCTCCTGTTATTGGCGATCATGACCCAAGTCGAACGTCGCCTGCAGTCACGTCCATCCCCCGTAGGTCCTTGCCCAACACCATTCCGTGATGTCGTCGGTGAGGGAGGCGGAATCAGTGGTGCGGCGCAGCGTGCCCGCCGTTAGCCGACTGTGCGGACCTTGAGGTCGCGGAGGACGCTGAAGTCGTGGAGTGGGACGGCGCGGATGGGCCGGGCGCCGTCCTTGCGCCGGGCCCCAAATTTCTCCCGGTGCTGAAGGAACACCTCGTTGA
>JBDKKE010000685.1:0-3897 GCA_039796255.1 Verrucomicrobiota bacterium | reverse complement strand
TCCCATTCTAGCCAGCACCGAAAACCCCTTCCCCGACCATCAAATATTGCCCCCCTCTTTATGCAAATATCGAGATCAGCATCCAATAGCACGGGCGAGTTCCAACATTCCTTTACCCGGAATATCCAGCCAACCTACCAACGAATTATTTAACGTCAGGGGGGCAACCGATTACCGCATTTACTAGTGGCCGCTGACAAGGGCTTTCACGAAGTCACGGAGATCAATGCCAAGGTCTTGAATATCTTCCGCTTGGATTTCCACGTCTGACCGGAAGCCTCCGAACATCCGCGCTGTCGCGGACTCTCCGCTCCGGTGTGCCTCAAAGACGAACAAAGGTGCGCCCTTGGAATCGACCAAATTCCCTCGAACCTTAATCACCGGCTGCCCCGCACCGTAGACACCCGCAAAATATCGGGCACCACCGCCACCCTTCTCGTACTCGAACACGGTGGTCTCCAGAACAGCGAACCGAGAACCAGCCTTCACTTCATCGGCACGGATCACAACCGAAGCAAATGCACCGGTTTCCTTGAGCGCCACAACCAAAGCATCCTGAATGCCTTTGATGGCTATCGCCCGTTCGTTAATTTCATTCGACCGTTCCACAGCCTTGAAAGCCGGCGTGGCCACCACAACTGCGTCAAATCCGGAAAACCGAAAACCATCCGCAACCCAGATCCCTTGAAGATGCTTGCCCCGGGTCAATGTCACGCCCGGTGGCAGTGGCATCGAGGACTTGCTCTTCACGGCCTCCGCCTTGCCGCCACTCCCGCCAGTAGCGCAACCCGAGAAGAAAAGGGGTCAGTTCTTGATATTGTCTACTCCCCGTCCAGCTTCCTCCGGCGATACAAGAGATGGTTCAGATAACCGCGCGTGCCCATCGCCAGACGTTCGGTGTCGGAAAGGGGTCAGTTCTTGATATTGTTTACTCCCCGCCCAGCTTCCTCCGGCGATACAAGAGATGGTTCAAATAACCGCGCATGCCCATCGCCAGACGTTCGGCGATCCACCCCACCGTCATCGTCGTCTCCGCCCGCAGGCGCGCCGCCAAAACCAACTTCACTGAATGCCCCTTTGGCCGAGTTTTGAGATCAGCTTCCTGCCACCGCCCCAGCTTCAACTCCTCCGCGATGATGAGTGGACGTAATCGCTCACGCTCTTGAGATAACCGCTGCCCGATCCGTCCACGATCAGCGATTTGTAGCGCCCGGAGAACAAGTGGCCGAAGAGCTTATGCCGCCGGTTGAAGGTGGCTTTGGCTGCTTTATGTATCAATATCAAGAACTGACCCTTTTTCGACCTTCGGGTGCTTGGGTACGGATCGTAGGCGGTGGGCAATTGTGACGAAAAAAACGTTGCGACTAGATTTTCCTAGACGAATCTGTCTTTGAAAACCTGGTTCGCAACGAGGTTTTCGTTGCTATGCTCATTCGTTTCTCCGTCGAAAACTATCTGTCGTTTGGTGCTCGGGCGGAATTCTCCACCGTCGCGACCCGGGAGATGCATCATCGCGATCGCACCTACTCGGCGGGGCCGGACGGGCTGCGGTTGCTCCCGGTTTCCGTGCTGTTCGGGCCCAACGCCTCAGGCAAGTCCAACCTGTTCCGCGCCCTCCAATTCCTGAGGGGGCTCGTTGTCGATGGGGTTCGACCCGAGGCCGCGATTCCGGTCACTCCGTTCCGCCTGGATCCTGCCCAGCGCACTGCACCCAGCCGGTTTGAAATCGAGTTCCTGTCCTCCGGGACGGCCTTCGCCTACGACGTGACTGTCACCAGTGCCCGAGTGTTGGAGGAGTCGCTGAGTCGGGTTCGTCCCAGCGGCAAGGTATTGTTGTTCCGTCGGACGCTGGAATCAGATCGGCCGTCCTTCCATTTCGAAGACGAGCTCACCGGAGGAGACCCCGAGCAATCCCAGTTCCTGACCTTCGTGGGGAAAGGCACGCGCAACAACGAGCTCTTCCTACACCAGGCGCTCGACCGGGCGGTGGAGTCGCTCAAGCCGGCCTTCGAATGGTTCAGCAAGATCCTCCTGCTGCTGGATCCACGCTCGGTTTCGCCAGCGATGGGTTTCCAGTTGGCTGCACAGGATGACTTTCGCTCGTTCTTCAGTGACTCGGTGCAGCGTATAGGCGCTGGCATCGAGTCGATTGAACCCGAGGTGTTGCCGGTCAAGGACTCGAATGTTCCCGAGCACGTGCGCGAGGAAGCCATGAGGCGGTTGACGGACGTCGATGGGGTCCTGATGGGCACGCGCGACGGGCAGCGATTCTCCTTCTCGAAGGTCAACGGTGAAGTCCAGGTGGCTCGTGTGGTGAGCTACCATCCGGGAACAGATGGCCAGCGGGTGCGCTTTGAATTCTCCGAGGAATCCGACGGCACCCAGCGATTCATGGACCTGCTGCCGGCCCTGTACCACCTCGGCCGCCCAAACCATCAGCAGGTCGTCTTCGTGGATGAACTGGACCGAAGTTTGCACAGCGGTTTGACCCGATCCGTAGTGGAGAGCTACTTGCAAAATTGGCAGCCAGGACAAACTACCCAGTTCCTGTTCACCAGCCACGATGCGACCTTGCTCGACCAAGACCTGTTCCGGCGGGACGAAGTCTGGCTCTTGGAGAAGACCGACCGGGGTGACACTGAGATCCGTAGTCTGGGTGACTACCGGGTGCGTACCGACAAGCGTTTGATGAAGGACTACCTGCAGGGCCGCTTCGGAGCGGTACCCCGAACTCGGCGTCTGGCCATGCGTCGTCCCGCGTTCGCAACCACGGCCACCAGATCCTGAACCATGGTGAAGCGCTCGTTTGGTCCACGAGCTTCCGGCTTCCGGGAGCCCAAGACCTTCATCGTGGTGGCCACCGAGGGGCGCGTCACCGAGGAGCATTACCTGAGCGCCTTCAAACCATCGCGAGACGCCGTGCTCCAACTGACGGTGCTTCCAAACCGGAACAACAAGAGCCACCCCAGAGAGTGCCTGAAACGGCTGCGCCAACATGCCAAGGAAAAGAGCCTGGCCGGTGACGACCAGCTCTGGGTGATGATCGACCGAGACCAGTGGTCAGAAGCTGACTTGAACGAGGTGGCTCGGGAGCTGGCGAAGCACCGGAACCACTTCCTGGCCCTCAGCAACCCCTGTGTTGAGTACTGGTTCTTACTGCATTTCCGAGACCCCAAATCCTTTGCGGATGGGCAGGCTGTAATGCGGGATTTGAAGCGACACCTTCCGGAGTATTCCAAGGACCACTTCGACCTGACCCAGCTCAAGTCCGGCGTGCATAAAGCCATCGTGCGAGCCGAACGCCAAGACGAAGACCTGAAGGCGCTTTGGCCCAAGAACACCGGCACCCGCGTGTATCAGCTGATGAAGATGCTTTTGGGCGAGCCGACTCAGAAGAAGCGGTGAGGCAACGGAAGATTGGGCTAAGCCCCGAAACGAATTTGGTCGGACTGCATTGTTCGTCGCGGTTCAGAGCGGGAACAAATCGGATGTGCAGGCGCTTCTCGGTGCTGGCGCCGACCCAAATATCTCTGACCAGCACGGTCATAGCCCTGCTCACGTTGCGGCAATTAAGGCCGGAGTCCGGAATCCCAAGGTCGGAGATGCATTTGTATCCATGATCGAAGTGCTCGCGTCTCGAGGGGCAAATCTTGAAAGCAAGGATGCCAAGGGCCGCTCTGTCGCCGACTGCCTGAAGCAATTCAGCGGGCGGAATCTCAAGCCAATGGCAGTGATCGGTAAATGAACCAATTCGCCCGAAAACCTAGTGGCTGTGCTTGTCGGTGTTGGATCACCGATGGGTGAGGATGCGGTATTGATGGGCTGGGACTTCGATGGCTGTGGAGTCCGCGGGGTGGGGTGGTTCCTGTTTCCAGAGGCGCAGGTCTTGGAGTCCGA
>JBDKKE010000684.1:0-5125 GCA_039796255.1 Verrucomicrobiota bacterium | reverse complement strand
TCTGGATGGCCTGCTCACGGGTTGTGGAGCGGGCGCCGAGGCACAGTACGTTGGCGTTATTGTGCTCTCGGGTGAGCACGGCTTCCTCGGGGTTGGATACGAGGGCTGCTCGGATTCCGGGGACCTTGTTGGCGGCCATGCTCATGCCGATGCCGGTGGAACAGCAGAGGAGTCCAAAGTCAGCCTTTCCCTGGGCGACCTCGTGAGCCACGGCGTGGGCGTAGTCGGGATAATCAGTTGATTCTGTGGAATTTGTGCCGAAATCGACTAAGGGAAGAGCGCGTTGCCGCAATTCCTCGATCAATGCCTGCTTCAGGGCGAAACCTGCGTGGTCGGAGCCCACAGCGATGGTGGGTAGATTGGGTGCTTCCGACGAGTCGCGAAGAATAGATGTCAGCATGGAGTGGACGGCAGTCGCAATCTGGTTGCGGCAGGAGAGGTAGCCTGTCAATGGGCCTCCGATCGGATCGGCAACATCTTGGTCGGAACCGGTCGTGGTCTCGTCAAATTCCCCCAGGAGAACGGTCTTCTCCGCCGCGTCTGGATAGAGATAATGAATGCCCTCCAAATGACCTCGGGTCAGGGCGCAGATGAGATCGGCGTCCCGAACCAGCCTGCCGGTGAGCATTTGTGACCGGTGATGGGAAATATCGAGGCCTGCCTCCCGCATCACTCGGATTGCGTGCGGGCTGGGCGGCTGTCCGTTGACCGCACCAATTCCCGCCGAGAGCGTCCGCCAGCCAGGAATGCTGGAGAGCTCACGCCGGGCGAGGGCTTCGGCCATGGGGGACCGGCAAGTGTTGCCTGTGCAGATGAACAGAATGGTCTTCATGACCGCGAGAGAGGAGAAACTGAGATTCAATCGGACCCCGGTCAACGGTCGAATGCCTGTACGCACAGGAGGCCCAGGGATTCTGGTTTTTCCAATCTCGGCGGCACTGGGGCGATTCCTCCCGATTTGGTGTTGGGCCATCTCGCTTCCTGCATTGCTCGGTCAGAGAATCCCAAAGAAATCTCTGGTTCCATCAAGGTTGTGCTGCTACATCCTTGGACGGCGACCAACCCCGCCAGCAAATACCGCTGTGGCTCTCCTCATCACTGATGGAGTGCCGATGGCATATTCCATGAACGAATGTTCGACAACATTGCTGGGGTTGCGCGCGTCACGCTGATTAGTCTTATCGTCTCTGGTTTTGCCCATGCGGGATTTTTGACCGTTTGGCAGGTTGGAACAGACAGCAGCCCTCTGCCGTTGGGGGCTTATCCGACGAGTGAGTTCAGTGTCGAGAACAGTCGAAATGATCCCCCCCCCGGCTTGGTGACCAGACTACCTGGGGATCCCAGGTACAGTGCCACCAGCAATCCATCCGCGGATGATGACTTCTACTTCGCGGGAAACTTTCCGGTGGGATTCAATGGGCTGACTGCGGTTTTGCCGGTACCCAACCCTGAGCCTCCGAGTGCGTGGGAGCGGGCGCATACCCTGTCGGATCGGACTAATCGGATTCATTTTTTCCTGACCGCAGCACAGGTGTCCGCGACGGCAAAGCTGCGCCTGAGTCTCGAGTTTCCCGTTGGCGGACATTCGGTCAATGGAGTTTCTCAGGTGGGCATCGGCGAGCACGACATCGTAGTGCGACTTCGGAATGCCTCCGGCGCATCCACGCTCCTCTACACCGGCAGGATTAGTTCTCCCACGGTGATCACTGCCAATTTCTTGGCAACCAACAGCGTTGCGGTGGCGGGCGCGAACACGGTTGAGATCGTCCGAACCGGGCCAGCAGTCGCTGGGTCAACTTATTGGATTGGTTACGACTTCGTGCGTCTGGAGGCGGATGTGACCGGCATTGCCGACGTGGACGGCGACGGGTTGCCAGCGACCTGGGAGGTCGATAACTATCTGAGTGATGCGGATCCTACCAACGCCGCCAGCGATCGCGATGGCGACGGATTGACTGCGTTGCAGGAGTACAACGGCGGGGTGAATTCAACCGACCCCAATGCGTTCGACACCGACAAGGACGGACTGAACGATTTCCGGGAGAGGACATTGGGGACCAATCCCCTCTTGGGAGACACCGATCGCGATGGGTTGTCCGATGCTGAGGAGGTGAACGGGGTTCCCCCAACTTCGCCGCTGCTAGCCGACACCGATGCGGATGGCTTTTGGGATATCGCTGAGCGGCGCTGGGGGACCAATCCAGCGGCATCGGCTCAACGCCCCACCCGTTTTCGGGGCGGAATCGGTGTCAATTTTGTGTCGGCTATCAATGTCAAGGGAGCGGTGGGAACCAACCTTCCCGCTGGCGTGGTGCCGCAGACGCTCTGGAACGATACGGTGCCGCTTCTATCCGGCGGACGGCGAACCGGTGGAACGACCAACATCATTTCCCCGCTGCAAGGACTGATCGTCCGCAGCGACGGCACCAACTTGCCCAACCTCAAATTCTATTGGACTTCGGACGGTTCAGCGGCGTCGCAGAACAGTGGCACGGGCAATCGATTGTTGATGAATGGATTACTCCGCGCCTCGACGGCTATCCCGGCTGCCGTGACGGTCAGTAATGTTCCTTTCGCTCGCTACGACGTTTATGTCTACGTCGGAGGAGTCTCGGACTCTTACCGCGGACGGGTTCGGCTTGGCACTAACTCGGCCACCGATCGTTTCTTCCTCGCCCGGAGCACGGCTCCCCAGACCAACTGGATCGAAATCCTCCCTGGATCCCCTCCGACACGACCAGGAAACGTTGTGCGGTATGCGGGCCTTACTACCCGCGATTTCTCCGTATCGATGACACCCCTGCTGGGATTCGGGATCGGGATCCACGCCATCCAAATTGTTGACAGCGTCCTGGATGGAGACGCTTCAGGGATTCCTGATTGGTGGGAGCTGAAATATGGATTGGAACCCGGTACCCCGGCGCTCTCGGCTGCAGACGCAGATGGGGATGGGCTCTCTAATCTTGAAGAGTTTCAGAGGGGCAGTGATCCGAGGAGCCGTGACACTGACGAGGATGGCCTGTCAGACTTTCAAGAAACTGCAGCCAATGCGCTTCGCTGGGACAGTGATCAGGACGGGGTTTCGGACGGCGATGAACTAACGGCCGCACTGAGAACGAATCCCAATCTTGCAGACTCGGATGCGGATGGGGTCAGCGACTCCGCTGAGATCAAGTACCATAGCGACCCGAGTTACCGCGAGTCCACCAATCCTGCGTTTATTGGTTGGGTCCCAAAGTACCGAACTACGCCTGTCGGTTGGGATTGGAATCTGGAGAATGTTCAACTCATCTGGGATCACGGATCGGGGGGCACTTCTCCAGACGAATTCTATGAGGACCCATTAGTGACCTTCGGCGTGCGGAATGGAAGCAACGCGGACAACACATCGATTCGGATGAGTTTGCGTTACTACAAAGGTATCCTCAGCTATGGCTTCGATTCAGATTTCCGCGGGGGATTTAGTGCGCCGCTGCGTCCAGGCGTCAACTTTCGCGACGCTCCAGCGGGCGGAAGGGTCCAGGACTTGACGGCGGCCCTTGGTTTCAGCGGTTATGGTCACGCTGATATTTCCGACCGTCTGCAGTTTAGGATGACTTCACGGCGGGGTGCCGCAAATTCATGGACGGTCACCTTCGAAATTCGTAACCAGACCAAGAATGTCGGTCTGGTGACCCGAACATTTCCTGGCTGCACGGCGGCGCCGACAGTGGATGCCGGGACGGCGACGTGGAAGGACAGCGCCGGTGCTTTCGGAAGGGTAACGGTGGAGATCCATCAGGGTGTTGACCTCTATTTTTCCCCAACCGATTTGGAGAAGACTCCGGCATTTGCCTCGGCAAGGGATTCCGACGGTGATGGAGCGCCCGATTTGTGGGAGGATGCCCACGGACTCAACAGGAGTCTGGCATCGGACGCGGTTGAGGACCCGGACGGCGATTTGTTGAACAACCGTGATGAATGGCTTCGAGGCACTGATCCGATGCGGCCAGATTCTGATGGCGATGGGATTCGGGACGGAGTTGAGGTTTCCAGTTCATCCGACCCGCTGAATTCTACCAGTCGTCCGCAGTATATTGGGTACACTTGGCCGACGGGACAGGATCTGAATGGAAATGGACTTCCAGATGCGTGGGAGGCGCGTTACCGAGCGTTCAGTCTGTCACCTGCAGGGGATGCCGACCGCGACGGACAAAGCAACGCCCAAGAAGCACTCTGGGGAACGAATCCGTTCTCATCGAACTCTACCATTGCCCTTACGTTTACCGTTCAGGCTCCCGATGTGGTCCTGAGTTGGCCGTTCGCGGCATTCAAGAAGCAGTCGCTTTTCTGGAAGACTGGCACTGCGGACTGGGTCGAGTATGCCTCCCCGCCGCTCACCAAGGGCGGTGTCTCTCGAGTTCTGTTGGAGGATCGCCTGTCTTTGGCGCCGTCGGAACTCTACCGGGTGGACACCAGTGATCTTGATTCTGATGGAGACGGGGTCAGCGACTGGTCCGAATCGGTACTGGGAAGTGACCCTTATCGGGTGAACAGCGTCCGAACTGCGCTTCCGGTTTTCTCGTCGGCCGGGGCGGTCGTGGGCAGCATGTCAGGGGACTATGCCAATTT
Source organism: Verrucomicrobiota bacterium (assembly GCA_039796255.1). Classification (GTDB taxonomy): domain Bacteria; phylum Verrucomicrobiota; class Verrucomicrobiia; order Limisphaerales; family UBA9464; genus UBA9464. The sequence goes on along the minus strand of JBDKKE010000684.1, from coordinate 514 downwards.
TGTTGAGCGTATGCGGCAGGGAACTCTGGGAGGAGGGCAGCAGATGTCTCGTGTTCAGGCCGCCCGATTCCTGCAGCAGGCAGCCTTTGGCCCGACCCCAGGTGAAATGGATCGGGTGCAGCGATTGGGCTATGCGGGATGGATTGATGACCAGATTGGAAATCAGACGCCTACGCTACATTCGCCCTATATCGAGCAGATTAGCCGTGACTTCTTTGGCGCTAGGAATGAGATGACCTATGGCGCCAACACCAACATCAACATGGTGCAGGCTAACAACGTCACCACCAGTTTTGCACGAGCGGCGATCCGAGGCTCGGACCAGCTTCGTCAAAGAGTTGCATTTGCCCTAAGCCAGATACTGGTGATCTCCCGTCGTAATGTGGATATCCAGGACAGTCCACTCGGCATTGCGAGCTATTATGACGTTCTCGTGCGCAATGCCTTCGGGAACTATGCCGATTTACTGCGGGAGGTCACCTTTCACCCGGCGATGGGAATTTATCTGAGCTCC
>JBDKKE010000683.1:0-2802 GCA_039796255.1 Verrucomicrobiota bacterium | reverse complement strand
CGGTCGCGCCTAGGATGGAAAAGCGGCACCTTCAGACCCGTGACCGGATCTTCCGCTTCAATGCGGATGTACTTATGGTTGTTACAGCCTTGGCAGGCGAGCGCGAGATTCCCTGCGGAATCCGCACCAAGACGGCTGCGGGGAATGATGTGCTCAACGGACAGCGTTTCGGGAACGAAGCGCGCCGGTGTCTGGCAATATTCGCAACGATGGCCGGCCCGTCGTTCAACCAGTCGGCGCAGCGCTGGACCCAACCGTTCAGCCATGGGCGAGCGACCGGAGGCCCAGATCCCGCATCAGCTTCGGCAACGAGATGTCGCGGAGTCCGGCCAGTTCGGTTAGACAGCGCAGGCGTTCGGCATTGAGGGACTCCAGTTCATCCGACAGGCGGAGCAGTTCCTGATGTTCAGTGGCGGTCAGGGATTCTTCGCGGCGTTTGGCGGAAAGTGCCGCGTAGGTAGCACGCTTCGTTTCCGGCAGCGCGCGGTTGATGCCCCGGAGCAGGCTCGTTTCCCGACGGGAAAGGCTCAGCTTCCGTTTCTCCACCCGCAGGGCGAGCACTTCCGGCACAAGTCGGTCAAGCTGGGCAGCCGAAAAACCCGCAAGATCGGCGAGCACCTGCTGGGGTGTCACTTTGGGACGACTGGCGGCGACCGTCATGTCACTAAGCTGACAGTGCCGTTTCAGACCGTCAACGCGCCTGCTCGTTCTGATTCATTCGAGCATTCCCTCGAGATACGGGCGCATGACATTCAGCACCCGACAGACCCGCGCGAAACGGTAGAGGTCTTCGGTGGTCGCAGTCCGTTTCTTCCACGCCTCCCGGAGCGCTTCCAGGGCGGTCTGCGTGCTGATTTGATTCCGAAACTTGAAGCAGTCAGCGACCGTTTTGGCGGCGGAGTAAATCTTCACAAGAACCCCGGCGATGAGGTGTTCCTCAACCCCTTCCCGAAACGCCGGGCCGGAAAAGTAATGGACGCAGAGCCGGAGGGGTTCAATGCGTGAGGGACGGGAGTGATTTTCGACGGCTATCCAGACCGAATCCGGACTCTCGGTGGTCAGTTCATGGAACCGCAGGGCAGACAATAGGCAGACCACGGTTTCGGGTCTCCGCAGCGCTACCAGTGCGAGGTCTTCGTGGGATTCCAGCGGAGCGTCCGCGACGCGGTAAACTCCGCGCTCCATTTGAATCAGAGGACCTTCGCGGGCCAGTTTGCGGATGCCAACACGATGTCCTGGGGCGGAACGAAGCCGGAAGAGTGTGCCTGCCTTGATTGCGCTTGGACCCACTGGCCTTCGCGAATCCACAGGGAAACCTACTCCGCGGCGGTCCCAAGGGAGGGCTGGGCCCGTCGGTGTCGGTGACTGTGACTTGGTGCCCCGACCAGGAATTGAACCTGGATAGTCGGTTTAGGAAACCGCTGCTCTATCCATTTGAGCTATCGGGGCGATCTGCGTGTCGGACGCTAGTAAACCGTTGGGAGGGCCCGGACGGCAAGCCCGCTGACAGCTCGGTCGCAAGGGCGGTGGGAGATGACTTCAAGGACCTTGGGGAGAGTGAGTCGGCCGATGCGGGCGAGCCCATTCCCCAAGCTCCGAGTCCGGCAACCGGGACTACGCGGGTTTGAGATCCTTGCGGGGGAAAAGCGGAATCGGGGCGCCGATGCGGTGTCCCGGCGTCAAGCCGCCCCAGGTGGCCAGTTCCATGCGGTCCGGTGCGCCGGGAAGATTGAGCTGGGCGAAGATTTTCTCCGCGATGCCGGGCATGAAGGGCCAGAGGAGCACGGCGAGCACCCGGCAGACTTCCACCAGATTGTAGAGTACCTCGTCCAGACGCGCTGCCTGGGCGGGATCTTTGGCCAGGCTGAAGGGACGGGTCTGTTCCACATACAGGTTGCCCCGGTTGACCAGCGTCCAGATGGACACCAGCGCCTCCTGCAGCGCGTGGCGGTCCAGATGCTGCAGGGTCTCGGCGACGGCCTTCGCGGTGTCGGCGGCCAGTTCCGTGGACACGGCGGGCACCACGCCGTCCCGATACTTGTTCAGCATGTTGGCGGAACGGTTGAGCAGATTCCCCAGACCGTTGGCCAGTTCGGCGTTGTACCGCACTTTGAATCCGTCGTCGGTCCAATTGCCGTCCGGTCCGATGGCCAGTTCCCGGACGAGGTAGTAGCGAAAGGCGTCTAGCCCCCACTCGTCGATCACCGCCAGGGGATCCACCACATTGCCGGTGGACTTGCTGAGCTTGGCGCCGTCCTTCTGCCACCAGCCATGCACCAGCAACTTGGCCGGCAGGGCGACACCGAGCGCCTTGAGCATGATGGGCCAGTACACGGCGTGGAACTTGAGGATGTCCTTGCCGATGAGATGCACATCAGGCGGCCAGAGACTGAGCGAGGCGGGCGGGGCTTCGAATCCGGATCCGAGGGCGGAGACCGCGGCGGGATCCCCAAGGGCGGCGGGGATCGAGAAGTAATTCACCAGCGCGTCGAACCACACGTAGGTGACGAAGTTGGGATCGAAGGGCAGGGGGATTCCCCAGGCGAGTCGGGCAGCGGGACGGCTGATGCAGAGATCGGCCAGCGTGTTGTTGCGCAGGAATCCCAGGATTTCGTTTCGTCGCGATTCCGGCTCAATGAATTCGGGATGCGACTCGATGTAGTCCATGAGCCAGGCCTGGTGACGCCCGAGGCGGAAATACCAGTTCTCCTCCACCAGTTCGACCACCTCACCCCATTGGGGAGCCCAGGTGCCGTCCGGATTGCGGTCCTTGTCGGTCAGGAAGGTCTCCTCGCGCACGGA
>JBDKKE010000682.1:0-3376 GCA_039796255.1 Verrucomicrobiota bacterium | reverse complement strand
CTTCGACGCGTTGCGGGGGGCCCGGAAGATTTCTCTGACGGGCGGGACGCTGCGACTGGAAGGGGCGAAGACCCTGGAGTTCACGCGCCAAAAATAATTTCGTTGATCCGTGGAACGATTTTCCCGGAGTACGCACTACATAAGTATTCAGTAACCGGAGGCCCGGCCCTGAATGGCGTGTATTGGCATACTCCACCGTTCAGGGCCGGCTGCTATTATTGGTTTCACTGGAGAAAAGTGGGGCAAGAGGCCTTATGCAATTCGTCACTTTTGACTTGGCGTATGTGCAGCGGCTATCCGCGGGCGACTCGGACACGGAACGTCACTTTGTCGCCTATTTTGGAGAGTTGCTAGGGATAAAACTGCGGGCACGCGTGCGTTCCGCATACCTTGTGGAAGAGATCCGGCAGGAAGTGTTTCTGCGAACATTCCGGTTGATCCGGCGTCCGGACGGGATCCGGCAACCGGAGCGGCTGGGTCCGTTGGTGAACTCGATTTGCGACAACGTGGTGCTGGAGTTCCGGCGGGCGGGAGACCGGGATCCGGCGGCGATGGAGGAGTCTTTCGACCGGCGTGACGATTCGGCGGACGTGGAGACGGAGATGTTAAGTGAACGAAACCGCTCCGCGGTAGCCCCGCCCGAGCATCCCCGAAAACACTGAACAGAATCCCGGCGGAGGAGTCCAAGCGGCTCACACTCAAAAAGGTTGTCACAACCAACCCAATTGAAGGCACCAAGGAGCCATCGTGAGCCCACTCAAACGACGCATGTTGGAAGACATGCAACTGCGGAATCTCTCCGCCGGAACCCAACGTAGTTATATTCACTACGTAACTGATTATGCCTATTATTACAACCTGAGCCCAGCCAAACTGGGCCTCGACGACATCCGGAACTACCAGCTCTACCTAATCGAAAAGCGCCAGTTATCCGCCAATTCCATCAACTGCTTCCTCTCCGCCGTCCAGTTTCTCTACACCGTCACCCTGGAAATGCCCTGGTCCAAGGCCCAGTTCGGCCGCATGAAAGTCCCCGAAACACTCCCCGTCGTCCTCAGTGAAGAGGAGGTCATGGCCTTCTTCCAACACATCGGCATCCTCAAGCACCGCGCCGTGCTGATGCTCTGCTACGGCTCCGGTCTCCGCATCGCCGAAGCCGTCTCGCTCAAGGCCGGAAACATCGATCCCCAGCGCATGCTCATCCACGTCCAACACGGCAAAGGCGCCAAGGATCGATACACGGTCCTCAGTCACCGCCTGCTGGTCCTGCTGCGGGCTTACTATAAGCTGCAACGTCCCGCCGACTGGCTCTTCCCCGGCACCAAAGCCGGCACGCACATCCACCCGTCGACCGTCCAGGAGATCTGCCGCGACGCCGCCCGCCTCGCCGGTATCACCAAGCGAGTCACTCCCCATGTGCTGCGCCACAGCTTCGCCACCCACTTACTCGAACGCGGCTCCGACACCCGCGCCATCCAGGTCATGCTCGGCCACGCCCGCATCGACACCACCGCCCGCTACACCTCCGTCACCCCCCAAACCATCCGTCAAACCGCCAGCCCTCTCGACAACCTGACCATCGAGCCCAAACGCAAACCCGGCCGGCCGCGGAAACAGGTAACACCACCCATCCCGGACTGAGCCCCATGGCCCAGCCCGTTTGGGAAGTGGCCGACATCCTCCGCCGCCACGGCGACGCCTACCGTGCCCAGCATGCTCTCCCCGCCCATCAGCTCCGCCTGATGCGCGCCCTCCAGCTGTGCCGGACAGCCCCCCTCGGCGGCCACATCGAGCGATGCGGCCACTGCGATCAGCAACGGATCAGCTATAACTCCTGCCGGAATCGCCATTGCCCCAAGTGCCAGAATCTGGCCCGCGCCCAATGGATCGAAAACCGGAAGGCCGAGCTATTGCCGATCCCCTATTTCCACGTCGTCTTCACCATTCCCGAACAGCTCAACCCGCTGGCATTGCAGAACAAGAAGGTGTTCTACGATCTCCTGTTCACCGTCTCGGCCGCCACACTCCAAACCATTGCCGGCGATCCGAAACACCTCGGCGCCGAAATCGGCTTCTTCTCCATCCTGCATACCTGGGGCCAGACGCTGACCCATCATCCCCATATTCACACGGTGGTGACCGGCGGCGGACTGCGATCCGATCGCGCCGCCTGGATCCCCTCGCGCCAGCGCTTCTTCGTCAGTGTGCGTGTCCTGGCGCGTCTGTTCCGCCGCCTGTTTCTCGAAGCCCTCCAACAGGCATTTCAGAAGGAGCGACTGTCCTTCCACGGCAATCTCACGCCATTCGCCCAACCCAATGCCTTCCGCTCCCTGCTGGCCCCGCTCCGCCAACTACAATGGGTGGTCTACGCCAAACCGCCCTTCGGCGGCCCCCAACAGGTCATCGACTACCTGGGCCGTTATACCCATCGTGTCGCCATCAGCAATCATCGCATCCGGAATGTGGCCGATGGCCAGATCACATTCCAATACAAGCAGTACCGTGCCATCGAAGGCCAGCAGGCCAGAGAGATGACGGTCACCGCCGAGGAGTTTCTCCGCCGTTTTCTGCTGCATTCCCTGCCGCCAGGTTTTCAACGGATCCGGCATTACGGACTGCTGGCCAGCCGGCCCAAACGGGAGAATCTTGCGTTGTGCCGCCAACTGCTCCAGGCGCCGCCAGAGCCGGACAAGGAGGCGGTACAGGAGCGTTTGCTGGCGCCGTTGCTGCGATGCCCGAAGTGCCACACCGGCGTGATGGTGCGGATTCTGTTTCTCCCCTCGTCGACAGGCCGGCCTCAACTGGTGAATACGTCATGAGGCTGTTCCCGGCCAGGCCAGAATGTCGCCGTAGCATCGCCACCCGTAGCGAGCGCCAGAGGTGTGTTCGGGAGCGTAAACAGAGATCTGGGACCAGTCCAAATCCGGGTTCTGAACGAGCCAGAGCCCACACAGAGGGCCACTCGGGGGCTGGGCCAGACCCTGTCCTGCAGCGTAGTCAGTCCAGTGAGGCATACCGCCGGACCGCGTCACAGAAGCAATCCCCATAGCCCGGCCTCATCGTCCGGTTTCGTTCATCGAACGTTTTCATCACCGGAGCCCACCGCTTCGGCCCATCCCCTTTTTCGCGTCTTTCCGCCGATGAAAACTTATACGGTGACGTGCGGGATTCGGTGTTCCAGGCCAGTTCGCTGAACGTGCGCCGGGTGACGGATCGGAATGCGCCGTCGGTGATTAACGCCGTGTTCAACTTCCGGAACTTCTGGGATGGACGGGCGAGCGAGACGTTTTCGGGCCAGTCGCCGTTTGGGTTGTCCGATACGGCGGCGACGGTTTTGACCTCGGCGGGCGGGACACTGAAGGCGGAGGCGCTGCGG
>JBDKKE010000681.1:0-16234 GCA_039796255.1 Verrucomicrobiota bacterium | reverse complement strand
GGATGTTTTGGAGCGCTGCGGGGGAGAATGGGGACTCGAAAATCTCGTCCCTCCGGGAGGCACCCCCCCAACGGAGGGACGAGGTATCCGAGTCCCACTTCCCTCCCCCTCCCGGAGCACGTGTGAAGGCACGGACGAATGCTCAAGCGAGGGGCTTCCCACGTTCCCCGGCGGGGTGTTTTGGAGCGCTGCGGGGGAAAATGGGGACTCGAAAATCTCGTCCCTCCGGGAGGCTCTACTTCGCGGGCTCGCGACCGCCGGCCCAGAGGGCCGCTTGCTTCAGCAGTTTCTGGTAGGAGGGATGACTGTGTGCCTGTCCATCATGGCCCAGCGTCACGCAGGCGATGCGTCCCTCGCGGTGCTGACTAAGCCAAACCACAGGAAAGACCCGACCGTCCTTGGGTGACTTGCCTGTGGCCAGAACCAGCGGGGGCACGCCCGCAGCATCCCGGTCGTAATGATACAGCTCGTCGCTGATCTTGAAGGTGGCCGGGAGACCCGCGGTCAGAGCCGACTTCACCTCGTCCAGCACGGTCACCTCAAACTCACCGTATCGGTCGTGGCTCTTGGCGCCTCCGCCCACCAGGTCGCGGTTGTATTGCGGCCAGTCGGACCAGTTGTACCACAGGGCCGGATGGATGAGCAGCAGTCCCTTGCCGGACTGGGCGTGCTTGAACACGGCTTCGCGGGAAGCCGCATTTGCGATCGGCTTGTTGTTGCTGAGGTACAGGACGTCCACAAACGGCGCGGCCGCAGCAATCTCGTCGGTGTTCTCGGTGTAGGCCACCACCGCGCCCGGCAACTCCCGCAGCGTCTCCACGTCGGCGAGGTTGAAGAAGCGCTGGAAGTCATGACTGCTGCCACCGCCCACGATCAGGATGCGCAAGGCGTCCGATGGGGCCGCCGACAGAATCGCCGCCGCCTGTGCGGGGGCCGGTGCCGGCGATGCCGCAGCGCCCGCCGGGGCCGCTGTCCGCGGACCGTTATCCGCGGTGATGGCAAACAGCGTGGGAGCGACGTCATTGTTGTAGCTCTCCAGCGTGAGGGTCTCGATGACGCCGCTTCCCTTCACCTCGGCACTGTGCCAGCGGATCTGGCCTCGGCGGGTGAACTGCGGCAGCGCCTTGGACTTGGGCACGTCAAACTGTCCGATGTAATCCGCGATCTCCTGTCCGTTGCGGAACACCAATTCCTCGGTCGCGCCCCCGGCAAAATGCAGCGTCGCCTTCAGCACCGGCAATTGATTGTCCTCCACCGCCGGATATCCCCATCCGGCCACGCCGCCCAGAAAGTGCAGGCGGGTCGCAGGCACGCCGACCTTGACCTCCACCTTTTGGGGAAGGGTCTTCCGGGACCAGGATTCCGGTGCGCCCCCCTTGAGCACCACCACATTGGCCACCGCCTTCTGCGGACTGATCACGTCGAAGGGAATGTCATCCACCCGCTTCATGCCATAGCTGCGGAAGGTGACCGTCTCGTCCACGTTGTCTGGACTGTTGTACAGTCCCCGGCTGTTGTTGGCGGTGAAGGCACCGGTGAGGTCGAGCATGCGAAACCGGATCTCATCCGCGCACAGGAAGGCCAGCAAGTCGCGCAGACCGTCGGCGCCCAACTGATCGAAGCCTTCAGGCATGAGGGAGCGTCCGGAGCTGGCGCGGGATTTGATGTCCGCCGTGCGGAGGGTGTAGTCGCCGGTGGCGTTGCGCAGGACGATCTCCTGGGCGTTTTCCCGCTCGATGATGCCGTCGTAAGTCTGGTCATCCTTGGTCTCGATGAGGGTGGAGACGAAGTTCGGCTCGACCAGCCGGTTGGGATCCAGGATATGCACCAGGAGGTCCGCCGCGCCATGGGCACCCATGCCGGTGAGGCTGGGGGCCAGATTGCGCCCCTCGGTCTTGTACACATGACAGCCAGCGCAGTTCGCGGTGAACAGCTTCGCGCCATTCTCCAGATTGCCGGGCTTCAGGACTTCGGGGGTGTACTTGGCCAGCAACGCGTCCTTCTCACGGGCCTCGGGACCCTTGAGATCGTCGACAATGGTATTGGCCCGTTTGGCAACCTGGGTGTCCGGATGCGTGCGCAACCGGTGCTGCCGGGCAGGTCCCAGTTGGAGCAGGTCCACCTGCTTGGCCGCCACCGCATCCAGGAACGCTCCCGTAGTGTCGCCGCGCTTCACAATCTGTCCGAACGCCGGCTCCACCACCTCGGGGGGAAGCTTGGAGAACACCGGCACCAGCGCCATTGCGGAATCCGCCTGGGCTCCGAGGGCTTCCACCACTCGCTTTTGCAGCGCCGGACTGGCGGAGCTGCCCAACAGGGCGGCAACCGCAGGGACGATGGAGGGATCGAGGGTCCGCACACCCACCAGATTGGCGGCAACCTGACCGCGAAGCTCATCGCTCAGCGACGCGTCGGCCAACTGGGTCTCGGCGCGGGCGACAGCGGGCTTCACGGCATCGGTGAGACGCCCGGAGGTATCCCATCGGGCCACCAACGGCAGGACGGCTCCCGCTGTGCGTGGGGAGGCCAGAAGATACCGCATGGCGGTCAGCAACTGGGCGTTGGACGTCGGGACAATCTCCTTCTTGAGATTGGGGGCAAAACTGTCGAGGGCGAGTTGCTTGAGTCCGTCATTGCTGGCGGAGGAGGCACCGAGCAGGGCCACGAACCGGGCGGCCTTCTCGCCGTCCGCCTGCTGCGCCGCCAGGCGGGCAATGTGCGGAACGAAGGAGGCGATCAATGCCGGGTCCTTGGCGGACAGCGCGGCCTGCAAGTACAGGAGCGGATTCTTGGCGGCCGCACCCACGGCGGCAGATTCCAGCCAGGGATCCTTGAATCCGGGCCAGACGGCGACGATGGCATCCGCCGTTTCGCGGGAGGCCGGAAGGCTGCCCAGGGCGAAGAGCGCGTTGATCTTGGCGCGCCCGTCCGGATCGTTGAGCAGGGTCTGCAGCGCCTTGACGACGTCCGCACCCACTGCGGGACGCTCCACGGCCAGGCGGGCGGCATTCTTCCGCACCGCCCCATCGGCATCCTGCAGTGCCGCCAGCAGCAGGCCGTCATCCAGTTTTCCCAGATTGTTCAGCGAGTAGAGCGCCTCCATGCGGCCATAGCGGCTCGGACTCGTCTTCATCAACGCCACCAGCGCCGCCGTCACGTCCTGCGGCTGAGTCTCGTTGAGCAGCCGGTTCGCCGTCAGGCGGACCCATCCGTTGGGATGGGCAAGCATGGGAACCAATCCGGCCGGATCCCGGGCGTCGAGTTGGTAGGCCGGCAGCGCCTTCGCGTCCTTGTGCTGCACGCGCCAGAGGCGGGTGAAGTGGTGGTCACGATCGGGACGCGCGGCGGCGTTGCGGGCGCCGTGCGCCGGGCCGCGGGTGTCATTGTGCACCGCGATCTGATTGTAGAAATCCACAACGTACAGGGCGCCGTCGGGGCCAACCCGGCTGTGGATCGGACGGAACCAATAGTCGGTGCTGGGCATGAACTCGGTCTGCCGGCGGCCCTCCTCCTTGCGCCCCTGATAGGTCGCCCCCTTGGGATCGAGGAACTCGTGATGGACCAACTGCCGCGTTGCCTCGCCCATGAAGAACGAATAGCGGTCCTCAGGCGCCCACTTGGCCGGCCAGGCGCCCCCGTCGTAAATGGTCGCTCCAGCGGCGGCGGTCCAGGCTCCCACCCAGTCAATCTGCACATAGGGCTGACGCTTCTCGTCAAAGGCAGGGTAAATCTTGTTCTCCTCGATGATGTTCAGATAGGCCTTCAGCCCGCCGGTCTGTCCGCGCGCCAGAATCTTCTCCGGAATCACCACGTGGCAGATGGGTTCGCCGCAGGTGGCGGTGGTGAAGACGATTTCGCCGTCGGGCGCCACCTCGCAGCCCCAGGTGTTGCATCCGCCGGCGGCAATCTGCTCCAGCATGGAGCCATCCGGACGGAACCGGTACACGCCGGCCGCAATGTCGCCGAAGTCCTTGGAGCCGTCGCCGGACTTCACCTTTCCGCGGGTGTATCCCACGGTTCCGTAAACCCAGCCGTCGGGTCCCCAGCGGAGATTGTTGATCACCGCATGGGTGTCGAAAGTGCCCCACCCCGTGTACAGCGTCTCCATCTTGTCCGCCGTACCGTCGCCGTTGGTGTCGCGGATCCACAGGATGTCCGGCGCCTGGGACACGATCACGCCGTCCTTGTAGAGCACGAGCGAGGTCGGCAGCTCCAATCCGTCGGCAAACACCACCCGGCGGTCCATGATGCCATCCCCATTGCTGTCGGTGAGAATGGAGATCCGGTCCAGCGGCTTGCGCGGTTCCTTGCCCCCCACCGGGAACTTGGCCGGATCCTTGGCCCGATCCCAGTAGGCCTTGAAGTCGTTCTTATTGACGTCGCGTCCGCCGGGATACTCGGGAGTCTCCACCACCCACATCCGGCCCTGCGGATCCCAGTCGAGGGACATGATCTTCTCGGCGACGTTTTCATCCGCGGCGAGGGTGACATTGAACTCGGGGTGCAGCTGCAGGGTCTTCACCGCCTCGGACGCGGGTTTCGGTCCGCCAGCGGGATAACGCAGGGAGGCGAGTTCCTCCCCGGAACAGAATTCATCCACATTGGCCCGCTTGCCGGCCCAGGCCAGTCCGCGCAGGAGAATCGCGCGGTAGTTGGGGGTGTTGAAGACGTCGTATTCGTGGCCGGGAAGGCTCACGAAGGCGCGGTAGGGCGCCCTGCCCCCCTCCCAGGTCCGGGTGTAGGTCCAGATCTGCGGCCAGATGTTGAAGACATCCACAAAGCTGACCGCCAGCACCTTCACGTCCGGCGACATGTCGAGCTGGTTGTACACTTCATCCTTCCAGTCAAAATTGGAGATCCCGCGGGAGATGGGATCCTCCTGATCCACAAAGAAGAGTCCCACTTCCCCCTCGTGCCACCTGGTCTTCTTCTCGCCATCCCAGCGCCAGGAGCCGCCCTGCACCTTCTTGGCCCAGTCATTCTGATCGCCGGCCACCACGCCGTCGTGCAGCACGACGAAACCCCCGCCGCGCTGGAGAAACTTCTCAAAGCGGGTGCGTTCGTCCCCGGTGATCTTCATGCCGTCGGCGGCGTAGATGATCACCACGTCGGTTCCGTCGAGCTGGGCGGCCGTGGGAAATTCCATGGAGCCGTCCACCTTCAGGCCGCGCTCCGCGAGCAGTTTCGTCCAGTCCCCGAGGAACCGGGGATGGTCATGCTGGTTGGGCCCGTGGGTCTTGATGCCTGCGCGGATAAACACCCGCAGGGGATCGGCGGCGTGGAGGGCGGTGGACGCGACCAGGGCCGCGGCCGTCGCGAAGGCGAGACGGAGAAATCGATTCATACCTCGGAATTGAAGGTCAAACTTTAGGGAGCCGGGCGACTGAGTCCATGAGTTTGCACGCCGCCTGCGGGAGAATATTCCCCGCGGGCAACGGCATCCTCATCGGCACAGCTCAAACCGGGAACCCACGAAAGCCCACTGTGCCGCACCCGCCACGGTCGGCAATGCCGGCGAGCCACGACGGGATGTCCCTGATGCAACGGGCAGGGGCGAGGCGATAGGCGATAGGCGATAGGCGATAGGCGATAGGCAATAGGCAATAGGCGATAGGCAATAGGCGATAGGCAATAGCCAATAGCCAATGGCCAATGGCAACGGCGCGACACAATTCGCAAGTTCCCGTCAACCCGGGTGGTTGCTGCGGGTCAGGACGCCCTCTAACCTGAACCCACGTGGTCAAATCGCCCTCCGCCCGTCGCGCCCCGCCCGCCTTACCGCTCCCCGAGGGCGGAGAGGCGGCCGTGTGGCGCGCTGTTGATGCCCGGTGGCGACAACTGTTCGGCGACTTCGCGCAGTTGGGGGTCAGTTTTGAATGGCATGAGTTCACCCCGCAACAGGCCGTGGATTGGGGACGCAGTTTCCATCCGGACAGCGTGGAACTCTGCCTGAACCTGGCCGGCGCCGGCGACGTGACGGCGGGAACCGAGCGGGTGCGCTTCGGTCCATGGACTGCGGGATTCTATCGACAGGGCCGCACGCCGTTGAAGGCCGCGCGCACCGCGGGTGAGGCCCACCGGTTCATCACCGTGGAACTAGCCCCCGCCTTTCTCACCCGCCATCTCCAGGCGGTGACGGCGGAGTTGCATCCGCTCATTCGACGGGTGGTCTCGGGCGAGCAGGGGGATTCGGCCGTGGGGGTGACGGAGACAATGAACACCCGTCAGCGGGAACTGGTGACCAGCCTCCGTCAGCCCCCCGTGCTCGCGAGCGCCCAGTCGATCTGGTACCAGGCCAAGGCCATCGAGTTGATGGGGGAATTCTTCTTCCAGCCGGCGTCGACGGGTGAACTGTTCTGCCACCGCCAGCATCGCGTGGCCCGCGACCGTGTGGATGCCGTCATCCTGCTTCTCAAACAGGACCTGACGGCCCCCCCTTCGCTGGAGGCCATCGGAAAGGAGGTCGGCTGCAGCCCCTTCTATCTGAGCCGCACCTTCTCCAAGGAAACCGGCGTCACCATCCCCCAGTTCATCCGCCAATTGCGGTTGGAGCGGGCGGCGGAACTGCTCCGCTCGGGCGAGTACAACGTCACCGAGGCGGCCATGGAAGTCGGCTACAACAGCCTCAGCCACTTCAGCCAGGCCTTTCATCAGCAGTTCGGATGCTGCCCGGGTCTTTACCCGGTCGCGACCACCACCCAGCGGGCCACACAGGGGAGCTCCTCCGGACTAGAACGGTGACGCGCACCAGACCAGGAAGCGGCCCGTCCGCTCCAGCATCCAACCCAGGGCCGTCCCCAGCGTGACCCGCTGGGTGAGCAGCGGCAGGGTCAGGAGCAGCACCAGCACATTGCCCAGCCAGATCACCACGGCGGAGACGAACCATCCCTCGGCGGCAATGTCCGGCTGACGGATCCGCAGGATGTAGGCCGTCAGCGTGACATGGAATGCGTAGGTGAGGCCGAGTCCGTAGTGAAACCAGGGCAGATACCGGTCGCTGTCCGTCGTCCAACTGAAGGCGAGCCAGACGAGCGCCCACAACACCGCGTAGAGGGGAAAGAAATACGGGGCGAGGATGATCAGCGTATTGCTGCGGGTGACCACCACCTGTCCTCCGCGGGCCGACGCCCGCAGGGATTTCACCCGGCCGCCAAACATCCACGTCCATACGGCGTGGGTCAGTTCATGCCCCACGACATAGAGCCACATCGGTTTGGGAAGCAGGAAGAACAGGACCCCCCAACTCGCCGCGCCGCCCAGTGACGACACCCAGAAGGTGGCGGCCGACCCGGTGGCACGCAGCACTCCCAGCAGAGCCCAGGAAGCCCCGACGCACCAGGGAAGTAGCGCCACCCCCAGCGTCAGACGCCAGACCGTATCCCAGAGCGTGGGTGAACGTTCGCTCATTCAGAATTCCCCGCCCACACGCTGGGGAACACACCCGCCCGGCGACCCATCGATCTGCTGACCGGAAGAAATGCCGTTCACCGCGCAGTTGGAAAACGTCACGGGCGGGGGTCGCTCCCGGTCGTCGCGGCGTTGGTGGTCGCCGGTATCGCGGGGGCTTTGATAACTTTAGCGGGCTTGGCCGGAGGGGGCGGAACCTTCGCCAGCAGTTGCGGGGAACCCGTGGTTCGCCGAGCCCGCACCAGGGCCACCTCGCGCTCGAACCGGACCACCGAGCCCGGTATTTTGCGGGTGGCCACCGCGATGATCCGGTCGCCCGGTTCGCACTCGCACTCGGCGGCAGCGCTCACCACCGCGAGCGCACACTCCGGCGCGGCTTCCAGGGCGGCCGTCACCACCAGGTCGACGGCCTCGGGCGCGCAACGTACAGCCGCCAGGAGACAGGGTCCCGCCGCCGCCGGATACTCCTTCAGGGCGGTCACCACCACTGCCGATGCCACCTGCGCGCGATCCTGGTCCGAAGCGGCACCAACAATCTGGGCCACCAGTGCAGGCACCTCGACGACCTTCGCTGCACCCAGCATTCGTTGCCAGGCCTCCAGATCCGCAGAGTTCACCGCCTGCGCGGGAGTCAGGACCACCAGGAAGAGGGCCAGTCCCGTCCACTGGAGTCCAAAGCGAGACACGAAAGGGCACCTGAGGCGCATTCTATGAGCCTGCGGAGACCAGAGGCTGCGGTCGACTGGATCCACCGTATTGAACCAGTGGCCGGCTTCGTCAGGATTCCCTCCCCCAGGTCGACAGGATGGCAGGCGCATGAGGACGTCTGTTAACGGGACAGGCCGGGGGACGTCAACCGGTACTTCCGCCCGGTTTCCCTTCCCCCGCCATTCCCGACCCCGCTAACGTCCGCCCGGCCATGCGCAAAACGAAAATCATCGCTACGCTCGGTCCGGCCAGCGCCACACCGGCAGAATTCGAAGCGTTGCTCACTGCGGGGGTGAATGTGTTCCGGATCAACTGTTCCCATGCGCGGCCGGACTGGATCCGCCAGGCCGTTCCCGGCATTCGCTCCGTGGCCCGCCGGCTCGGCATGCCGGTGGGTGTACTGCTGGACACCCAGGGACCGTCCATCCGCACCGGGGACGTTGCCGCCCCCATTCCCCTCTCGGTGGGCGACCCCTTCGTGTTCACCGTTCCCGGGGCAACGGTCTCCGGCGTGAAGTCCACCTCGGTGAACTACGCGGATTTCCCCCGCGATGTGGAGGTCGGCCGGATCCTGCTGGTCGACAACGGGGGACTCACCCTGCGAATCCATTCCAAGACGGCCACGCAGGTGGAATGCGAGGTCCTGACCGATGGCCAGATGGGCAGCCGCCGCCACATCAACCTCCCCGGTGTCCGCCTTTCCCTTCCGGCCCTGACTCCCAAAGACCACGCCGACATCGCGCTGGGATTGGAACTTCGCGTGGACCTGATTGCCCAGAGCTTCGTGCGCGATCCCGACGACGTCGGGGAACTGCGGTCCCTCGTCCGGAACGCACCGCATCCCGTCCAACTGGTGGCCAAGATCGAACACCAGTTCGCCGTGGATCACTTCGACGCGATCGCCCAGGCAGCGGACGCCATCATGGTGGCGCGCGGCGATCTGGGCATCGAATGCCCCTACGAAGAACTCCCCATCATCCAGCGGCGGATCGTGAAGCACTGCCTGATGATTGGGCGTCCGGTCATCGTCGCCACCGAGATGCTGGAAAGCATGACCGAGAATCCCTTCCCCACCCGGGCAGAGATCACCGACGTGGCCAATGCCGTGTTTGAGCAGGCGGACGCCATCATGCTCAGCGGCGAAACCGCCGCCGGAAAGTATCCGGTGCAGTGCGTGCGCGTGATGGACCGGATCGCCAGCCGGATCGAGCGCAGCGGTGGGGCCAACTATCACGAGGCCGCAGTCATGGGCAATGCGCGGGAGATGCTGGTCCAGAGCGCCGTGCTTCTGGCCGACCAACTCAAGGCCGCCGCGCTCATCGTCTTTACGCACGACGGCCAACTGGCCCGCGATGCGGCCGGACGACGTCCCCGCCATTCCCCCATTTTCGCCTTCTCACCCGACGACTCATTGGCCGGATCGCTCAGTCTCCTGCGCGCCGTCCACCCCATCTCGCTACCCGCGTGCGCCGAGGATCCGGCGGGCTCCGTCGAGGGCGCGCTGACCCGCCTGCGCCTGTTAGGCCGGGTGCATTCCGGAGATCGGGTGGTGGTGATCATTCCCCACCTCAGCAGCAACGACAACGAGGTCGAGGCGGTGAAGATGCACGTGATTGAGTGAGAGGAATGCGGCACCGGGAACCCCCGCCGGTCAGCCTGCGCGGAGGGTCTGCGAATCCCCGGATTCCAGGATCTTCGGACCGATGAGAAACCACGCCCTGGAGATCCGATCCCCGGTCACTTCATAAATGGCCACCACGTGGAGGATTCCCGGGCCTTCCGGGAAGGTTCGGGTCACCGTCTCATAGTCCACCACGGTACTTCCCAGGACCACGCGCTTCACCAGCAACCCATGCAGGTTGGGTTCCTGGAATCGGAGTACATGACGCTCCCGAATGGCCGCTGCGCCATCGGCCAGGAGCGTGGAAGGATGCGCGTAGTATTGGGCGTCTTCGGCCCAAACCTCCATAAACGCCTCAATGTCCCGCGCATTGTAAGCATCCAACTGCTTCTGAACGACGGTCTCAGGATTCATGATGGGAAGGATTGATCCACCGCCGTCGACGCGGACTGCGCCCGGGCTTTTCGGCGGCTGTCGATGGGGAACGGTGGAACAGGACGTCACTTGCAACGCCGGGTTGGACTGGAGCAGCGTGATTCAGGCCCGGACACCCCAGGGATCGAAGAGCCGAGCCGAGGCGGGAATGGCCACATCACGGTATCCGGGCCAGGGGCAGCAGATCAGCACCGCCTTCAGTCGCCGCCGCTTTCGAAGCAGCGCGAGGTCCTCAAGATTCTCGAATTCGAGAAGGGCCGGACTATTCCGGGTCGTGGCGGCGAAGTCGTGGACCAGCACCTGGCAGCCCCCGCGCTTGAGAGCCTGGGCGATGTGCAGTCCGGCGGACTCCTCCACGATATGGGTGTCCGGCCGGTACGAAAGCCCGAGCACCGCCACCGTGTCTCCGGGGGACACCTGCTCCAGGGCCTGCTGCACCAACTGCTGCTTGGCCAGTTCGTTGACGCGGTCGGTAGCCTCGGCCAGCGGCGCCTCCAGACCCACCCGTCGAGCGGCGTAGGACACCAGCCGGTTGTCGCGGGGAAAACAGGGCCCCCCGTAGCTCAGTCCGGCCCGGAGATACTTGTGCCCGATCCGCGAATCCGCGCCGATGGCGTCCAGGATGGCATGGATGTCGGTATCCGCATACTGCCCGGCAATCATCCGCAGTTGGTTGGTGAAGCTGATCTTGGCGGTGATGTAGCTGTTCACCGAGATCTTGGTCAGTTCCGCGCTGGTGACGGACATGCGCGCAATCTTCGGCTGGTTGGTGTTGTAGGCGTGGTAGAGCGCCTCCAGGCGGTCGCCGGTGCGGGCGTCCGATTCCCCGATCAGCACCAGATCGGGGGCGAGCAGTCCGCGCACGACATTGCCCAGGGCGATGAATTCCGGGTTGTAGGCAAAGCCAAAGCGGGTTCCGCACTTCCCCCCGATCTCCTGTTCGATCAGCGGGATCAGGACCCGGGCGCAGTCACCGGGCGTGGTGGTGGAGTTGACGACAAAGACGTGATTCTTCTTCCGCGCCTTCTTGACCAACCGGGCAACGGGGGCGATGGCCCGCATGAGGAATTCATTGGAGAAGCTTCCGTCGGGAAGACTGGGCGACGGCACGATGAAGAATGAGGCGTCGGTCTCCAGGGCCGCCGCAGGATCGGTATCCGCACGCAGCCGGCCTCCCGTCTGGGCCATGGTTTCGGCCAGGAACGGTTCATCCACCGGGGGGAGCCCGGCCTGGATTCGCCGGACCGACTCCGGGTTCACATCCACGCCGACCACCTCAAATCCGCGCTGGGCAAGCGTTGCCGCCAGGCAGGCCCCGAGCTTGCCGAGTCCGAACACCGAGAGTTTCTTAAAGGCTTCCACAGAGTTTGCAGGTAGACCGCCCAGAATCGAAGGCTCACAGAAACAGAGGCGGCTCCGTGTGCGAACCATCAGGGTCGGGTGCGCTCTTCACTACAACAGCGGGGATTCTGAGGCAATCACCACCGCCCCGGAGGTTCCCGCGTTCCATCCAGGGGTGTTCCCGCACGCAGCGGACTTGAAGTGGGGCGCGGGTGGAACACGCCCCTACCAACCCCGCGTTCGGTAGGGATGCGTTCCACCCGCGTCCCCATATTCCCCCGCTGGGCGCGTGGACACACCACGGGGATCGGGGGTAGCCCCAACGCGCCGCGGCTTCCCGCGTTCCATCCAGGGGTGTTCCCGCACGCAGCGGACTTGAAGTGGGGCGCGGGTGGAACACGCCCCTACCCGCCATGGTCCGCAGGCCCCCTTCCGGAAACCGCCTTGCGACCCTTCGGCGTGATTCGTAGCCTGCGACTTGACGCATGACCCCCCGGCGCCTCCGCATCCTTTATCTCAGCAATGCCTTCCCCCCCGGGGTCAGCGGCCGCTTCCCCGCGGTCAATCCGGCCGGTCATGCGACGGAGACCCGCATGACCGAGGCTCTGGCGAAACTCACCGATCTCACCAGCATCACCCTTTTGGGCGGAGAGGCCTACGGCGCGCTGGAACCCCGGGACGATTCGCTGGGACTGGAGCACGAACTGATTCTCTGGGACCGGCCGCCCGAGACCTGGCACCGATGGCGGTCGTGGCGACAACTGCGCGACTACTACCGGAAGTCGGTCGCGGCCTCCGGTCCGCCGGACGTCATTCTCGTTCGCAACCTGCACCCGACCTTCAACCGCTTTGTCCGCTGGCTGCGCGCTCATCCGCCGCATCCGAAGATCGTCCTGGTGTTCGCCGACTCGTCCCAACTGGGCCACACCATGCGCCCGTTCCGGCGCTTCCGTTATTCCCTGAAGCCGCTGTATGTGCCGGATGACGTCGCCATCGGCTGGTACGACGGGTGCATCTCCTTCGGCGTTGGCACGGAGAAGTTCTTTGCACCCTTGGGCATTCCCTGGATGTGGATGCCCTCGGCCTTCAACTTCGCCTATCAGCCGCCACCGGAGCGGGAGGTGACCGGGCCCATCACCTTCGGCTATTTCGGCGCCCTTGCCGCCCATGCCAGCGTGATTCCCCTGGTGGAGGAATTCGTGCGCGCGGGGGTCCCGGGAAGTCTGCACGCCTGCGGCTTCGGTAAACAGGCGGCGGAGCTCCAGGCCTTGGCGGCGCGGCACCCGGGATTCGTCTTCGACGGACTTCTTCCCCGTCAGTCCGATTGCCTGGAGTGGGCGCAGAAGGTGGACGTGCTGATCAATCCACGACTCAACATCTGGGGACTGGAGAACAGTTTCCCCTCCAAAATCTTTGAGTACGCGATGACCGGAAAGGCCATCCTGACCACGGCCACCGGCGGTGTGGACCGCGTGCTGGGCGACCGCGCCTTGTACCTGGAATCGGAGAACTTCCCCGCCAGCCTGCGCGATCAGGTGCAATCCATTGCCACGATGGACCGTGCGGACCTCCGGAAACGGGGACGCGCGATCCGCGGGCACATTCTGGAGGAATTCACCTGGGATCGTCAGGCGCAGCAGATGACCGAGTTCATGGAACGGATCGTGCACACCACCGGTCGCTGATCCGGCGATCCGAACTGCGTTCCGGCGGCCATCAATGGACGACTGCCCCATCGACATTCCCGCCCTCCTTTTGCAGCCTCCTCGGGTGTCCGGATACCGGCAACTGCTCGACGCCACCATCGCCCATCTTGAAGGGATGAGGGAGGCAGGGGCGCGCTTTGTTCCGGTGTCGGCAAAGGTGCTGTCCGAATTGAGCACCGCGCCCGCGGCCGCGCGCCGTTCCCCCTCACCGCCGGCCAATCCCAACCCCGGCTCCACTCCCCGGAATCCGCCCCAGTCTCCGGCGTCGGCCGCGCCCACCGTTTCAACCTCCCCCACCGGCGCACGGGCGCTTCCCGCCGGAGCCGCCGCCCGATGGAGTCAGGTGCTGCGTCCCACCCCGCCGGCCGCGACAAAACCGGCGGCCGCCCCGACGGTTGCCCCGCCCCCGCCGCTGCCGCCCAAACTGGATCCCACCGCCAAGCAGGCCGCCATGGACGACCTGCGGCGCCGGGCCCTGGCCTGCGTCCGGTGTCCGAATCTGGTGGCGGCGCGCCAGTCGGTGGTCTTTGGAGTGGGCGACATCCATGCGCGAGTGCTGTTCGTCGGCGAGGCTCCGGGCGCGGATGAGGATCGGCGGGGAGAACCCTTCGTGGGCGCTGCGGGGGAATTGCTCACCAAGATCATCGGGGCGATGGAACTCAGCCGCGACCGCGTCTTCATTGCCAATGTGCTGAAGTGCCGTCCGGACACCCCCGGTCAATCCAGCGGCAACCGCAAGCCGTCCCCGGAAGAGATGGCCACCTGTCTTCCGTGGCTGCAGGAGCAGATCGGGATCATTCAACCGGAGGTCATGGTGGCGCTTGGGGCCACCGCCGTGGAGGGATTGCTGGGCAAGACGGCGGGCATTACGCAACTGCGGGGACAGTGGCAAACCTATCGGGGCATTCCCCTCATGCCCACCTACCACCCGGCCTTCCTGCTCTACTCCGGATCCCCCGCGGACAAGCGCCGGGTCTGGGAGGACATGCTGGCGGTGATGGAGCGACTTTCCCTGCCCATCAGTGCCCGCCAGCGCGGATTTTTCCTGCCGCGGGAGGCGACGGCCACCGATGGCGGTCAACATTGAGTGTCGCCACGGAGTTCAGAGCCCGTCCGAAATTTCAGGGATCGACGCGCTTGACGTCGATCCGCTTGAGGTCCGCCACTCCCAGTTCGAGCATTTCCGCATTGGAATAAATCTCACTGCGGGTCCGGGGTCCCCCTTCGCCTGGAGCCCTCCCCCGGGCATTCTCAATGTCGGCAATGGCCAGAACGTCGAGCGCCACCGGGTCTCGGCTGAAGCGGATTGAATTGAGCATGATGGCGTTGTGCAGCCGGGTGGCCTCCTCGCCCCGGTACTGACAGACCAGGGCGTCGCTGACCCCGAAGGCAATGCGCGGAAAAATGTCCTCCAGCGCGCAGATCTCCGCCACTGCCTCGGGATACAGTCCGGGGTTGTTGGCGAAACGAATGCTGTTGTCCACACCGGCAAAGGCGAGTCCCAGCAACTGTCCGTTCACGCCGGCCACGTTGTGATTCATCACCGGCGTCACGGGAATGACGCGGTCCAGATCGCGCGTCAGCAGTCGGCTGATGTAGGAGCGGCGTCCCACGCCCGGCTCTTCCTTCCGCCCGTACTCCAGATCCCCCGCCACCAACCGGCCCAGCACCGCTTTGTCATAGGCCTTGGCTGGGTCCGGATCCCATCCCGCCTCGTCACTGGCCAGGCAGCGCACGCCCAATTCCTCCGCCAGCCGGTACCAGCCGGCATTGCGAAGGTCGGTGGAACGTTTGTCCCAGATGGCGATCCGATCCACCGGATGCCCGGAAGCCCGCAGCGATTCCACCAGGGCGCGGACCACCGGAAGACGCGTTCCGCTCACCTCGCCCGGTGCGGAGGTGACTTTAAATCCCACGGTTTCCGTGGACCGGATCAGTTCCGGCCACCCCTCAGAGGACGACGCCTTGCCGGCCAGGGCGGCGATGCCGCGATCCACCAGGCGTCGAACCACCTCCGGGTTGGGCACAAAGTGGGTGGTGGCGGCCGGATCCTGGACTTCATAGACCGCCGATCGCGGGGGAGCCGACGGAGCGGATTCCCCAGCCGCGTTGGGCACATCAGAGCCTGCCCACCCGGCCACGGGAACCGCCAGCCCGCCAACCAGGAACCCGTTCCGAATAAATGTGCGCCGGTTCATCCGCATCTTCCGGTCAAGAATGCCTCGCGGTGCGTCCGGACGCAAAGCCGGAGACGCGCCGGACTGACCGGTCCAGCGCCCCCGTTTCCGTGCGATTAACTTACGGAATTCCGGGACTGCCTTGACGCCCCGCCGCAGACCGCTTACCCACGCCGCTGTGCGGCGGTTCGATCTTTGCCGAGTCACAGTGCTCGGCGCGATGCTTGCGGGAGCGGGATGTTCTCCCCGCGGACCGGAGGCCTTGAGGCGCGGAGATCAGGCGCTGGCGGCCGGTCGGGTCGCCGAGGCCATCCCCCTGCTGGAGCAGGCGGTGACCGATTTGCCGGGAAATGCCGCCGCCTGGAATCAGTTGGGGCTCGCCTATCACGCGGCAGGCCGCAACTCCGAGGCGCAGAAGGCCTACCTCCGGGCCCTGAACGACGACCGAAATTTCTTCGACGCCCATTACAACCTCGGCGCGCTGCAATTTGAGCAGAGCCAATGGGTGGAGGCAGAGCGCTCGCTGCGCACCTACCTCGGCGTGGAGGACAATCGAACCAACGCCGCCGCCTGGAAGATGCTGGGGCAATCCCTCCTCGGCAGCCGCCAGTTGGATTCGGCGGAGCGAGCCCTCAACACCGCCGCACAGCTCTCGCCCACCGAGGCGTCCGTGCAGAACAGTCTCGGACTCACCCTGGTCGCGAAGCGGCGTCCGCGCGACGCCCAGGCCCGCTTCCTTCAGGCGGTGCGGCTCGATCCGCAGGATCCCGGCGCCCGGCTGAACCTGGCCATCGTGACCCAGCAGTTGGGGGACCGCCGGGGCGCATTGGAACATTACC
>JBDKKE010000680.1:0-2524 GCA_039796255.1 Verrucomicrobiota bacterium | reverse complement strand
CCGACCTCAATACCGAACGCTCCCGCAAGGCGTGGCTGGAGTGGAAGCGGCGGACGGATCCGGGACATTATCTGCGTCCGCAGGACCGCACTTCCGGGGCGCGTCTCGATAACCAGGAAATTCTTCGGGAACTGATCGCCACCGGCGTCACGCCTCCCCGCCACTACTGGGGCACCATCAACTGCAATGGCATCAATGCCGCGGGAGAGATCGCCGGGGTCACCACCACCAGTGGTCTGGCGTGGAAGATCCCCGGACGGGTCGGTGACTCGCCCATCCTGGGGGCGGGACTTTATGTGGATGGGCTGGTCGGCGCCGCCGGATCCACCGGGCGGGGCGAGGCGAACCTTTTCAACCTTTCCTCGTACCTGGTGGTCGAGGGAATGCGACAGGGTCGTCATCCCAAGGATGCCTGTCTCGACGCCCTGCGCCGCATTCGCTCCAACACCGTGGAGAAGCGCCTGCGCAAGGCGAACGGGGATCCCAATTTCAACGTCACCTTCTACGCCCTGAACGCGAAGGGGGAGCACGCCTCGGTGTCCATGTACGCCGAGAGCGACGATGAACGCGGATGGGCGGGACAGGTGACGGGCCGTCAGGTGCGCTATGCGATCTGCACGGAAAACGGCGCCACGACGCTCGCCTGCGAGGGCCTGATTCCCGGCGCGCTGCAGGATGTGTAGGCCGGAGTTTTTCCCGGCTTAGGCGGTGATCGCGGCCAGTCCGAGCCGCGCGGACACCTCGCCGGCCAGCACCTCGTAGGCGGCCGAACCCGCGCTGTAGCGGTCGTAGTGGATGATCGGCTTGCCAAAACTGGGGGCCTCCGCCAGCCGCGTGGTGCGGGGGATCACCGTCTCGAAGACCTTGTCCCCGAAATGCTGTCGGACTTCGCCGACCACGTTCTGCGAAAGGCGGGTGCGGGCGTCGTACATGGTCATCACGATGCCCAGGATGTCCAGGGACGGATTGATCCCGGTGTCCCGCACCTGTTGCAGGATCCGGGTGATCATCGCCACGCCCTCCAGGGCGTAGTACTCGCACTGGAGCGGAACGATCAGGCGGTCCGCTGCGGAAAAGGCGTTCAGTGTCAGCAGGCCCAGGGACGGCGGGCAGTCGAGCAGGATCAGGTCCAGAGTGCCTCCCTGCCGCAGCGGTTCCATGGCGCGGCGCAGCCGGTTGAGATGGTCCTCGCCCCGGGCCAGCTCCACCTCGGCGCCGCAGAGGTCAAACTCGCTGGCGATTACCGACAATCGCTCAAAGGCGGTGGGCCGGATCCGCTCCGCCAACGTTCCCTCGCCCATGAGCGGACGGTACACGCTTCCCCCCTCGGTCTTCTCCAGACCGACTCCACTGGTGGCATTGCCCTGGGCATCGAGGTCCACCAGCAGCACCCGCCGCCCCTGCAGGGCGAGGCAGGCTGCGAGGTTGACGGAGGTGGTGGTCTTGCCGACACCCCCCTTCTGATTGGCCACCGCGATGACGGGAACTGACATGCGTTCACCTTCCCGATTCGGGGCCTCGGGTGCCAAGGCGAAACCGGGGAAAGATCCGGATCGTCCGTCCTGAGCGGAACACGCGCGGACTAGCGATGGCTGGCTTGGGAATAGAACGGCCAGTGCGGGAGCGACGGGCGCCCCAGAGACTCCTGCTCGAATGGAATCCGCCCACGCTCCATGTGCAGTGGGCGGAAATCGCGTCCGGACTTGGCGCGCAGGTCCTCCAGGATGGCAAAACCGGCCTCGTCACTGTCGCCGAAGTGGTGGAACTCCATCGTCTCGGGAAGCCGGCGCAGGAGCGCCAGGACGCCTGAGCCGGGGTAGCTGGTCTGGATCAGCAGTTCGCCGGACTGGAGTTTGGCCAGCTCGTGAAAGGTCGTCTCGTTCTCCACGGTGAGGCAGCGACGGGCGGTGGACTCGACGATCTCGGCGCGGTCCAGATCCGGCTGGGCAATCCGAAAGGCACCGGTGAGCCGACCCAAATCCAGACAGTCGTCCTGCCACCGGAGGCGCAATGGGCCATGAACCAGCGCCGATCGTGGGTTGGCCACGATGCCCAGCGACTCCAGCGTGGTGAGCTCTCCGTCCGTGATCTCGCCCAGAAGCCGCTCCAGTTTTCCCGCCAGTTGTTCGAGGCGCTTGGAACTCCCGCACAGGACACAACTGGCGAAACGCAGGAGGGATTCGCCCTGCCAGGCCAGGAGCCCGGGCAGTAGCCGGAGGAGTTCGTGGTTGGACTCGCTGGCCAGGCGGTCCAGGGGATCCATCGGTCCGCCCGACAGCGCGGCCTCGCGCCGTCGTTCCAGGAAACGAAGCCAGCCCGACTGCCAGCGCTCCGGAACGGGGGCGCTTTGGACGGCTTCCAACTGCGCCGCCAGAGCCGCGCGTT
The DNA here is from genome assembly GCA_039796255.1 of Verrucomicrobiota bacterium. GTDB lineage: Bacteria > Verrucomicrobiota > Verrucomicrobiia > Limisphaerales > UBA9464 > UBA9464. The sequence continues at coordinate 139 of JBDKKE010000680.1, read as the reverse complement.
CCTCCGCCGGACTCGGCATGCCCAGGAAGCGGAAGAACGCGGACTCGTTCTCCGGACGCAGCTGGATGCGCGCGGTGTGCTCTGGATCCCGCGGGTGATGGGGAATCCGCTGCAGCACTCCCGCCGCCTCCGCCGCCTT
>JBDKKE010000679.1:0-23728 GCA_039796255.1 Verrucomicrobiota bacterium | reverse complement strand
AACCATCCGCCGTCCAGCGGCACGAACGGCAGCAGATTGATCGCATTCAGAACCACCGTGAGCAGCGCGAGACGCTCCAGCCAGGGTTGATCCACGGCCAGCGCGACAAACGACAGGAGCGTACCCACCACGACTCCGGGGACCGGACCCGCAAGGGATACCAGCGCCTTCTTCCAACCGGGCACGTTGAAGTTCTGTCCGGACACCGCCGCACCAAACAGCGGAATGAAAAACATGCGCAGGTTGCGGTATCCGAACACGCGCATCGCCACCCAGTGTCCCGCCTCGTGAAACAGCAGGATGGGAATCAGGAACAGGACGACTTCCCACTCCCACTGCGCACCGCCAAGCACCACAAAGGCCAGCAGAGAGCCCCCCAGGAGCCAGAGCGCGGTCTTCAGGGAAGTCTTGGGATTCTGGAGCCGCTCAATCTCTACCAGCACCTCGGCATGCTCGGCACCCACCTGATCGCGGGCCCGCTCGCTGGCCGTGACGGCCTGTTCCTCCGCCGTTGCCTCCGATCCTGACAGCGGCACAGCCAGCCCGCGACGGATGTTGTGGTCAAAGCAATGACGCTCATACCGGTCACACAACGCCTCCGCCTCTTCCGGTGTCCCCGCCAGCACCGGCATTTCAGCCGAACGGCGCTGTTCCAATGCCGCCACATGCGCCTCCACCAAGCGGGTGGGTGAGGCATCGCGGAGGCGAATCACCTCCACCCCGGGCACCGGTTCGAGCTCAATGCGCAGAGGAGACGTCACCAGCCACAATCCAGAATCCAGCAGCGACAGGACGAAGACCCGCGTCTTTTCGGTCGCCGGATGCACCTGACGGCTGATCACGTGCATGACCCGGCCAATCGACTCGCCGTGTCGTTGAGCCAAATCAACGCCGTAGATCTCCGTCAGGGCCCGGGAACTGGCATAGCGGTAGTAACGCGGCGAATGATATCCCAATCCCTCCAGCTCGGCCACGAGCGGATCCAGTCGCGCCGCCGCCGCCGCCGGGAGGGCCTCCCGGTCGACTGCAAAGTCGCGCAGCGTCTCAATGTAAGGCGTCGGTGGCACGGGCAGCCGGATGCGGAGGAGCTTTAGGATCCAAAGGATGACAACCTTGGGAGATCGCGTCTGGTACCAGCATTCGCGCAGCGTGAGCCGGCGGGTATCCACACGAAAGAGTCGGGCAGCCATGGGGAGTGGGGTTGGGGGTTCGGCGAGAGTGATGATTGGGCTCGGGCAAAGTCCAACCCGAAAGCCCGGCCGGGAGCGGCCGATGGGATGGGGCTTTGCGCCTTTCTGTGTGCGATGTGTCCAATGAATGTCCAAGCGCCGCGGCGCCCTCACATCACGCCAAGACTCCCAAAGCTCAGTCCGAGACCCAGTACCACGACTCCTGAATCTTCCGCCGCTTTGGCCAGCGCCTTACCACAACGGGATCGCTCTCGAAGGCGGTCGAAGACGAATACAGGTATCCCGAATGCTTTACTGGAAATCCACCACCGATAAGGAACTCCACCATCAGAACTTTGTCGGCACCCAGTCGCGCCAGGACTGGATGGCCGAAGTGCGCCTCGGCAGTTGGAATCCGCTGAAGTTCCCCCGAAACCGGAATACTTCCGGACTCCAGGTCATGAATGACCCGCTCATATCCCGTCAATGAACGGGCGAAGCGATATCGGCGGATGAATCCGCCCACCTCCGGACTCAGCAGAATAAAGCTCAAACATATCCCTAACGGGAGAACCGCCCGCCCCCGACGGGCACCCCACCTCCAGAGGATCCGGAATACCGCTGCGACACAAAAAAGCAGGAACAGCGGCGTCAAAACCATTGATACCACTTGGAGAAGCGGTGATGGCCGAGCGACAAAAAGCGCGTCGGCAACAAACCAGAGTCCACCAACAAGCAGAGTTCCCGATTCCAGTTTATCGAGTCGCCCCCCGCGCGCTCCACCATCCGCTGGAGCAGATTCGCCTGATCTTCCTTGATTGAACCAGCCGGACATTCGTGGACGGGTAAGATAAACGAATCGCGACGAATCGCTCGCCGACGGGCCACCTGCGCTCCGGTCAGGAGCGCGGGAACACCTTGCGGGCGCCGCTCAATTCAAGCTGGCCGCGGGTGACGCCCAGGCGGTTCTCCAGCTTGAGATCCTGCCAGACCTGCGTGCCCGAGATCTGGCCGCGAAGCAGAGAGTGGTAGCGGGCAAGGGTCGCGGTCACCTCCGCCCCGGTCTCGTTCACAAACTCCACCCGGAAGGATTTCAGGCCAAGATGGAGCAGGCGCTCGACCGATTCCGCGCCACTCTGCGCCCGGGCGTTGAAGACGGTGTTGCGACATCCGGCATCGGCCTTGAGCGGATGCTCCATGCCCACCCGGTCGCGCAAGGTGACCACGTGCCGGTCACAGGGACGCCCACAATTGGTGAAGTCCGTGCCTGTGGACAGAAACGCGCAGAACACGCAGTGCTCCATGTGAAACATCGGCATGTGCTGGTGAATGGTCACCTCAAACCATCCGGGCGGTGCCCCGGTCAGCAGCGCCTCCAACTGGGCCGTGTTCAGATCATAGCTGGCCGTCAGACGCTCGAGTCCACAGGCGCGGATGAAGTACTCGGCGGTCAGCGGATTGGCCACATTGAGGGAGAAGTCTCCGCGAAGTCGGCACCCCGAGAAAAACCGGAGATGATCGTAGTTCCGCACCAGGTATCCATCCGCCTCCGCTGAGCGGACCTGTCGGAGAATCCATTCCTCGCCCGGTTTGGTGATGCGCGGCGGCGCCAGCCAGATCGACGTTCCCGGTGCCCCGGACCGCACCCGGGTCACCGCCTCGCAATAGCGCTTCGGATCCTCAAAATCGCAGTACACGGTGGCCACTCCGGCCGACAGGACCGCCTCCAACTGCTCCAGACTGCGCACCAGCACCAGCAGTTCGGGTGTGGTCAACGCCACCGCATCCACGCCACCCGCCGTCAGGGCAATGGGGGACACAGCCGACGGATTGGCGAGGGTCCAACGCCGCGGTTCGATCCGGCGCGCCTCCAGTTGGGAAGCGGCGTCACGTCGCAGGCGATTCAGTTCGCTGACCGGAAGAATGAGTCCGGGTTCCAGATGATTGCGCAGTTCCCCGAGACGGAACGGGGTTCCTCCCAGCCGACCAAACTGCTCCTGCAACCGCTCCCCGGTCAGCGGCTGCCGTTCGGCGCGCTGCAGGGGAACCGCGGAGTCCACCCGGACCACATTCCCCAGTTCATCCCGCAATTGCAGGGTCAGCGGTGCGTCCGCGTGTCCATGCACCTCCACCACCACCGGACGCCGATAGCGAATCGCCTCCCCCTCAAAGGTCTTGCGCACTTCGCGATTGAGCACGGGATCATCCGTCTTCCACAACCGATGCCCCGCCTGAACGCGTCCCAGATCAACAGCATCCCGTCCGAAGCCCAACTCCACCGGCCGGGCGCCCTGACTCGCGTTGGACAGATTGCGCACGGTGTAGACCCGTCCACCAACCTCCGCCTCGTCCGGACGACCGGCATCAAAGACGATCCCATCCCCCGGCTTCAGATCCACTCCCAGGCGCACCACCACGCCATCGCGAGTGACCCGTTCCACCTCGCCCAGGAAGACGCCGCGCTTCTTGCCAAAGCGGCCATGCGCCAGTTCCTGATTGTTGACCCCATTGAACCACCCGGGATAGAGGCCCCGCGAGAACGCCATCTCCACCTCGTAGCGTTGGGCCGGATCCACCGTCCAAGGACGAGGCGGTTGGGTGGCGTCCCGCTGCCCCAGCGCATCCAGGGCCTGACGATAGACCCGGGTAATGCTGGCCACGTACTCCGGGGATTTCAGGCGCCCCTCGATCTTGAGCGAGGCCACCCCGGAAGCCACCAATTGCGGCAGGACCTCCAGTCCGGACAGATCCTGCGGACTGAGCAAATAGCGGCGATCCCCCAGGTCCACCGGCTTCCCGTCGGAGATCAGTTCATACGGCATGCGACAGGCCTGCGCGCATTCACCGCGATTGGCGCTGCGCCCGCCCAGTGACTCGCTGGTCAGGCACTGCCCGGAGTAGGCGACGCACAGCGCGCCGTGAACAAACACCTCCAGGGGAAACTCACCACCGGCAGCGGAACTCGCCAGCGAGGACCGGATGGCAGCAATTTCCCGCAGCGAATTCTCCCGGGCCAGCACCACCAAATTGCATCCCAGCTCCCGGGCAAACTCCACCCCGGCGGCGTTGGTCACCGTCATCTGCGTGCTTCCATGGATGGGAAAATCCGGGGACAGCCGCCGGATCAACCGGCAGATCCCGATGTCCTGCACGATGGCGGCATCCACGCCGGCCGCGATGATGCTGCGCAGATACTCCTCGGCGGATGCCAGTTCATCGGCAAAGACCAGCGTGTTGAAGGTCACGTATCCGCGCACCCCACGCCGGTGCAGGAAGGCCATCAGGGCCGGCAGATCCGCCTCGGTAAAGTTGTGCGCGCGCATCCGGGCGTTGAACCGGTCGAGGCCGAAGTAAATGGCATCCGCCCCATTCTCCACCGCCGCGCGCACACACTCCCAATCCCCGGCAGGCGCGAGCAATTCGGGAAGCCGGACCGAGTCGGCTGTGGGGACCGGAGAAGGAGTCGCGATTGAATCTGGAGGGCTGGAAGACAAGGCGGTGCCAAACTACTCCGGAGTGCCGCAGTCGGAAAGCCCGGTTCCCGGAGATCCTCGGATCGCTCCGGAACCCCACGACGCGAGACGACGATTGACCAGCGCACCACGTAGCCTCAATGTAGATACATGACGGCAACGATCCAGAAATGGGGCAACAGTCTTGCCCTGCGCATTCCACTGGCCGTGGCAAAGCAGATCCAGGTCCAGGAGGGTGATCCGGTGACATTGAAAATCAGTGCTGCCGGCCTCACGGTAAAACCTGCAGCAAAGCGCCTGCGATTGGACGACCTGCTGGAGCAGGTAACCCCGGAGAACCTGCACGCGGCGACTCCGTGGGGTGCCGACATCGGCCGGGAGATTTTACCTCCATGAACACGAGAAAGCTGCGGGCACCTGAACTCGGGTCCATTGGCTGGCTGGTGTTCGACCCCCAGGCGGGCCGCGAGCAGGCCGGCCGGCGTCCCGCCATCGTTCTCAGTCACACCCGCTACAACGAGAAGACCGGTCTCGCTGTGTTCTGTCCAATCACCAACCAAGCCAAGGGTTACCCGTTTGAACTCGCCGTCCCCGAGGGCCTGCCAGTGTCGGGAGTCGTGCTCTGCGATCACGTGCGCTCCCAGGATTGGCGGGAACGCCATTGGCAGCCGATCTGCCGACCGCCCATCGCCTTTGTGAAGGAGGTAATGGCTAGAACCCTCACCCTGTTTGATCTGCCGGTGAACTGACCGCGACGCGTCGATGCAAGCCGCCGGGCAAGAGGGAAATCCTCAGTCCTCCATAGGCCACGAAGAATGCCACGGCCACTCACGTTGGAATCCGATTCTCCGATAACCTGACGATTCGCTAAAAACAGAGCGGAGTTTCCTTCGTGTCCCTGCACACCCTTCTCCAACGCCACCCGTTCCCAGTGGTCGCCCAGTTCGATCGGGTGGTGGCGGTGTCGTTTGCCTTTCCCGAGGAGGTTCTGCGACCTCTGATGCCAAAGGGCTTGGAGATCGATGCCCATGAGGGATTGGGATTCGTCACGGTGGCCATGGTCTGGACCCGGAATCTCCGTCCGGCGGGATTCCCGGCGATGTTGGGACGGGATTTCTTCCTGGCTGGTTACCGGGTGTTCGCCCGCCTTCGCGATGGGTCTGGACGCACACTTCGCGGACTCTGCATTCTGCGAAGTGAGACGGACCGGCGACGCATGGTCTGGCTGGGCAACCTCATGACCCGCTACCGCTATCGACGGGTCCACGTCAGGATTCGGGAGTCAATGCGCGAGGTGCGGGTGGAAACGACAGTGCCCAACGGATCCAAGACGCTGGACCTGACGTTTGAAATCCCTGAGGGAACTGCGGCGCTTCCCGATGGTTCCCCCTTTCGCGACTGGAAGGCGGCACGGCGGTTTGCCGGCCCCATGCCCTTCACCTTCAGTCCCAATGGGGATGGCACCTTTGTGGTCGTGGAGGGGAGTCGTCAGAACTGGGTCCCGCGTCCCCTCGTGGTGAAGAGTTGGGCGGTCGGCCTGTTTGACGAAGTGCCGCTGCGCGGAACACCACCCCTCCTGGCCAACGCATTCCTCGTCGAAGGGGTCTCCTATCGTTGGGAAAGGGGCAGAGTTGTCAGGCCAGGAGGCATGTCATGATGCCGCGTCGACCATGGCAGGGAGTGGCGACCATCGTCGGCTTCAACTGGCCCTTTTATCTGGCGGCGGCCGCAGCGGGCCTCGGTTTGTTCATGGGAGCCTTGCTGTTCTCCAGGTGGGAGATCCGTCTCCTGTGCGGATTGGGCGCGGCGGGCTCTGCTTACTTTGTACTCGTCTCCCTGGGAGTGTCCCACTGGGTCTATGATCGCTCCGACCTTTATCGCTGGGGCTGGCTGGAACGGGCGTTGAAGGGGGTGGGCCGGCACCGGTTCCTTTTTTGTCACACGGGGTTTGACGAGGCGTCCGTCGCACTCCGTGAACGGTTCCGCGAGATCGAATGGCAGGTCCTTGACCACTATGACGAGAATCGGATGACTGAGGCATCCATTCGCCGGGCCCGACGCCGGTTTCCGCCGGCTGCGGACACGGTATCCGCAGCCTACAATCAATGGCCCGTGGCGGCGGCGACTGCCGACGCGGTGCTGGGTCTGCTGGCGATCCATGAACTGCGAAGCGATGCGGAACGGTGCGCCTGGTTGAGCGAGGCACGACGCTGTCTGAAGAGCGGCGGGCGCGTCATCCTGGTGGAGCATCTGCGCGATGCGGCAAACCTGCTCGCCTTTGGTCCAGGCGTACTGCATTTCCATTCGCGGGCCAACTGGTGCCGATGTTGGGAGCGGGCGGGATTTCGCCTGCGCGACGAATTCCAACTGACCCACTGGGTTCGCGTGTTCGTGATCGTGACGCCATGATTAACATCCAACTGCTAACACTGCTGCTGCGGGCCGCGGGAGCGGGTCTCCTCCTGCTGGCGCTGGTGCACATTCCCATCGCCCGGCATCTGAAATGGCGAGACGATGCAGCCTCTTTGTCTCCCGTGAATGAGGCGATCTTCCATGTGCACGCGATCTTCATCGGCATCATTTTGGTGATGATGGGTCTTCCGTGTCTTGTGGAGCCCTCGGTGTTCGTCGAGCGTTCCCGGGCCGGCGCCTGGATGTCCTGGTCCTTCGCTGGATTCTGGCTGATACGGCTCCACTTCCAGTGGTTTGTCTATCCGGCGCACCTGTGGAGGGGTAAACGCCTCGAAACGGCGCTGCACGTCGTGTTCACCCTGGTTTGGGCGGCTTTGACAGCCGTATTCAGCGTGTGCGGGATGCGGCAGGCCGGTTGGATCGGATCCCTGGACGGCTAAAGTCGTCAGATCCTTTGACCCGAAAGAGCCCAATGCCAGACCAGCGCCAGGAATCCGAGATTCAGAATCACCATGCCGATCGCGGAGATCAACAGATCTCCGGCCAGTAAGATCTCCAGGGTATTCATGCCGACGAGGGCCAGCGTCTGGACTCCCGCACAGGCCACGGGTTGCCACCCAGTAAACACCCACAGCCCCAACAGGACTTCCAGAACTCCAATCACCCGCGTCGCCGTGGCAGCAAACCGGTTTCCCAGTACCCGACCAACAATCAAGCGATGCCGGGGAATTCCATTGAGCAGCTTGCTGTAAAGCCCATGGAAAATCCAGACCGTCCCGATGACCATCTGCGCGGCAAGTTGGACGGTATCCGATGCAGGGAAAGAGATCATGAGTGCGCCGCTGCGTGGAGGTTTGCAGGTCAACATCGGCGAAGAAAGCCGGAGGCGGTCCCAACCAGCCGCGCCTCTCTCGGTGTCTCCGTGCCTCTGTGGTTATTCCCCACTGTGTGGACTGGAAAACCCGCTCACAACCGTCCTGCCATCGAGGCGGCGTAACCCGTCATCTCCAGGAACGCACTTCCGATCTCGCGCCCGCTGGCGTCCCGGACCCGGCAGGCGCCCTCCCAGTAAGCGATGCCGCCCAGCGCGCCATTCAGTTCCTGCGCGGGGTGGATGGGTTCCAGCACCAGGACCGCGTCGACTCCCGATTCGGGATCGCGGGTGGTCAGACGCACCCGGGCTGGGTATACCGCGCCGGAGACCGGGCTTTTCCATTCCCCCTCCGGTTTCCATTCAAATGCAGTCGCACTCACCGCGCGCCCCCCTCCCTGTCGGTCCACCCAGGTGAGAGTGGAAAAGGGATCCGTTGAGCCATCCGAACGGCGCATGCGGTAGGCCATAATCTCGCGTCCATCGGCGAGCTGGATCCCCGCCCAATCCCAACCCACCTGTCCTGACCCGAGTTGGCTGGAGCTGATCTCGTGGTCCATCCACACCTCTCCCTGAACAGGACGCTCGCGTCCCTCCAGCGTCAGTCTCCCGGTCGCAGCAAGGCGGGTAAAGGTCAGGTAATGGCTGGCTGCCGAGGGCTCAGCTGCCTTGCGGGATACCCCATTGGTTCCGAAGATCACCAGGGGTTTCCGGGGAGTCAGGTTGAGCTGGAACGACGCTTCCGCGCGAACGCCTCCATTCAATTCCAGGATCGGGGTTTCGGCGGAGTTCCCCGGGGAATCAGAACGCTGACGCAGCCACCAGTTTCCGTTCCGCACGTCGAGGGCATTGGTGCTGGATCCGGCGTCCCATCCCTCGCGGTTCAGGCGCTCCTGGTGGAGGAACCGGCCCGTGGATGCCTCCAGCAATGCCATGTGGGCGAGATACAGTTGCTGATCCCCGAAGGCGTCCGACGTGGGGGATTCCGGGGTCGAGGTTCGCGGCGCGGCGCGGCGGAAGAAGGTGGCCTGAAATCCGTACCGCGCCCCATTGGTCTCCAAGAGATGGCCCGTGAGATACCACCACTCGAGTGCGAACTCCGGATGGCTGCCATGATCCCGCGGAAAGGAAAAGACCCGGCCCGGCGTTGGATTGGCGAAGCCATTCGAACCCTCATCGGGACCGGCAACGGCAGGCAGGGGCGACAGGAGTTGCGCCAACACCCAGCCCCAGACGCACGCCCAGCTCAGGCGCCAACGCCTTCGACTTTCCCGGTCCATGGTTCTGGATGGTACAGTTCTCATTTCATTCCTCCCGTTCCGCCGGAATTCGCGCTCCACGGAATCCGACGCCCCATCCGGTCAGGATCGCTGCGCCCAGGATCAGGACCGCCAGCAACCCCATCTGTGCCCAGGGCCAGTGGGTCTCCAGGGTCCAACCGAAGGTCTGGCGATTGACCCGGTGGATCAGCAACCAGCCCAAGGCCAGGCTGGCAACCAAGCCCACGCCGACTCCGGCGACGGCGGTCACCACCCCTTCGCAGACCGCGGCCGCCGCCAGTTCACCGCGCCTCATTCCCAGCGTCCGGAGCGTCGCCAGTTCGTCTCGCCGCTCCCACAGCAGGCTCATGAGCGTGAATCCCAATCCGGCCACCGCCACCACCACGCCAATCAACTCCAGCGCGTAGGTGATGGAGAATGTCTGCCGGAAAATACGCAGGGCCTCCGTGCGCAGATAGGACTGGGTAAACACCGCCAGTCCCGGATGGGCGGCGCGCAACTCACTGCGCACCGTTTCTACATCGAAGCCCGGACGCAGCACCAGGATCAGACTGGACGCCAGTTCATCTCCGAACCAGCGGGAGAAATGACCGCGGTCCACCAACAGGGATCCGCGCTCGTTGCCGTAATCGGAGAAGATGCCGGCAATGGTCACCGAATGGAGACCTCCCGGCGTGGGCAACTCGATTTGGTCCCCGCGCCGGACACGAAATCGCTCACTAAACGCCTCGCTCACCAGGGCCAGGGAGACGTTCCGTGTGGCATCAAATACGGTGTCGTCCGTTGGCGCCGCGATCCATGCGGGGCGGGCGAATTCCCGGAAGAAGGCCAGATCGGCGCCCACCAGGAGCGTTTCACCGATGGGGAGTTGCAGGCGGGCGGCCTGGACGATCTGGGCACGCGCCACCGCCGGGTGGGCGGCCACCGCCTGCCACGTCGTGGGCGAGATGCGGTTCTCCGTTGAGGCGCTCTGCGCTCCGTCGCTGGACACATACAAATCCGCCTGGAAGGTTCGTTGGATCCACCCCCGCATGGTGAGATCAAAACTCCCCACCAGGATGGCCATTCCCGCCGTCATCGCGACGGCACAGACCAGTCCGGCCACGGCCAGGCGATGCCGGCTGGAAGGCGTCCGCAGATGGCTCAGCGCCAGGCGCCAGGCGACCCCATGACGGCCGAGGCCGGCGAGCGCCCGGGCCAACCGTTCGAGCACCGCCCCACCCAGGAGTCCGGCCCCCAACACCCAGACCAGCGCCACGGCATAGGCCGCTAGGGAAAACCGGCCTCCACCCTCCAGGCGAAGCGGCGGCAGGAGGCATCCCAGGCCGCCCACTGCCCCCAGACCCAGCACCACCGCGAGGCGCCGCGGCATTGACAGACCTTCCGGACGAATTCCCTGAGAACGCGCCAGCACCTGGGCGGGAGGAATGGAGGCCGCGGCCTTCGCCGGAATCCATCCCGCCAGGAGGCACGTCAGCACCGAGGCGCCCAGCGCCAGCAGCGCTTCGAACAGACTGAGGGACGCCGCGTCCGCCGCGCTCGAGAAATACAAGGCGTTGACCGTCCGGGAAACCAACCGCACCGCGCCCTGCGCGCCGATCCAGCCGAGTCCGAGCCCCAGGAGCCCTCCCAAAAGTCCAAGCATCGCGGACTCCAGCAGCCACGCGCGTCGAAGAGCGGACGGAGGCATCCCCAGTGAGCGTAGAATGGCGATCTCATCCCGACGCCGCACCACCGCGCCATCCAGTGCCTGAAAGATCAGATAGAGGCCCACGAGCAACGCCAGCAGGGACAGGATGGTCAGGTTGAGTCGAAACGCGCGGGTCATCTTGTCGGCGCTGGACCGGCGCTCCGCCGGCGAGGAGACCCGCCAGCGCGGGGTTTCCCGTCCTTCCGAGGACAATCTCTCCAGCGTTGCCCGCACTGCCGCCCACCGTTCGGCCCGGCCCGGTCCCTCTTCCATCAGAAACTCCACCCGGCTCAGGCGTCCTGTGGCATCCGTCAGTCGCTGCAGGGCGGGGAGGTCGAAGACCATCAGGTGGGCCGGCGCCCGGGGCCGCGACGGATCTGCGGGAATGATGCCGGCCACCCGGACGCTGACGACGCGCTCCTGGATGACCAGGGGAAGTTCGTCACCCACCTTCAATCCCTCCCGCCGCGCCTGGGCCTCGCTGATGAACGCCGAGCGCGGATCGCGAAACAGGGTCCAGAGATCCGGGTCAGCCGCGGAGGCGATGCCCGGGGAGGCATCACCGGAGGGGGACGCTCCCGATTGTCCGAACCACCGACGGTCCTGCGGCCGTTCACCCGCGAGATTCTGCAGGGCGATCAGGTCCACTCCCAACAGCGTGTAGGTGGACCGCGAACCAATGGTTTCGGACTCCGACATCCGGGGACGGGTCGCGGTGGACTCCAGTACTGAAATCATCCGCACAGCGTCGTCCTCCAATCCGCGCCGCAGTTCCCCCAGCACGGATTCGGGCAGCATCCCGGCGGGGGCCACGATCAACCCGTCGCTTTCGGTGGTCAGAACATCGGTGAAGTTCTGGAACTCGGCGACGGCCGACCGATTGGCGAGGCGCACGGCAAAGAAAACGCCCACGCCCAGGGCCACGATGCCGAGCAACAGTCCCGAGGACACCGGAGCGTTCTTCCAATGCCTCCAGGTGAAGCGACGCCACAACAGCGAATCGAGGGGAGGGGAATGGGTCATGGCGCGGAAACTCGCGGGCTGGCAAATGCCGCACCCGGGTTGGTGGCCGTCCCTGCCGAATCAATTCTCCCGTCGCGCAGGCGAATCTCACGGTGGCAGATGGCGGCTGCCTCCGGGCTGTGCGTCACCAGCACCAAAGCCACGCCGGTTTCATCGGTCAGTTCGCACAGCAGCTGAAGAATGTTGGCGCCGTTCTGCGAATCGAGATTCCCAGTGGGCTCGTCGGCGAGCAACAGCTCCGGGCGATGGGCCAGGGCCCGGGCAATGGCCACCCGCTGCCGCTCCCCGCCCGACAGTTCGGAGGGAAACGCGTGACTGCGGTGGGACACCCCGACCCGCTCCAGAAGCGCTGCCAACCGCAGTTGCCGTGGCTCATACGGTTCGCCAATCAGTTGGAGCGGCAATTCCACATTCTCTGCCGCGGTCAGCGTGGGCAGCAGATGAAAGAACTGAAAAATGGTGCCGACCCATCGCCGGCGATACTCCGCGAGTTCGTCCGCGTCCAGACCGTCCAGGGACCGCTGGCCAACCCGAATGCTCCCCGAATCGGGGCGATCCACTCCGCCCAGGCAGTTGAGCAGGGTGGTTTTTCCACTGCCGGAGGGACCCGTGAGCGCCAGCCGTTCGCCTCGCTGGAGATCGAAGGACACCTCCCGGAGCACCGGACGCCCTTCATACGACTTGCACACCTCGCGAACCGCCAGGACTGGGGCGGCCGATTCGGTGTCGGAAGACTGGGTCATGACCGCGTCAACTGCGTCCAGACGGGGCCAATGTCAACCGGCGATCCTGGAAACCCGGGTATCGTCAGGAGGGCGTGTGGAATGCCAGGGCCAGTTGGAGCAGCAGCAGGCCGAACAGCACCCCCCACGTCGCCTGCTCACGCCACACCAGGCTCTTGGGTTGGGTGGGCGAGAGGCGGAACTGAAACTGAACCGCCCCGCAATCGATCAGGTCGCCATTGCGGAGTTTTCGCGGCTGCTTAATCCACTCCCCCGCCACCGACACTGGGGCCTCGGTCTGAGGCAGCAGGACAAACGAATGCCCTTCGCTCCGGTCGATGGAAAAGTGCCGATCCCACACCCCGGGTTCAGCCACCTGCAGGTCCACTGCTCCGCGTCCAACGACAAAGGGGAAATGATCCAGACCCGTCGTCTGTCTTCCCGGCCTTCGATCCCGTCGATGGAGCTCAACGATCACCAGAGGCCACGGGGCACATGAACCGAGTCTCCGGGATACAGCGGCAGGTTCAATTTGGGATCGCGAACCGCCTTCTTGGCGTTCACGGAGATCTGCTCCCGGGTGCCGCCGCGGGTCACGATGACGTCCGAGCGCTTGGCGTATTCGGTAAAGCCGCCCGCCGCCGCGATCGCGGACAAAACCGTGAGATCGCCCCGGTACACGATGGAACTTGGACTCCGCACCTCTCCCTCAACCGAAACGAAGGAGGCCATGCGTTCAATGGTCACCGACAATTTCCGATAGATGCCCTTGTCGATGTAGATGGCAGCAATTTCCCGCTCCACCTCCGACCGCTTCTTGCCGCTGACGGAAACCTCATACCCTCGCGGAAGGAGCAGCTTCCCGTCTTCCGGGATGACCTGCTCCACGGGAGTCGGCGGATCCGGGATATCATTGTACACGATGCGTATCCGATCCCCGGGCCGAAGCACATCGGCGCTCAGTGCGGCATGGGCTCCCTCGGGAGCCGGCGCTGCGGGCGGAGGGGAACTCGTAGTGCATCCGGCAATCAATCCGGCGACAAGCAGCCATAACCAGGTCAACCAGCGGGCGGCAAAAGGACAGGATTGCTTCATGGGAGTCGGTCTCAAATCAGGTCAGGTTCTAGTACTTCTTCTTCAACTCAGCCGACGCCTTGGAGGATTTTTCACCGGGCGCACGCCCTTCCTCCCCCTTGGAGTCGTAGTCGTAGTAGTAGCCGCTGTAGTAGTAGTAGTAGCTGTCCTGCGAGATGTTGATGTTGTTCAGCACCACTCCCATCAGGCGGCCACCCACCTTCTCGACCATCTGCTTCGCCCGCAGCGTCATCTGCTGGGGATACTTGCGATACTGAACCACCAGGATGGCGAGATCCACCTCGCTGGCCAGGACCGAGGCGTCGCTCACGCCCATGATCGGGGGTGAATCAAAGAACACGAAGTCATACCGGCTCTTGGCCTCGTCGATGAAGGCCCGCATCGCGCTGGAATTCAGAATGCCCAGGGAACTGCTGGGCAGCCTGCCGCTGGGCAGGAAATCGAGGGTCGGCACCTGCGTGGTTTGAATGACCTCCTCCAGCTTGTTCTGCTTGAGCAGGTAGTTCGTCAATCCCAGCGTGTTCGCCACGTTGAACAGCTTGTGCAGGCTGGGGCGCCGCAAATCGGAATCCACGATCAGAACCCGGCTTCCCTGCTGGGCGAAAATGGTGGCCAGATTGAACAGGGTGGTGGACTTGCCCTCGCCCGCGCCGCCCGAAACGACGGTGACCGTGCGCAGATTGGGATCCTTGCGGGAGAACAATAGATTCGTTCGGAGAACCCGGTAGGCCTCGGCATGGGGACTTTCCGGCCCCTCCTTCAGCAGACTGGTGACGTTCTGCGGAATGACACCCAGCACGGGAGCTCCCAGCGCCTGCTCGACGTCATCGATGGTCTTCACGCTGGTGTCGAGGTACTCGATGAAGAAGGCAAGGCCGACTCCCAGCAACAACCCGGCAATGGCACCCAGGGCGATGTTCAGGCCCTTGCGGGGGCGGACCGGTCGCATTCCGGGGACTGCGTTGTCGATGACCTCCACGCTCGCCTCCTTGGAGATGGCCGCGTTGATGTTCTCCTGGGTGAGCTGCATCATCATCGCCTCACGCATGCGCAGCCAGGTATCGAGGTCCTTCTTCTCCCGCATGTAGGGGCGGTACTCGCCGATCGCGCGGGCCTCATCGGACTTCGCCTTGTCGAGCTGCTTCTGGATCATCACCAGGGTCTCCCGGTCCGTGGCCAATTGCGCATCCAGGGCCCCCATGATGCCGTCCACCACGTCGTCCAACTGCGCATTGATGCGGGCGATCTGTCCGTTGACCCGCTCAAACTCGGGGGCCTTCGGACCGAAGTCGGGGCTGAGGCGGGACTTCTGCTGCTCGGCGACCGTCAAGTCGGCCAGCAGGGTTCCCAGCAGCGCGGTAGGCCGGATCAGATTCAACTGATAGCGCTTCTCGTCGTTGCTCTTGCTCTTGAGATTCTTGAGCAGCTCCTGCTGCTGGGTGATGCGGGTCTCCAGTTCGGTCCGCGTCCCGAGCATCCGCCTGGTTTCTTCTGTGAGAATGGACTGGAAGGGGCCACCGCCCTCGGCCACGGCATCGGGTACCTTCAATTCGAACCGCAGATCATCCACCCGCTTCTGTTTCTCGTAGACCTTGAGGTGAAGATCCGCGAGCTGGTTGGTCAGCGTGGTCAGACCGCGCTCATTGCGTCCACGGCGCAGGCCTTCGCGGTAGTCCCGGTAGCGCCGCGCGACGGTGTTGGCGATGTCGGCGGCCAACTGCTTGTCGGGATTGGTGCAGGAAATCTCGATGATACTGGTGTTTCGGTACTGTTTGACGTCGAGTTCCTTGCTCAGCACTTCCTCCGACTGTTGGACGGTAAAGGCCTGCGGTTGCTTGAAGCGCTCGGCGTACTTCTCATTCAGCCGCAGATCGCCGATGACGCCGTCCAGAATGACCCCGGATTTCAGCACCTCAAATTCAGTGGTCAGGAAGTAAGGATCATACCCCTGGGCCCCCGATCCGCCGCCCCAGAGCTGAATGTCCGGAGTGTCCTTGTCGACCTTGATCCGCGCCGTGCTGGAGAAGGCCTCCGGCATCACAAAAGTGACCGCGGTGACCGTAATCATCACCAGCAGGAACACCGCGAGAATGATCACTTTGCGGATGCGAATGATCCGCCAGTAATCGAGGAAGTGCGTCTTGGATTCGGGTGTCGGGACGGTGCGGGGCGCTTCCATAAACAAAAAAAACCGGAGGCAGAAAACTAATCCTGCCTCCGGCGAAAGAGCAAACTTTTGCGATCAGTAACTGGCAACGACTCCGAAGAATACGCGATTGCGGTTGTAGTTCCGGTAGTAGTCGCCCTGGACATTGACCTGCGAATCGATGGAGTCGAAGTAGTACGAAACCACGCCGGACAGATTCCGGGTGAAGGCGTAGCTCAGAGTCGATCCAACCGACCACCAGTTTTCAGTCTGACCATTCCAAGTTCCGCCAACGAACTCCGAGTTCTGATAGGTGGCGAGAATGCTACCCGTCAGCTTGGCAGTGATGGCATGGGTCAAGTTGACGTAGAAGGCCGTGCTCTCCTGGTTGAGGACCGGACTCTGAAGATCAAATCCGATGGCATCCGTGGCGTTGGCCCGATGAATGACACCCATCTGAACCTTGCTGCCCACGGTGTAGGCGTAGGTCAGGTTGGCATCCAAGTACGGACTGACCTGGGTTTCGGTTTCGAAGTTCACCCAATCCTGAATCTGGGCGCCCGCCTTCAACGATCCCGTGAAGTTCGGCGAGAAGCTATGCTCCAAGCCGCCGTAGGCGAAGTAGGTCCGCGTATTGCGGATCGTGGAATCGGGATTGAAATTGGAGTTAACCGGCAGTCCGGGAAAGTACAACCCGAGGCCGCTGTTGTAGTCCACGTTACCCGCCTTCGCACCAACCAAGGCTACCGTCGTGGGCTTGAGGAGATACTTGATGTCGACCGTGCCGTAATTCTCCATCCGGTTGAGCCGGGCGGCAAAGTTATCCTCCTCATAGTTATAGAGGAGATTCTGGTAACCGATGACCGTGCTCCAGCGAGGGGCGATTTCGACCGAGAGATTGATCGACCCATCGTTGGCGATGTTGTTGCCCTCAATCCGACCCGTCTGCCCCATCAGCACCTGGCTGGCGTTCTGGAAAATCTGGAAGCTGTCACTGATGTCCAGGCTCATCCGCGGGCTGAAGTTGTGCTTGAAGTCGACATCGAAGTTGGCGGACTGCTGCCAGTCGCTGCTAAACGTGTCTTCAGTGTTGAGGAAGTAGGTGGCGCCGTAGGAGGCTCCCAAAGTCAGCGTCGATGCATCCCACACTTTGGTGTAGTCCACCGACGGAGTGACGTAGATGCCCCAACTGCCAATCTTCCCATCTCCGTCGGGCTGAGTATTGATATTGCTGTCGTAAAAACCCTGAGTGGTCAGCGAAACCGTCCACGGCTTCGATTCACCGTCAGCAGCCTGAACAGCGAGGCTCGCGCCCCCTAACGACAAAACGCCCGCGGCGTAGATGAGCTTCTTCATAGGAAAGAGAATTATTCGACGGCGGCTAGCTATTGAATTCTTGAGCAGTTTTCTAGGGAGTGACAGGGGGGGTGTCAAACACAATCCCCTCTCATCGGCAGATTTCCACAACCCGGGACCCCCTCGATTTCTTCTGAAGAAACCGTGGATTCCACAGCCATTTGGACATTCACCAAATGGGCGTAGATCCCCTGCGCGGCGAGCAGTTCCTCGTGGCGTCCCCGCTCCACAATTCGGCCGTGGCGGAGGACCAAAATTTGATCCGCATCGCGGATCGTCGCCAGGCGATGGGCGATCACAAAACTGGTCCGGCCGGCCTGGAGACGCTCCAGGGCCTCCTGGATGAGGCGTTCGGTCGCCGTATCCACACTGGCGGTGGCCTCATCCAGGATCAGGATCGGTGCGTCCTTCAGCAGGGCGCGGGCAATGCTGACCCGCTGCTTCTCGCCCACGCTGAGCCGGATTCCCCGCTCACCGACCCGGGTGTCGTATCCCTCCGGCAGTCGGGCGATGAATTCATGACAGTTGGCTGCCCGGGCGGCGCTTTCCAGAGCCTCTTCGGACGCGTCGTCGCGTCCATATCGGATGTTTTCCCGCAGGGTTCCGTTGAACAGGAAGGGCTCCTGGCTGACCACGGCGATCTGGGCGCGGAGGTCCTGCAGGGCAAATTCGCGGATGTCCCGACCGTCGATCCGCAGCGTTCCAGCCGTGGCCTCGTAGAAGCGGGGCAGCAGATGAACGAGGGTGGTCTTTCCGGCCCCGGTAGGCCCCACCAAGGCCACCCGCTCCCCGGGAGCGGCATGTAGGGAAACTCCCTGCAGCGCCTGACGCCCACCGGCGTACTCCGCTGAGACCTCCGAGTACTCCACCTCCCCACGGACCCGTGGAGCAACGGCCGCTGAGCCGCCCGCACCACCGGACTCCGGCGTGGAATCCAGAACATCAAATACCCGCTCTCCCGCCGCCCGGGCACTGGCCAGAATCTGGTTCAGCGTGTGCAGTCGGCCGACCGGATCGTAGAGCATCGCCAGATACCCGAGGAACTTCACCAGACCGCCAAGCGTCAACTCCCTGGACATCACCTGCCGCCCGCCGAAATAGAGCACCAGAACCGTTCCCAGGGCAGCGATGAAGGTCATCGCCGGGCTGTACACCGCCCACACCTTCATCACGCCCAGCGAACCGCGGCGCAGCGCATCGGCCTGGACGGCAAAACGGGCCTCCTCATGCCGCTCCCGGCCAAAGGATTTGATCTGCCGGATGCCTTGCAGGTTGTCCTGCAGCAACGCCCCCATGGCGGCTCCCGCCTGACGCTGGGCGCGGTACCGTCGGTGGGCGGTAAGGGAGTACCAGAGCGCCCCGCCCGCCAGCAGGGGCAGGGGCGTCAGGGACACCGCGGCCAGCGACGGATTGCTCGAGAAGAGGATCACCGTGACGCACACAATGCTCAGCACGGCCACCGTCCCCTGCTCCGCGCCGTCGATCAGCAACCGTTCCACCGCATTCACATCCTCCAGGACGCGGGTCATCAGATCCCCCGATGCCCGCTGGTCAAACCAGGCTACCGGAAGCGACTGAAGGCGGCCGTACAGATCGCGCCGAAGATCGAAGATCACGTTCTGTTCAAACGTGTTGTTCAGACGAATGCGGACCGAATTCAGTCCGTCCCGGGCCAGGAATGCCCCGCCCAGCGCCAGCGCCGCCCAGGGGAGCAGGTCGGGACGCCGCGCCACGATGACGTCGTCAATCAGCCACTGGATGATCTGCGGATAGGTCAGTCCCGCCGCCAGGGAACCCAGGGCGCAGGCGATGGTGCCTACCGTCAGCCAGGGATAGGGACGGAGGTAGCGGACGACCCGGCGGATGATCTCGCCTGCCGAACGGGATTTTACGTGAAGTGACGGATCACTCCCCACCCCCACTCCATGCGTCCGGGATCGCGACATCGTCCTACCGCGTCCCGGAATCGGAACGCGATGATGAGTTCGATCCTTACCGCAATCCCGCCGGATCAATCACCATGTGGCGAATCCGTTCCCGCCGCCAGGTGTAGGTCACGTGCACCCGGCCTTCCCGGTCCTGAATGATCGCCGGATAGCTGTATTCGCCCGGTCCCTTTTCCAGGTCCAGAACCCGCTTCCATTCCGTGCCGTCCGTGGACAACGCCAGGGAAATCTCCCCGCGGGAGTCCGTGGAGGGATTGTACGCCAGCAACGCCCCGCCTGATGCCAGCATGACAGCGTCAATGCCGCTGTTGGGATTCGGCAACACGGTCGCGCTCATCGGACCCCACTCGCGGATGTCGGTGGTGCACCAACTGGAGGCAATGACCTTCTGCTTGGTGCGGACCAGAATCTGGGTCCGTTCACCCGGCCATCGCAGGATGGTGGGCTGGATCGCTCCCCATTGCATGGAACTGTTCAGAACCGGCGTCCGCTCCCACTTGGCGAACGGATTCTTTGTCCACTCCATGTGGGTGCGCCACCCCTCGTTCTCGGTGCTGGACCCGCAAAGAATCGTTCCGCTGGGAAGTTCCACCGGCTTGTTGCGCACCGGACCGACAAACCCATCGGGCAGCCGGCGGGAAGGCGTCCAGGTGATGCCGCCGTCGTCGGAGCGCATCACGCGTCCCCACCATTTGGACGGACTCGGACCGACCTTGTAGAACAGGTACAGCGGCCCGCTCTTCTTCTCGAACAACACCGGGTTCCAGCACGGGTATTGCACCCGTCCGTCCTCATTGCCACGGGCGATCTCAACGGGAGGCAGCCACTGGCCCTTCTCCTGCCGGGTCAGCCAAATGACGCAGTCCGGCGAACGCTCCGCAGTGCCACCAAACCAGGCGGCCACCAGCCCGTTCTTGGCATCGCAGATGGTGGACGCGTGCGAGGAGGGAGTCGGGGGCGGGTCGGCGAGAAACTCGGAGGTGCGGATCTGTGCCAGAGCCGGAAACGCGAGCAGGACGCCCAGGAGGGTAAGGAATTTCATGATCTTCGAACCGCGGCGACGATAACGCACCCAACCCATCCGCCAAGCGCAGGGTTGATTCCCCGCAGCCCGCGACGCCTTTCAGCTCCTCAGCTCCACATCTACTTGGGCTGCGTGGACACCGGCCAGGCATCGGTGCGGAACGGCGACGCGGGGAGAAATGCGGCGTTGGCGAGGTTGAGCACGGGATTGTCGTTCCATCCGAAGCGCACCGCCACCGGTGCCGCCACCGCCTCACTGGTGACGGTGATTTCGTTCGCGCCGGTGATCCGGGCCATTGCCGGATGGAACTTCCCGTCGGTGCCCGCCACGGTGAAGCCGGACGGCATCCGTCCATCCAGCGTGCGCAGGCCCTGGCCCACGTCGTCAAAGCGCAGAACGGCGTCCGATCCGTCCACCCGCAGGGATCGAAAGCGCGGTCCGTGGGCGGGGATCTTCTCCCCATAAACCCCGGCCAACGCCAGGCGCGCCAGACGTTCGCCGACCGGGGCTTTCTTGGTCGGATGGATGTCATCCTTGTCCCCCACATCGGTAATGACGGCGACATCCACCCGGGGAAGAAGGGTGGCCACATAGTTCTGCGCCTCGCGCAGTTCGGCCCAGTTCGAATCCCCGATTTCAGCGGCAATCACTTCGAGGTCGCGCTTCCGGTTGCGATCCCACGGCGCCAATTGCACCGCCAGGAAGGTGAAGTCCCCCTGCCCCCAGGCCTGTCGCCAGTTGCGGATCATGTCCGCGAACAAACGGCGGTACTGCCAGGCGCGTCCGGCATTCGACTCCCCCTGATACCAGATGGCCCCCTGAATGCCGTACGGAATGATGTTGGCCACCATTCCATTGTAGAGTTCCGCCGGCTGCCAGGGTTGCCCGGGACGGTTCGCCTTAAATGCCTCCCCTTTCGCCTCGGCGGCATTCTTTTGCTCCTGCCACTCCTTGAACGCCGTCTGCCACTTTGCGAGCGGCTCCACGGCGGCCGCGACAATATTGGTCGCATACTCCCGATCCGACGTGAGCACCTCTCCCGCCATCCAAACCTCCGCCGGAGAACCGCCCCAACTGGTGTGAATGAGGCCCACCGGCACGTTTCGATCCTTCAGAGCCGCCTCCAGAGTACGCCCGAAATAATAGCCCACCGCGGAGAATCCCCGAACGCTGTCCGGGGACGCGACCGCCCAGGCGTGGTTGGCGTAATCGAGGTCCGTGAGCACCGTGGGTGAGCGACGCTTGGTCACCGTGAAGAGCCGTAAATTGGGATTGGCGCTGGCCGCGATGTCGGCTTCCGGCTGAAAGCTGGCCCGCAGCGGCCACTCCATGTTCGATTGACCGGAGCACACCCACACCTCGCCCACCACCACGTCCTGAACCACAGCCTCGTTGTGCGGCCCGACGGCCCGCAGCACAGCCCCCTGACTGGAGGCCCGCAGTTTGGAGAGCTCAACCATCCAGCGCCCCTGACGAGCGACCGTCCGATGGCGTTGTCCGGCAAACTCCAGCGTGACCGCCTCGCCATCGTCCGCTGTGCCCCACACCGGAACCCGCATGCCCTGCTGAAGCACGGCATGGTCGGAGAAGGTGGGATGCAGTCGGACGGCGGCCAGTCCCCGGGGAGCGACGGACACCATCGTCAGCAGGGCCAGGAGGCATCCAAACAGGCGGGGACGCAGAGAGCAGCGGGACATGATCCCGCTGGTTGAACCCGAAGCGGAGTCCCGGGTCAATGCGCGTCTCCGGCGCGTCTGCAGCGGAGGGACGAGGTGTCCGAGTCCGTGACTGATTCCGCCGGGCGTGTGGAGTCCTCGAGGGGGAACGGGGGTAGCGCTGGGCGTGTGGAGCTTCCCGCGATCCCCATCGTTCGTCCACAAGCGCAGCGGAATTAAATGGGGGCGCGGGTGGAACACGCCCCTACCGGGAGGGCGGTAAGGGCGGGCTTCTGCACGACCCAAACTTCTGCCGCCGGGCGCGTGGAGTTGCCGCAGGGGAACGGGGGTATCGCTGGGCGCGGGGGCTTCCCGCGATCCCTGGCGGGGAGGGCTGGAACGCTGAGGGAGGAGATTGGGGACTCGAAAATCTCGTCCCTCCAAATCTCGTTCCTCCAAATCTCGTTCCTCCAAAGCTCATCCGGAGCCCGTGCCGCCTTACCAGGGCGTCTTGCGGGGGGTGCCCTTCTGCACACGGCGGCGCTTTTGCTCCGGCGTGAGCAGCGACTCGATCAGGGCCAGCAGCGCGTGCCGTCCCTGTCGGGTGACTGACGAGCAGGTCAGCACCTCTGGAAGCTGGACACAGATCTCGGACAGCCGCGCCTTGAACGCCTCCATGTTCTCCTGAATCTTGGCCGGGCTCACCCGGTCAATCTTGGTGAACACCAGGACGAAGGGAATCTCGTGGTCCACCAGACCCTCCAGAAATTGGATATCCAGGTCCTGCGGCGGGAGTGAGGCGTCCACCAGGGCGAAAACCAGCTCCAGATTGGGGCGGTTGGCCAGGTATTCCGCGACCGCCGTACTGAACCGCCCCCGCTCCTTGCGCTCCACCTGGGCATATCCGTACCCGGGCAAATCCACGAGGCGCCAGGTGCCATTGATGTTGAACAGGTTGATGTGCTTGGTATGCCCCGGGGTGGCGGAAACCTTGGCCAGGTCGCGTTTGTCGGCCAGCAGGTTCAGCAGCGAGGACTTGCCCACATTGGATCGTCCGGTGAAGGCAAACTCCGGAAGCGAGTCCTCGGGACACGACGCCAGATCGGGCGCGCTTTGCAAAAAAGTGGCGGAGGACGTGTTCATGCTGGATGCAGTTCGCCCGGTACTCATCGCAGGTTTTCCCGCCCGGCACGACACTCTTTATGAACCGCTGACCAAGACCTCGCCTGTGCCGGCAAGGCGATCCCTCCAAAACCCCGGGAGACCACAGCCCCTAAAATCCGCCGACACCGGGAATGGAAACGGTTTCCGAAACGGCCCGATAGAAACACGGACGCGGGTCCAGCGGATCCGGAACAGCGCTGTAGAAGGCCGCCACGTTTCCCGGGCTGAATTCCCCGAGACGGGTCCAATCGACCAAATCGTGACTCAGCCACATGGCAAACCCGCCAGGGACCAGCGATCCGCCCGGCAGGACAAAATCCAGGGTCCCCGCCGGATTCAACGACACGCTCAGGACAAGATCCTCCGCTCTGATCGGCAGGACCGTGATGGAACGCGCCGCAGCGTCCAACACCGTGCCACCACTCGCCACAGCCCGCGCGGTGATCCGGTGAATTCCCGGGGTCAAGCCGGTGAGCCCATGCCACGGACGCCCTCCAGGGAATTCGTCGTCCGGCGAGGGAAGCTGCAGCACCAGCGCCATCCCCTCGGACGGCGCCGCACAGGGACACAGCCGGCAGCAATAGACCGCGTTCCCCACCGATTGTCCGTCCACAAACACCTCCGCCCCCGAGACAATCTCGTCCGGCGCCTCACCCCGGAGCACCAGGGGAATCTCCGCGTCGGACAGAAACACGGCGTCCG
>JBDKKE010000678.1:0-6638 GCA_039796255.1 Verrucomicrobiota bacterium | reverse complement strand
CGTTTCCGGCCGAGCCACGGATGTCCGGATTACGGGGACCGCACTCTGGTTCCTTCCGGTCACCACCCGGGTTCCGCTCAAGTTCGGCACCGAGGCACTCACCTCAGTCACCTGTGCCCGGGTTCGTCTGCGGATTGAATCGCGGGACGGTCGGAGCGCGGAGGGATGGGGGGAAACACCCCTGAGCGTGCAGTGGGTCTGGCCCCGGTCCTCCCCGTATGCGGAACGCCACGAAGCCCTGCAACGATTCTGTGAGCGCCTGTCGCGGGAGTGGGCGGCATTTCCCGGATATGGGCATCCTCTCGAACTGGGACATGACTTTGCCACCGAAGTGCTTCCCCGGGTCCGAGAGGAGTTCAACCGGGATCGGGCCGAGACCCCCGGCGGTCTCCTTCCCACCCTCGCAGCCTTGGTCTGCTGCTCCCCCTTCGACCTCGCCCTCCATGATGCGTATGGAATCCTCCTGGGCCTTCCCACGTACGCCACCTACGGATCGCAGTTTCTCAATCGCGACCTCGGTGCCTTCCTCAAGCCGGCATCGGATTCTCCGATATCTTTTGCGGGACGTTTCCCGACGGATTTCCTGCGTCCGCAGCGTCAGGAGCGCCTGATCGCCTGGCATTTAGTCGGCGGACTGGATCCCCTGAGTCATTGCGACCTGCGAGGAGACGAACCGGATGATGGACACCCAGTGCTGCTGGAGGATTGGATCCGTCGCGACGGATTGAAGTGCCTCAAGATAAAGCTGCGGGGAACGGACGCGGACTGGGATTTCACCCGACTGATCCAGGTCGGGCAGATCGCCATCACTCACGGAGTTGACTGGCTCACCGCCGACTTCAACTGCACCGTCGCTGATCCAGCCTACGTGTGCGCCATTCTGGATCGCCTGCGCGATGAGCATCCCCGCCTCTACGGCATGCTCCTGTATGTCGAGCAACCCTTCCCCTATGAACTGAGCGAGCATCCCATTCGCGTGCACAGCGTCAGTGCCCGAAAGCCGCTGTTCCTGGATGAAAGCGCGCACGACTGGCGCCAGGTGCGACTCGGAAGGGAATTGGGGTGGAGTGGGGTCGCCTTAAAGACCTGCAAGACCCAGAGCGGTGCCCTGCTTGCCGCCTGCTGGGCCCAGGCCCACGGAATGACCCTGATGGTCCAGGATTTGACCAATCCCATGCTGGCGCAGATTCCCCACTGCCTGCTCGCCGCCCACGCGCCCACCATCATGGGAGTGGAAACCAATTCCATGCAGTACTACCCGGAAGCCAGTGCTCCGGAAGCGGCAGTTCATCCGAATCTCTACCGGCGCCTGGCTGGCGCCGTCTCCCTCGAATCGGTGACTGGACCCGGCTTCGGATATCGCCTCGGTGAGATGCAGCGTCCCCTTCCCTCCCCCGCTGCAGCCTTCGGACGCTGAGTCCGTTCAGCATTACCCCCAGGGACTCCCCGGTTCCCCAAACGACCGCAATCGTGGCTCCTCCGGCCATCAGCAGTTCCGGATCGACCATCACCGTCGCCGGTTCTATCGGCCGACGTACTCCATCCCGGCAGGCACCAAGACGCAGAACTACCGCGCATCACAAAAGTGGGCGGACTGCATTTGGCTTAATCTCACGGAGACGGGACCCTGGGTTCGGTCTCTTTTTTTTAGCGGGCCAATACGCGGCCCAGATAGCGTCCCGTGTGACTGGCAGCGCAAGCCGCCACCGATTCTGGCGTCCCTTCGGCGATGATCTGCCCACCTCCGGCTCCACCTTCGGGACCGAGGTCGATCACCCAGTCGGCTACCTTGATGACGTCCAGGTTGTGCTCGATGACAATCAGGGTGTTGCCCGATTTCCGCAGACGGAACATCACCTCCAGCAGACGGACAATGTCCTGAAAATGCAGGCCGGTGGTTGGCTCATCCAGAAGATACAGCGTCCGGCCCATCTGCCGTTTGGACAACTCCGCCGCCAGTTTGAGGCGCTGGGCTTCGCCGCCGGACAGGGTCGTCGCCGGCTGCCCCAGCCTGAGATAGCCCAACCCCACTTCTGCCAGCGTTTGGCAGGGATCGTGCAACTTGGGCAGCGCCCGAAAGAAGCTGACCGCTTCGTCCACCGTCAATTGCAGCACATCGGAAACGTTCAGTCCCTTGTAGGTGATCTCCAGCGTTTCCCGATTGTAGCGCTTTCCCCCGCAGACATCGCAGGTGACGTACACCGGGGGCAGAAAATGCATCTCGATCGTGAGCACCCCGTCACCCTCACACTTCTCACAACGCCCACCCCGGACATTGAAGCTGAAGCGTCCCGCACCGTATCCCCGAACCTTGGATGCCGGCAGGGACGCAAACAGATCCCTAATCTCATTGAACATGCCGGTGTAGGTGGCGGGATTGCTCCGGGGCGTCCTGCCGATGGGGCTTTGATCCACCACCACGCACTTCTCCAAGGTCTCCGTGCCCCGCAACTCGCGATGAGCGCCTGGACGCTCCTTGGATCCATGCCACTGACGGGACAGCGCCCGTCGCAGGATGTCATCCACCAGAGTGGACTTACCGCTGCCACTCACGCCCGTCACGCAGGTCAAAGCCCCCAGCGGAAACCGCGCATCCACGTTGCGCAGGTTGTTTTCGCGGCATCCCAGGATCTCCAGCCAACCCTTCTCCGGGGACGGTCGCACCCGCTGACGGGGAATTTCGATGCGCAGGTCTCCGCTCAAATAGCGTCCAGTCAGGCTGCGCGGATTGGCCATGATTTCCGCCGGGGTTCCCTGCGCGACAATCTGCCCCCCCTGGACCCCGGCGCCCGGCCCCAGGTCCAGAACATGGTCCGCCTGGCGAATGGTGTCCTCGTCGTGCTCCACCACCAGCACCGAGTTCCCCAGATCACGCAGGTGACGCACCGTCGCCAGCAGCCGATCATTGTCCCGCTGGTGAAGTCCGATGCTTGGTTCATCCAGGATATACAGCACGCCGACCAGGCCGGCGCCAATCTGGGTCGCCAGACGGATACGCTGAGCCTCTCCGCCGCTCAGACTTCCGAACTCACGATCCAGCGCCAGATACCCCAGTCCCACCTGCACCATGAATCCCAGCCGCTTCCGTATCTCTGCCACGACTTCCCCTGCCACCTGACGCTGGAAATCATCCAGGGATAACGATTCAAGAAACGCGTTTGCCGACTGGATCGGAAGCGCACAGAAGGCCGCAATACTGAGGCCCGGAACGGGTCCCGCTCCGGTGTCCACGGCCCCACCGGGGGCGGACGGCAAGGTGATAGCGAGGGACTCCGGACGCAGCCGTCGTCCTCCGCAGGCATCGCAGG
The DNA here is from genome assembly GCA_039796255.1 of Verrucomicrobiota bacterium. Classification (GTDB taxonomy): domain Bacteria; phylum Verrucomicrobiota; class Verrucomicrobiia; order Limisphaerales; family UBA9464; genus UBA9464. Next base: position 3,330 of record JBDKKE010000678.1, on the reverse strand, counting down.
GATGCAGGGTCATGTAAGCCTTCAGACGGTTCCGGGTGAACTCGCTGTCGCTCTCGACATAGAGCCGCTGAAGGTTGGGAAGCACCCCCTCAAACGGCTTGGAAACCTTGCGGGGAGTGCCGGCGTGCTTGAACCAAAACTCAATCGGCTCCTCCCCGGTACCCTGGAGAAGTCGTTCCCGAAAAGTGGCTGGGAGTTCATTCCACGGACGGTCCAGCGGCACCGAATAGTGCTGCGCCATCCCCTTCAGCAATCCCTGATAGTAGGTAACCATCCGCTTGCCCCCGAGCCTCCGATACGGATGCACGGCCCCGTCCTCCAGAGATTTGGTGCCGTCGGGCACGATCAGCGCCGCGTCGAAGACCAGTTTCTGACCCAATCCATGGCAGACCGGACAGGCGCCCTTGGGTGAATTGAAGGAAAAATGCTGAGCGGTCGCCGCCTCATAAACCCGTCCGGTCGACGGGGAGCGCATGCCGGTCGAGTGCCGAGTTTCCGTCCAAAGCCCACCGTCGGCCGGAGAGGCTCCCGCCCGCGCCTTGCGCGAATCGGCGGACTGATGCAGCACCGTGACCGACCCCTCGCCCCATTTCAGGGCCGTTTCCAATGAATCCATCAACCGCGACCGGAGTCCGTCGGCAATCACCAACCGATCCACCACCACATCGATGGAGTGACGCTTCGCCGGATCCAACCGGACGGGTTTTCCAGCGATGATTTCCAGCAACTGTCCGTCCACCCGGGCGCGCACAAACCCCTCCCGGGCCAGGCGCTCCAGCACGTCCCGAAACTCCCCCTGGGCGTCGGCCACCACCGGAGCCAGCAGCATGACGCGGGTCGCCGGAGGCAATGCCAGCACTGCGGACGCAACCCCCTCCGCTGTCTGGCGGTGCATCGGGGCACCCGTTTCGGGATCGTGCGCCTGCCCCAGATGGGCGTAGAGAAGACGCAGGTAATCGTAGATTTCGGTGGTGGTGGCGATGGTGGACCGCGGGTTGGAAGAGCTTCCGCGCTGTTCGATGGCGATCGCCGGGGACAATCCCTCAATGTGGTCCACATCGGGCTTCTCGAGCTGGTCGAGAAACTGGCGCGCATACACCGAGAGTGACTCCACATACTTGCGCTGCCCCTCGGCAAAGAGGGTGTCAAAGGCCAGCGAGGACTTCCCGGAACCGCTCGGTCCGGTGATGACCACCAGCCGGTTCCTTGGAATTTCGACCGTCAGGTTGCGCAGATTGTGCTGCCGCGCTCCCACCACCCGGATGACTTCTCCCGACATGAGGCCCCCAGCAAACACCGGTTTGGTCCCCGGTGAAATCCGGATCTGCCCCCGTCCGCAGAGAATCGCGGTGCTCCTTGACCATACGGGAGCGGAATCCCACGATCTCCCCGTGCCGGAGCTGAAAAACATCGCCGGAGAGTTCCGCTACGAGATTGTTCACCAAATCTACGTGGGAGGAATGGGCGTCGTCTACGAAGCGCTCCAGCACGGCGCCCGGGGTTTTGCGAAGCGGGTTGCGATCAAGGTCATTCGTCCTCAACTCGCGAGCCAGCCCGAATTCATCGATAACTTCATCGGGGAAGCCCGCCTGGTTTCGGACCTCATCCACACCAACATCGTCCAGACCTACCACCTTGGAGAATCCGAGGGGAATTGCTTCATCAGCATGGAGCTGATCCGGGGGGTAAATCTGGAGCAGTTCTCGCAACGCCTCCAGGTCACGGGACGCCGGCTTCCGATGGAACTGGCCGTGTTCATTGCCAGTCGCGTGGCCCGCGGTCTCGCCTATGCGCATGCCAAGTCCGACCGCGAGGGACGTCCTCTCGGAATCGTCCACCGGGACATCAACCCCAAGAACATCCTGATTGCCTTTGAAGGGGATGTGAAACTCACCGATTTCGGTGTGGCCAAGGCCCGCGGATTCCTGAAGGACAAGGAAGGCGAGGAGGTGGCCGGCAAGCCTGAGTACATGAGTCCCGAACAGGCGGACTTCCAGATCACCGACCGCCGCTCCGACCTGTTTTCCGTGGGCATTGTGCTCAGTCAGTTGCTGACCGGACAAAACATCTTTCGCGGACTGAATGCTGAGGATTCCCGCAACCGGATACTCAAGATGTCCGTTCCCAGTTTCTCGCAGCTGCTGCCGGATATCGAACCCCGGCTGGATCAGATTCTGCAAAAAGCCCTGCAACGCGACCTCGCGGCACGGTACCAGGCGGCGGACGAACTGTTGTACGATCTGGAATACTTCATCTATCATCGCGGGTACGGCCCCACCAACGAGACGCTCGGCAAGTTCATCCGCGACCTATTCCACGAGGAAGCCCCCGAATCCCCCGATCCCAGCCGTGGAGGGACTGCCCGAGTCGACCGACCTCCCGCAGGAAGCAGCCGGGCCAGCAGTCTTTTCGAGCGCATCAAGTCTCAGGGCAAATGAAGCACCGTATCCTCCCGGCGGCTGGAAAGACCGTCACCCTCGGACTCCTCCAGCATGCCTGCACCCCGGATCCCCGGGAGAACCTGGCCACCTGCCTCGCGGCGGCGACGCGGGCGGTTCGCGCCGGCGCCCAGATCATCTGCACGCAGGAACTTTTCCGCTCCCAATACTTCTGTCAGAGCGAGGATCACGCCTGTTTCCAACTGGCGGAAGCCATTCCCGGTCCGAGCACTCTGGCCTTCCAGAAGTTTGCCAAGAAACATGGCGTGGTCGTCATCGCTTCCCTGTTTGAGAAGCGGGCCTCCGGACTGTACCATAACACGGCCGTCGTCATCGACGCTGACGGCCGCCTCCTGGGGTTATACCGGAAAATGCACATCCCGGACGACCCGCTGTTCTACGAGAAGTTTTACTTCACCCCCGGGGACTTGGGCTTCCGAGCCTGGACCACGAAGTTCGGCCGGATCGGAGTGCTGATCTGCTGGGATCAGTGGTATCCCGAGGCGGCGCGCCTGACCGCCCTGCGCGGGGCCGAGATCCTCTTTTATCCCACGGCGATCGGCTGGCACCCGGGCGAGAAAGCCGAACATGGGGCCAATCAACACCTCGCCTGGGAGACCATCCAGCGCTCCCATGCGGTGGCCAACGGCTGCTATGTCGCCGCCGTGAACCGGGTCGGACTGGAACAACCTATCGGTGGAGACGGACTGGAATTCTGGGGGCAATCGTTCGTCTCGGGCACCAGTGGCCAAATCCTTGCCAAGGCGGGAAGCGTCGATCCCGAGAACCTCATCGTTCCGCTGGATCTTGGTAAGGTGGATGTCACGCGCACCCACTGGCCCTTCCTCCGTGACCGGCGAATTGATGCCTACGAGGACCTGACCCGGAGATT
>JBDKKE010000677.1:0-5215 GCA_039796255.1 Verrucomicrobiota bacterium | reverse complement strand
CGGACCGAGAATCATTTCCACGCAATGGTCGGACAGCGTGGCCACGCACCCCACTCCCGGCCGGGTCCGCTGGATCACGGCAGCCGCCACCCGGCGGAGTTCCCTCTCCAGCTCGCGGTAGGTCAGGCAGCGTTCACCCGCCCGAAGCGCCGGCAGATCCGGATACTGCCGGACCACGCGCAGCAGCCGATCCCCGATGGGGCGATCGAGTTCGGATCGCTCCAGCGGCAGCGCCGGCAGCGTGTCTGAGGCCCCAGGAGGATTCATGACACCCGCTCAGCCTCCACCAGACGGGAGCGGAGCCCCGCGGCGATCCCGTATTGCACCAACCGGCGATGCACCTCAGGCGCGAGCCGGACGCCTTCAAGCAGGCTTTGCTCGCGGGCCCGGAGCTCCGACTCGCCGGGAATCAGAATTTCCCGTGTCCCCTCTGCCAACGTTCCTGCCTTGGTCTGGAGGATCAGCCGATCCATCCGCTCGAGAAACTGGTCCCGTGGCAGAAAACGCTCCGGGTCCAGAACCAGGAAGAAATGGCCAAAGTCCGCCGCACCGGTGTAGTTCCGCAACAACTCGCGTCCGTGGTCCTGACCGAAACCCGATCCACTCAGCACCCCGGAGAGGATCTCCAGAATCAGGGCGAGGCCGTAGCCCTTGTGTCCGCCGATCGGAACGCCGAGTCCTGCAGCCAGGTCGGCCAGTTCGGTGGAGGGACGTCCGCGCCGATCCAGAATCCAACCCGGCGGCAGCGGCTGTCCCCGCGCCACCTGCAGCGCAATCCGGCCGCGTGGGGCCACGCTCATGGCGATGTCGAGCAGCACCGGAAGCTGGCGCCCCGCCGGAATCCCAACGGCCAGCGGATTGTTGCCAAAGGTCGGGGTGACCCCGCCGGTCGGCGCCAGGATCACCGGCCCGTTGGTGGTGCACAGACCGATCCATCCGCGCCGCGCGGCCTCCCAGGCATAGTGCCCCGCGGCGCCAAGGTGGTTGGAACGACGCACGGTCACCACCCCGATTCCATGGGCAGCCGCCTTCTCCAAGGCCAGATTCATGGCGACCATCGCCACCCACTGGCCGGGACCATTGTCGCCATCCAGCGCCGCACTGAATCCGGAGTCGCGCTCGACGCGGATGCGGGGATGCCGGTTGAGCGCCCCGCGGATCAGCCGCTTTGCATAGCGGGGAATGCTGTCCACGTGATGGGTGGGTTGCCCACGCAGACTCGCCTCCAACTGCACCTCTGCCACCGTCGCCGCCCCCTCCGGATCCAGTCCCGCGTGCTCCAACGCCTCCCGCCCGAACGCCCGCAGGCTCTCCACGGTCACCCGAATCCCCTCGCCCTCCGGCTCCATCCCCGCAGCCACGTCCCCGCACGCGGCCGGCCCCGGATCGGCGGTGCCCACCGACGTCGTCCTGGAATTCCCGTCCGGATCCGCGACGGGTGTGATGAAGGCGAGTCCGGCCCGCGACAGCGCCGACAGGGTTTGATTCCGAAAGTGCTGCCGCAGGTCCAGATCCAGCCCCGCCTCGCGGGCCCGGAGCACGACCTGAACGCTCAAGAGCGAGTCACCACCGAGATCGAAAAAATTGTGGTCCACACCCACCCGGTCCACCCGCAACACCGACCGCCAGATTTCGGCCAAACACCGCTCCTCCGGGGTCCGCGGAGCGGTGAACGGGGAGTGCGACGAAGGCGATGGTGATTCGGACAACGAATCGCCCGCCGCCGCGTCCGCCCGGCGAACCAGGGCCACGCGATCGAGTTTTCCACTGGCCGTTTGCGGAAGCCGCTCCAGCACGGAAATGAATGCCGGCACCATGTAGGCCGGCAGCGTTCGTTGCAGTCGTGAACGAAGTTCCGCGGCGAGGGCCACCGGATCCGTGGAATCCCCGGGAACCCGTTCAACAAAGGCCGCCAGCCTCACCCCGGAGCCACCGGGAACCCCGGCGGGCACCACCGCCGCCAGACCCACCCGAAGATCCTCCCGCAGGACCGCCTCGATCTCTCCCGGCTCCACCCGGACACCGCGCACCTTGAGCTGAAGATCACGCCGTCCCATGAATTCGAGCGCTCCGTCGGATCGCCGGCGGCCCAGATCGCCGGTTCGATACCGCCAACCTCCACCCGTGCCGAATGGGTCGGTCGAGAAATGCAGGGCGGTCAGGTCCGACCGGTTCAGATATCCGCGACCGACACCCGGACCCGCGGCAAACATTTCGCCGCTCACTCCGTCCGGCACAGGACGTCCATGATCGTCCAGCACCTGAATTCGCATGCCGGGAATCGGACGCCCCAGCGCGACCACCGCACCCCGCTCATGGCCGTCCGGGGAGATCTCATGCGCCGTGACAATGCCGGTCGTCTCCGTCTGGCCAAACAGGTTCAGCATCCGCACCGGCCGTCCCAGCAGCGCCCACAGGTCCCGCGGCAGTGAGGACGGCAGGGGTTCGCTGGCGGACAGCACCAGGCGAAGTGAATTGGCGACGAGGGACTCCCGGATCCCCGGATCCAAGGCCCGGAGGGCATCCAGACAGGACCGCCAGTAGGAGGGCACCAGATCCACCACGGTCACCCGCTCCCGGCGGACGAGATCGAACAGGGCCTGCGGATCGCGTAACTGCGCAACGGTGGCCATCACCACCCCCGCCCCGGCGCACAACGGCACGGCCCATTGCCGCACCGACGAGGAGAATCCTAAGGACGCGGTGTGCAGGTAACGGTCCTCCGGCGTCACTTCCAGGGTTTCCCGCATGGCCTGGACGTAGTGCCCCAAACTGGAATGGGGAATCATCACGCCCTTCGGATGTCCGGTGGATCCCGAGGTGTAGATCACATACGCGAGATCCGACGGTGCCGGTCCGCCTTCCAGGTCCCGGGGATCCTCGTGCTCCAGCGACGGGCCCAATTCCTCCAGGCATAGGACCACCCGCGTCCCGGACGCCACGACCGGGGCCCATGGGCGCCCGGTGATGACCACCCCTGCCGCTGCGTCGTTGAGCATCCAGACGGTCCGCTCCTCCGGAGACGCCGGGTCCAGACCCACAAACGCTCCGCCCGCCTTGGCGACCGCGAGAATCGCGACCAGCGCGTGAACGGAGCGGTCCAGAAGAACACCGACACGCGCGTCGGCGACCACGCCCTCCCGCCGCAGCCGCCGCGCCAGCCGGTTGGCCCGCGCATTGAGCTCGCCGTAGGTCAACCGGTCCTCACCGCAAACCACCGCCTCGGCGTGCGGTTGGGACGCGGCCACCCTTTCCAAAAGCCGGTGGCAGGAGATCGGCTCCACGGAATTCCCCGTCGACCGCGCGTCCTCCCCGGCCAGACGCCGCTCCTCGGCTTCGGGAAGGCGGGTGAGTATCGACAGCGGTCGCCGGGGATCCACAGCGACCCGTTCCAGAATCACCTCATAATGCCCGGCGATCCGGCAAATGGTGGCTTCGTCGAACAGGTCTGCATTGTACAGCCAGGTGGCCGACAGGCCCTCCCCGGTCTCCTCAAGATAAAGGGTAAGATCAAACTTGGCCGCATGGCGGTCGAGCGGGAGGCGTTGGGCGAGCAGTCCGCCGGCCAGCGGAAAGGGACCGAGGCCGGCGCGCTCTTCTCGGGACTGGAAGACCAGCATCACCTGGAAGAACGGCATCCGGCCGAGGTCACGCTCCACACGGAGTTCATCCACCAGCTTTTCGAACGGCACCTGCTGATGCGCCAGCGCGTCGAGTGTCGTCCTCCGGACTCTCTGCAGGAGATCGGCAAACGGCGGATCCCCCGAGAGATCCGTGCGGAGTACCAGCGTGTTGGCGAAGAATCCGATCAATCCCTCCATCCCCTTCACCGCCCGATTCGCCACCGGTGTGCCCACGATACAGTCGTCCTGTCCCGAGTACACGCCGAGCAGGGCCTGGAAGCCCGCGAGCACCGTCATAAAAAGGGTGGAGCCGTCTCCGCTTCCGATCCTCCGGAGTGACTCCACCACCGACGGGGGGAGGCAGCGGCAGACCGAGCCTCCCCGCTGGGTCTGGACCGCCGGGCGGGGCCGATCTGCGGGAAAGGTGCAGAGCGGAGGCGCATCCCGGAGTTGTCTGCGCCAGTATCCGAGGTGAGGCGCCAGCGCCGGTCCCTGAAGCCACTGTCGCTGCCATTCGGCGACATCGGCATACTGGAGGTCCATCACCGGCAAGGCAGGCGGAGTCCCGGTGACCGCAGCGCGATAACCCTCGCCAAGCTCCCGATAAAAAACTCCGGCGGACCATCCGTCGAAAAGAATGTGATGCAGCGAAACGAGCAGCAGATGTTCCGACACCGACAGGGGCACCAGGGTCGTTCGCATCAGCGGTCCCTCGGCAAGGTCGAACGGAAGGTCCAGGGCGTCCGCAGCCACCGCACGCGCCTCAGCCTCGCGCTCCGGTCCGGAAAAGGCCTTCAGTTCGACGACCGGAAACGAAGCGTGCGTCGCCGGGAGCACCCGCTGCATCGGACTTCCATCCACGACCGGATACACGGTCCGCAGCACCTCGTGCCGCTCGCGGATCCACTGCAGCGCCTGTTGCAGGGCGGTCCGGTTCAACGGCCCGGTCAGGCGCAGGGATGCGGACATGTGATAGGCGGGTCCCGCATCCACTCGATCCAGAAACCACAGTCGCTGCTGGGCAAACGAGAGCGGCACCGGGCCGGACGAATCGCGGCGGCGCAGGGGTGGAAGCGCCTCGGAACAGCCCGACCCCGACCCCGATGCCGGAGCCAGCCGCCATTCCCCCGCCGCGATCCGGCTGGCCAGTTGGCGCCCGATCTCATCCGACAGCGTTTCCACGGTGGGATGCGCGAACAGGCATTCGACGGGAAGTTCCATTCCGAACGCCTCACGGATGCGTGACATCACCCGGGTGGCGGCCAGGGAATGTCCACCGCACTGGAAGAAGTTGTCGTCGAGTCCCGACGGCGCCGTCAGCAACACCTCAGACCACAGTTGGGCGACCCGGCGTTGGACGGGCGTCCACGGCTTCCCGGACGCGGGGCCCGCAGCCACGGCCGCCGGCGCCTGCTCCAACCCGAAATGACGGGCCAGAGTGCGACGACGGACCTTTCCCCCGGCATCCTTCGGAATCTCTCCGGCCACCAGGATGGGATGGGGCGCCTTGAAGGCGGCCAACCGCGCCGTCACCCGTTCACGCAGCTCCTGGATGAGCCGAGCAGGATTCACTTCCGGAGGGTTATCCGCAG
>JBDKKE010000676.1:0-13806 GCA_039796255.1 Verrucomicrobiota bacterium | reverse complement strand
CCAGCACGGTCAGTTCCCGCAGGCTGCGCCCGATCATCTTGGGCCAGCGCCCGGCGTGCAGGGCGCGATCCATGGGGACCAGATCCCGCGCAAGGCACAGCAGGGCGGCCAGCGTCATCTCGGCTACCGCTTCCGTAGGACCCTCGGGGGTGTAAGAGAAACGAATGCCCAGGTCCCGGCAGGCGGCGGTGTCCACATTGGTGATGCCGATGCCGACGCGGGCAACCGCCTTCAGCGTCGCCCGTGCGGACTCCAGCACCCGGCGGTTGAGCGGCTCCAATCCGGCCAGCAGGCCGTCCAGACGTTCCGTCTGGAGAAAATGGATGATCTCCGATTCCGTGAGGCGTTTGCCGGTGGGATTGGGAACCACGGTGACGCCTGCCTGCTGGAGGATCCGCAGGGGAGTTTGATCCTCCTGGGCAAATGTTGAGGGGCCAATACCAACGCGAAGCGAACTCATGAATGGTGGGGACTGAGAACGGGATGGGGAACGAAGTCGGGGTTAGCGGGAACGAGGATCGGATTCACCCGCCGAGTGAGCCGTGAGGACGAGCCATTGCTGCCCGAATTCCTGCAGCGTCCGGAGCGAGGACGTCCAGTCTTCCTGCGAGCGGGTGGAAAAGCGGACAAACTGTTTCTCGCCGGTGCCGGCGCTGCGATGGCGCAGCGCGTCCATGAACTGATTTCCCGCGAGGCGTCTGGCCGCCGGGGCCTGACGTTCCAGCCGGGGCGCCTCCGGATCCAACGAGGGGACGAAGCGGCCAATCTCGCCAGCCACCCGTCCGTTCACCAGGGTGCACCAGACGGTGAGTTCCTCATGCAGGCTGCCCGGTGCGCGGAAGGTCCGGCATTCGAAGGGAATGCGGGTGCCCCCCCATTCCAGCTCGATCCGGTCTGGATGGCTCCGGGCCACGGGTTTCCATCCGGCCCCGACCCAGCAGATGTCGGGCGTATGGGAAACGACACTCAACTCCTTGGAGTTTTCAGCGCTCCAGGTCCCCATGAACGCGGTCACCCGCTCCGTGCCGGGTCCGAGGAAGGTGCCGTTCTGCAGATTGGTTGTGGCCAGGATCTGGGCCGCCGCCTCGTTGATCGGTTCCGGGGTGAAGCGCCTGCCCGGGATCTCGGGGCGGGCGGTGAAGGAGTACCGCACGGGCGGTTGCGGCGGATCTATGTGGAACCAGCTCCACGCCCCGCCCGCGGCGATCAGGAACAACAGATTGAGGACAACGAGACGCATCGAGCAGGGTTTCAGACTCCGTAGTACGACCGATACCAGTTCACAAAGTTGCGGACGCCATCTTCCAGGGCGGTTGCCGGGCGGAATCCCGTGTCCCGGACCAGGTCCTCCACATTCGCCCAGGTGGCGGGGACATCGCCCGGCTGCATGGGGAGCATCCGCTTCACTGCGGTGCGTCCCAGGGAAGACTCCAGGCATTCGATCAGCCGCGACAGCTCGGCGGGCTGGTCGTTGCCAATGTTGTAGATTCGATAGGGGGCGCGGCTGCTGCCGGGATCGGGGGCGGTGCCATCCCAGGCGAGATCCGGCGTGGGGACACGTTCCATCACCCGAAGAACGCCCTCCACCACGTCATCCACGTAGGTGAAATCGCGCTGCATCCGGCCTTCATTGAAGACGTCGATGGGACGGCCTTCAAGGATGGACCGGGTAAAGAGGAAGAGAGCCATGTCCGGGCGGCCCCAGGGTCCGTAGACGGTGAAGAAACGGAGGCCGGTCGCGGGCAGGCGGAAGAGGTGGCTGTACGAATGGGCCATCAGTTCATTCGCCTTCTTGGTGGCCGCATAGAGACTCAGCGGGTGATCCACGTTGTCGTGGACCGAAAAGGGCATCCGCGTGTTGGCCCCGTAGACGGAACTGGAGGATGCGTACACCAGATGCTCCACACCGTGGTGGCGGCACCCCTCCAGAACGTTCAGAAACCCGACCAGGTTGGATTCCACGTAAACATCCGGACTCTGCAGGGAAAACCGCACTCCGGCCTGGGCCGCCATGTGCAGAACCCGCTGGGGACGGGAGGCGCGGAACAGTTCGGAGAGTGGGGCGCGGTCCGAAAGACTGATCCGGTGGAATTCGAAATTCGCGTGTCCCCGGAGCCTTTCCAATCGGGCCTCCTTGAGGCGCACGTCGTAGTAGTCGTTCAGATTGTCCAGCCCGATGACCGTGTCCCCGCGGTCCAGCAGCGTCCGGGCAAGATGATATCCAATGAAGCCGGCGGCTCCGGTGACCAAAACGCGCATGATGTCCTGATGTCGTTGTATGGAGGCCGCATGGGGAACGGCGTCTGACGGCCTGACTCCGGGCCTGGCCCGGAAAACCGTGGCTAGGATAGGGCGGCGTGGGTCATCTCGGCGATCAAATCCTCAAACCGGGTGGACGCCTTCCATCCGAGCACTTGGAGGGCGCGCGCCGGGTTGCCGACCAGCCGGTTGGGATCGACCGCACGGAACAGCGCAGGATCCATCTGGACATGATCCTGCCAGTCCAAACCGACCGTCCTGAAGGCGATGTGGAGCACGTCTTCCACGGAATGCAGCACTCCGGTGGCAAACACGTAGTCGGCGGGTTGATCCGCCTGGAGGGCGGCCCAGAAACCGGCGACGAATTCACGGGCGTCCCCCCAGTCGCGTCGCGCAGCGACATTGCCGATCGAGAGCGTTTTTTGCCGGCCCTGCCGGATCCGGGCGGCGGCCGCGCAAATCTTGGCGGTGACAAAGCCGGGGTCCCTCCGCGGGGATTCGTGATTGTAGCAGATGCCGTTCACCAGGAATAAACCCTCCGTCTCGCGGGCGATGCGAACGAGGTCGGTGGCACAGGCCTTCGATGCGCCATAGGGATTCACCGGGCGAAGCGGTGTGCCTTCATCCTGCGGGGAGACGTCGGGTTCGCCAAAGATCAGGCTGGTGCTGGCATGAAAGAATTTCGGGGGCCGGGGACAGCGGCGGCAGGCATCCAGCAGCCGGGCTGTTCCCAGAATATTGAGGTCCAGGGTGGCGAGCGGATCCGTCACACTGGCTGCCACATGGGTCTGGGCGGCGAGGTGATAGACTTCGTCGGGCTCGAGCCGCCGCAGCAATTCCCCGAGGCGCCCGGATTCCCCGAAGTCCGCCGGGTGAAGGGTCATCCGGTCGATCCATCCGGCGATCCGTGAGGACGCAAGACCTGCCGGATGACGCACGAGTCCATGGACCTCGTATCCCCGGGCCAGCAGGTGCTCGGAGAGATAGGAGCCGTCCTGTCCGGTAATGCCGGTGATGAGGGCGCGGGGCACGGATCGGGGTGAGATGCGGGCGGATCAGAAGGAAAGAATCGGGTTTCCCGCCCGCTGTTCCCGGATAAGCCGGAGGTCGGCATCCATCATCAACTCGATGAGCTCCCGGAATCGAACCCGCGGCTCCCAGCCGAGCTGGAGGCGCGCCTTCTCCGGATTGCCGATCAGGTGATCCACTTCGGCGGGTCGGAAGAAACGCGGATCCACATCCACATGATCCTGCCACCTCAGTCCAACGGCACCGAAGGCAACCTCCAGGCACTCGGCAATGGTATGCGACTCGTGGGTTGCCACCACGTAGTCGTCGCCGGCGGGCTGCTGCAGCATTCGCCACATAACCTCGACGTATTCCTTGGCGTAGCCCCAGTCCCGGCGGGAATCGAGATTTCCCAACTGCAGTCGCTGTTGGAGCCCCAGTTTGATCCGGGCGGCGGCGAGGGTGATCTTTCGAGTTACAAAGGTTTCCCCGCGCCGTGGCGATTCGTGGTTGAACAGGATGCCGTTGCTGGCGTGCAGGCCATAGGATTCCCGGTAATTCACCGTCGCCCAATAGGCGAATACCTTGGCGCAGGCGTAGGGACTGCGCGGATAGAACGGGGTGGTCTCCGTCTGGGGAATCTCCCGCACCATGCCGTACATCTCGGAGGAAGACGCCTGATAGAAGCGGGGCCGGAGCCCGACATCCCGGATGGCCTCCAACAGACGGATGCATCCAGTGGCGGTCACGTCCGTGGTGTACTCCGCTGTGTCGAAACTCACCCGCACATGGCTCTGGGCGGCGAGATTGTATACCTCATCCGGTGCCACGCGGCCCACCAGGCGCACCAGGCCGCCCCCGTCCGCGAGATCACCGTAGTGCAGGTGCAGTTGATCCTGGGGCAGGTCTTTCCGGGACCGCACCGCGTCCAGTCGCGGACGGAAGGTGCTGCTCTGGCGCCGCACGATGCCGTGGACCTCGTATCCCTTTTCGAGGAGGAGTTCGGCGAGATAGGATCCGTCCTGTCCACTGATGCCGGTGACGAGGGCTTTTTTGGGCATGGGTCCGAAAAGGGAGAACAGCGGGTTTCTGTCGGCAGGCCGGCGGACGGAACTACGGAATCAACGAGCGGCGAATCTTGATCACCAGCTTTCGCACCCCGGGATATCCCTCCATCGCCACTTTGGGGCGGTGGGCATCCTCTGGATAGAAAATGGCGAATCTTTGCGCCGTCTGGCCCAGGGCCGTGGTCGGACCCGCTGGCGCCTGCCAGAACTGCACGTCATTCTCAAACGGTCCCTCCGGAAGCAGCATCTGGCGCGGGCACCATTCGATGAACTCACCTCCTGAGAGCGTGAACTGGAGATCCACATACTCCCGATGACTTTCAAACCGGGCGTCCTGACGCTGAAGTGTGGTGTACTCCTGAATCGAGGCCCACAGGTCGGCACCGGACAGCTCGATGGTCCCCAGCGGGGCGTCGGGCGGAAGTGTCCTCAACCAGTCAAAGGCCCGTTTCCAAACGGGATGTGCCTCCAGCAGGGCCGAGGTCCCCGGTTCGTTGAGACTTCCATGAAGCATAGGTCAGGAGGGTTTGCCGAAGTCTAGAGCAGTTTCTCCAGCAGCGGCAGAAGCTTGCTGGCCCGTCCCTGAATGCGGACCAGGTGGGTCAGGCGTTCCTTGCAGAAATCATGTTCGTCCCGGCCGACAATCCCCTCCTTGCGTTCCGACTCCAACGTTGCGAGGAGAACCTCCAGTTTGCGCTCGGATTTCGCGTACTTGGGGGAGAAGAAGCCGGAGTAAACGGAGCGCATCATTTCCCGCAGGTCCCCCACCGCCTCGAAGTAGTCGCGGCGATCTCCGGGCACCCAGACCTGTCGGATGGCCTGCCAGGCCACCAACTGGCGCGTTCCGGTGCTCACGCTCGCCTTGCTGATCGAGAGGCGGTCGGCGATGTCGTCCAGTGCAAGCGGGCTGGGAGACAAGTAGAGCAGTCCGTAGACCTGGCCCACCGATCGCGGAAGTCCCACCGTCTGGCAGACACGCCCCGCCACTTCGATGAATTCCAGACGCGTGCGGGCTAGTGGGGCGGACATGGGGAGGGAAGCAGGCAGAGAGGCGGCCGGGGACACTTCGTGCCGGTCACTTCGCAGGTGGGAAGCTACACTCAGGAGGAAAGAACGATACAGATCGTTCAATTTCGACTGAACGAATAAGACATTCCGTTCAACGACGGCAAGGCGAAAGTGGGTTAGCGATCGAAGGAAGGCGAGGGTCAGCCGTTTTCCGGGGTCCCGGAGAATGGGAACTGGCGACTGCCGGGCAGGAAAGCCGTTCTCGCATTTGGGGGGAAGTGCGGCGTGGACGAATCGGGAGGGGCCAGGTCCCGGTCAGTGGACGAGGCGGGGATTGGGGGCGGCGGGCCGTTGTCTCACCGGCGGGTCCTGAGGACTTTGCCGGATCTGCTTAACCCTTTGACGCTGTCCGGCGACCACCCTAGGTTCCTTAGCCCGTTTAGAAACGCTCTGCCATGATCGGCTATCTGTTCCGCAAAATCCTGGGTTCCCGCAACGAGCGGGAAGTCCGCAAGCTTCGGCCACTGGTCGGGCGCGTCAACGAGTTGGAGCAGGGGCTGCGAGCGTTGTCGGATGACGCCCTCCTCCAAAAGACCCAGGAATGGAAGGCGTCGCTCGCGTCCATTGCCGACCCCGACGAACTCAAGCGTCAACTGGACCTGCTTCTGCCCGAGGCTTTTGCGGTGGTGAAGGACGCCTGCCGGAGGTTGTGCGGCCGTGAAATCGAGGTTCGCGGTCATCAGTTGAAGTGGGACATGGTTCCCTTTGATGTGCAGTTGATCGGTGGCGCGGCGCTGCACCGGGGGTACATCGCGGAGATGGCGACCGGCGAGGGCAAGACGCTGGTGGCGACGCTGCCGGTGTACCTGAACGCACTTTCCGGTCGCGGGGTTCATGTGGTCACCGTCAATGACTACCTCGCCATGCGCGATTCCGAATGGATGGGGGCGGTTTATCGGTTCCTTGGACTCACCGTGGGCTGCATTACCCACGACCAGCCGTCGTCCGTGCGGCGGGAGATGTACCGCTGCGACATCACTTACGGCACCAATTCCGAGTTCGGATTCGACTATCTCCGCGACAACGGCATGGCCTCCAACCGCGAGGAGCAGGTCCAGCGGGGACACTATTTTGCCATTGTCGATGAAGTGGACTCCATCCTGATTGATGAGGCCCGGACGCCCCTGATCATCAGCGGGCCGGCAGTGGTCTCAGTGGAACACCGGTACGTGGAGTGGAAACCCGCCGTTGAGCGGCTGGTCAACGCCCAGCGCGAGCTCTGCGGACGCTTCCTGCGCGAGGCAGAGGGCCTGCTGAAGCAGCTCAATCCCTCCGACGGATCCACGGTGAAGGGCGCCGCGGAGTTGGAGGCAAATGTCGCGTCGCTGCTCTACAAGGCCAAACTCGGCCAGCCAAAATCGGAGGCCCTGCTGCGGGTCTTTGAGGATCCCCTTAATCAGAAGCGGGTTCAGGCTTATGAGGTGGAGCTGCACTCCGATCAGTCCAAGAAGCAGCTTTACGCCGAGAAGGAGCAGTTGTTCTTCGCCATCGAGGAAAAGTCCCACGAGGCCGACCTGACCGAGAAGGGGCGGCTGGCGATCTCCCCTGACGATCCGGAACACTTCGTTTTGCCCGATCTTCCCACCCAGTACAGCCAGATCGACACCGATCCCGCGCTGTCTCTGAAGGAACGGCTGGAGAAGAAGCAGGGGCTGCAGCAGGCGTTCGAGGATCGGGCGCAGGTCATTCACTCCATTTCCCAACTGCTCAAGGCCTACTGCCTGTACGAGCGTGACGTGCAGTATGTGGTGACCCCGGACAACAAGGTGGTGATCGTGGACGAACACACCGGCCGCCTGATGAGCGGACGCCGCTGGAGCGAGGGCCTCCACCAGGCGGTGGAGGCCAAGGAAGGGGTGAACATCGAGCGCGAAACCCAGACTCTGGCGACCATCACCATCCAGAATTATTTCCGCCTCTACCGGAAGCTCGCCGGCATGACCGGCACCGCCGAGACCGAGGCGCAGGAATTCTTCGACATCTACAAGCTCGGGGTGATGACCATCCCGACAAACCGGCCGAACGTCCGCAAGGACCGCAACGATTCCGTGTACAAGACCCGCCGCGAGAAATTCGAGGCGGTGGTCCGCGAGATCAAGGAACTGCATGGGCAGGGTCGCCCGATCCTGGTCGGCACCATCTCGGTCGAGACCAGCGAAATGCTGGGCCGAATGCTCAAGGCGGCCGGCATCCCCCACGCGGTCCTCAACGCGAAGTATCACCAGCAGGAGGCGGAGATCGTGACCCGCGCCGGACAGCGTGGGGCGGTCACCATTGCCACCAACATGGCCGGGCGGGGAACCGACATCAAACTGGGTGCCGGCGTCTCCGAGGTCGGCGGCCTGCACGTGCTGGGCACCGAGCGCCACGAGTCGCGCCGCATTGACCGGCAGTTGCGCGGACGCTGCTCGCGCCAGGGCGACCCCGGTTCGTCCCACTTCTTCATCTCGCTGGAGGACGACCTCATGCGTCTGTTCGGCTCCGACCGGATTTCCAACATCATGGTCCGGATGGGACTGGAGGAGGGGCAGGAGCTGGAGCATCCGCTGCTCAACCGCTCCATTGAACAGGCCCAGAAGCGCGTCGAGGGGCACAACTTCCAGATTCGCAAACGCACCCTGGAGTTCGACGACGTGATGAACAAGCAGCGCGAGGTCATCTATGGCTTCCGCAATGAGATCATCCAGTCGGACGACGTCCGTGACCGACTCATGGACATCATGGAGGAGGTCGTCCTGCTCAAGGTTCAGGAGTACTCCGACGCGGAGAACGACGTCTCGGAGTGGAATCTCCGCGGGTTCTCCGACTGGGTGAACATGACCTTCCCGCTCGGCATCAATGAGCCCGAGTTTCTCAGGGCAGCCCGGGCCGGGACGCAGCTTCCCGTCACTGGGTCCATGTTTGACGGACTCAACGAGGGTCAGCTGAGCCTGTTCCAGTATGTGGGCCAGACGGTGCGCGACGCCTATGACCTCAAGGTCAGCCTCGAAAAGCCGCAGGTGCTGGCCAGCATTGAGCGCTATACGATCCTGAGCGCCATCGACCGGCTGTGGCAGGAGCATCTGTACAGCATGGATTCGTTGCGCAGCTCCATCGGACTTCGCGCCTACGCCCAGCGTGATCCGCTCATTGAGTACAAGGCCGAGGCCTTCAAGCTCTTTGACGAATTGATGGTCAACATCAAGACCGAGATCTGCCACAACATCTTCCGCAGCGCGTCGAGCCTGCTCGCCTTCGAGCAATTCCTGCACAACCTGCCGCAGATCGCCATCCACCAGCAGGCCTCGGCCTTCGGCGGTGGGGCGGAATCCCCGGCGGCGCTGCCGGACCCGACGCAGACCAGCCTGGTGAGCGAAGCCAACGAGGCATTGGCCAAGGCGCAGCCGGCCCGCATAATGCCCCAGGTCGGACGCAATGACCCGTGTCCCTGCGGCAGTGGCAAGAAGTACAAGAACTGCTGCGGCAAATGAGCCGTTCCTGACCTCAGGCGGGGTTCACGAGCTGGGGGCTTCGCGCTGGAACAGCTGGCGGATCACATCCTCGATCGGGACTTCCTCCACGCTGAAGTCGCGGACTGGCAGTTCATCGAGCAGTGCCTTGACCGCGGGAATCACCCGATCGCGGGGCACCTTCAGCTTGAGTCCGTCGGGCAGGCGCTCGATGACTTCCCCGTGGCGGGCCGGATCCGCGCGGTTCGCCGCCTCTGGCCCGGCGGGTTCCCACCGCACGGTCACGATCTTGTACCGGGCAAACCGGTCGAGAATCTCGTCCAGTCGGCCGTCAAAGAACAGGCTGCCGTGATCCACCACGATCACCCGCTCGCACAGTTCCTGGATGTCCGCCATGTAGTGGCTGGTGAGCAGGATGGTCGTGCGGCGGGTCCGATTGTGCCGGCGCAGAAACTCCCGCACCACCTGGGAGGAGACCACGTCGAGTCCGATGGTGGGTTCGTCGAGGAACAGCACCTTCGGCTGGTGCAACAGGGCGGCGATCAGCTCGCACTTCATTCGCTCCCCCAGGGAAAGTTCGCGCACGGGCGTGGCGAGCTGGGCCCGGACGTTTAGCAGTTCGCTGAGCTCATCCACGGTGCGCTGGTAGTCCGCCCGGACCAGGCCGTAGATCCGCGCATTCAGCTCCAGCGACTCGCGGGCGGGCAGATCCCACCAGAGCTGGTTCTTCTGCCCGAGCAGCAGCGCGAACTGCCGGCGGTAGCCGTCCTTTCGTTCCCACGGAGTGAACCCCAGCACTGTCGCCGTGCCCGAGGTCGGATACAGCAGCCCCGAGAGCATCTTAAGCGTCGTGGTCTTGCCCGCACCGTTCGGGCCCAGAAACCCCACGAACTCCCCCTCCTCCACCCGGAAGCTCACGTCCTTGACCGCGTACACCGTTTCGTAGTCACGGCGAAACAGGCCACGGAAAGCCCCGGCGAGTCCCGGTGCCTTGCGCGCGGTCCGGAAGGCCTTGGTTAATCCGGTCACCTCAATCACTGCCATCGGGAAGAGCGTGGCGGGCGTCTGCCCAAAAGACCAATTCCAAAGCCGGATCCCGGTGGATCTCGTGAAATCTGGGGATCGGATTCGCGTCGCGCTTGGGGCACCCGGACGGCCTATCCTGACCGAAACACCATGTCCTCACTTCGAATCCAGGAAATCGCCGCCGCCGAACGACCCCGCGAACGCCTGGCGGAGCGTGGACCCAAGGCGCTCAGCTCCGCCGAGCTTTTCGCCATCCTGTTGCGCTCCGGGCTCCAGGGAACGTCGGCGGTCGAGCTCGGCCACCAACTGCTGCGGCAGTTTGGAACGCTCGAAGGCGTGGCCCGCGCTCCGCTGGACCAACTCACGGCGGTGCGGGGTATCGGACGGGACAAGGCGGTGACCCTGAAGGCGGCCTTTGAGCTGGCGGCCCGGCTCTCCGATGAAAAGCGGCGTGCCTCTCCCGTCCTGGACACGCCAGATTCCGTGGCCCTTCTTTTACGGGACGAATTGTCGCTGCTGGAAACCGAACGGTTTCTCGTCCTGCTGCTCGACACCCGCCGCCGCCTGGTCCGGGTGGAGGAGGTGGGCCGCGGATTGCTCGACAGTGTGCTGGTCCATCCGCGCGAGGTATTTCGTCCGGCCCTGATTGCCGGGGCTCATGCCATCGTGGTGGCACACAACCATCCCACCGGCGACCCGACGCCCAGCACCGCCGACATCCGGACCACGCGCGACCTCATCCGCGCCGGACAACTGCTCCGGGTCGAGGTCCTGGACCACA
Organism: Verrucomicrobiota bacterium; assembly: GCA_039796255.1. Lineage (GTDB taxonomy): Bacteria > Verrucomicrobiota > Verrucomicrobiia > Limisphaerales > UBA9464 > UBA9464. The sequence continues at coordinate 3,148 of JBDKKE010000676.1, read as the reverse complement.
TCATCATCGGCCGGCCCTCGGCGGAGCGGGCGCGGGATTTTTGTTCGCTCAAGGAGCTGGGCCAGTTCTACTCCTAGGGCGTTCGCCGTCTGGCGGCGGACACGTTTCTGCGCATGATTCATCCCACTGCTGTGATCCATCCTGCGGCCCGGCTCGGCGCCGGGACCGTGGTCGGCCCGTTCGCCGTCATTGAGGAGTGGGTCCAGTTGGGCGACCAGTGCGTGGTCGGTCCGCACGTCCACCTCACCGGCGATACCGTGGCCGGGCAGCGCAACCACTTCCACGCCGGCTGTGTGATTGGGGATACTCCCCAGGATGCCAAATTTGCCGGGGACCGTACCCGCCTGCGCATCGGACACGACAACATCTTCCGGGAACACGTGACCGTGCACCGGTCCAATCAGGCGGCGGAGGATACCGTGATCGGGGACGGCAACTGTTTCATGGCCGGATCCCACGTGGGCCACAACTGTCGGATTGGTGACCGCAACATTCTGGCCAATGGGGCGTTGCTGGCCGGCCATGTGACGCTGTCGGATCAGGCCTTCGTTTCCGGCAACTGTCTCGTCCACCAGTTCTGCCGGATCGGTCGCCTGGCGCTCATGCAGGGAGGATCGGCCATCAGCAAGGACCTGCCCCCGTTCTGCATTGCCCGGGGGGACAACGGGATCGCCGGACTCAACACGGTCGGACTTCGCCGGGCTGGAATTGCCAGTGCGGACCGGCTGGCCCTGCGGCGGGCCTATCACGGACTGTTTCGTTCGGCGAATCGCCGGGTCGTCTCCCTGGCGGTGACGCGTGCAGCAGGGGCGGGGAATCCCCTGGTGGAGGAACTGGTGGCTTTTGTGGAGGCCAGTCGCCGAGGAGTGTGCGCCGATACCGGAAGTCTTGGCGCGGATCCCGAGTGAGCGAGGCCGTAGGCGGGCGATGGTGACCCGCGTCCGACTCACGGACCCAGCCGGCATTGGGAAAAGCATTGTCCCGGCCGTTCCCGCAAGGCAGTTTTGCCGACTTCGTATGCAGCAGGTCCACATCGGGCTTATTGGGGGAGGCACAGTCGGCGGAGGCGTCTGGAACGCCCTCGAACGAAACGGTGCCCTCATGGCATCCCGTCTCGGGCTCGACCTGCGGGTCGCCGCGGTCGCGGTCCGGAATCCGCGCAAGGCCCGCAGCGCGTCTTTTCCGGCCGCGCTGGTGACCGGCGACTGGAAATCCGTGGTGGGGAATCCCAAGGTCCAGGTAGTGGTGGAATTGATGGGCGGCACCACGACCGCCCGGGAGGTGGTCATCGCCGCTCTGCGGCTGGGCAAGCCGGTGGTGACGGCCAACAAGGCGTTGCTCTCGGCCCACGGGGAGGAACTCTTCACCGAGGCGGCACGTCACGGAACCAACCTCTATTACGAAGCCTCGGTGGCTGGGGGTATTCCGGTCATCAAGGTCCTCCGCGAATCCCTGGTGGGAAACCGCGTCACCCGCCTGGCAGGAATCCTCAACGGCACCTGCAATTACATTCTTACCCGCATGCAGCAGGAGGGCGCCGCCTTCGCCGACGTGCTGGCCGATGCCCAGAGGCTCGGATACGCCGAGGCCGAGCCGTCCCTGGATGTCGATGGTCACGACGCGGCGCACAAAACCGGCATTCTGGCATCCCTGGCGCACGGATTCTGGGTGAAGCCCGAGCAGGTTCACACCGAGGGCATTCGCAACGTGTCGGCGCTCGACATCCAGTTCGCCGCCCGGCTGGGCTATACCATCAAGTTGCTGGGCATTGTGAAATGTCTGGGCGCCGATGATCTGCAGCGGCCTTCCACGAAGGGTCGTGCCCGCCGGTCTCCGCGTCCCGAGGGTTCCTGCGCCATCCAGGCCTCGGTCTATCCGGCCCTGGTTCCCAACACACACGTCCTGGCCTCGGTGAAGCTGGCCTTTAATGCGGTGGCCGTCCGCGGAGATGTGGTGGGCGACACTCTGTTTTACGGGCTCGGGGCTGGGGCTGCGGCGACGGCCAGTTCCGTGCTGAGCGACCTCGCTGACGCGGCCCTTGACCTCAAACACGGCTCCCACCGCCGCGTGCCGCCGTTCGTGGCCCACGAGGGCAACGGACGCGTCGTTCCGCTCGACGACGTGGTGTCGCGATACTACGTCCGCCTCAGCGTCCTCGACCGCCCCGGCGTCTTTGCCCGGATCGCCGGTCTGCTGGCCCGGGCGCGGATTGGAATTTCCTCCATCATCCAGCCCGAGGGGCATGCCGGCGAAACCGTGCCGGTGATCCTGATGATTCATGACGCACCGAATGCCGCGATGCAGCGGGTGCTGCGGCAGATCGCCGCATTGCCTGTGGTGCGGTCGGAGCCGGTGATGATCCGGGTGGAAGACCTTGAATGATTTGACCGCATGAATTCCGCGCAACCCTGGCCCGGCGTCATCCGCCGCTACGCCTCCTTTCTTCCCGTCACCGCCGAGACCCCGGTGGTCACTCTGCTGGAGGGCAACACGCCGCTGATTCCCGTGCCGTCCTTTGTGGCGGCCATTGGCGGACGCTTTGACCTGCGCCTCAAGTACGAGGCCATGAATCCCACCTGCTCCTTCAAGGATCGGGGCATGACCATGGCCATTACCAAGGCCAAGGAGCGGGGCGCCAAGGTGGTGGTCTGCGCCAGCACGGGCAATACCAGCGCCAGTGCCGCCGCCTATGCCGCCCGGGCCGGACTGCGCTGCATCGTCCTGCTCCCCAAGGGCAAGATCGCCCTGGGCAAACTCTCCCAGGCGCTGCTCTACGGGGCGACCACGGTGAGCATTGAGGGGAACTTCGACGACGCCCTGCGCATTGTCCGCGAGTTGGGCGACACGGGCCTGGTCGAGGTGGTCAATTCCGTGAACCCGGTGCGCATTGAGGGACAGAAGACCGCTGCGTTCGAAATCTGCGATGCTCTGGGCGACGCGCCCGACTTCCATTTCCTGCCCGTGGGCAATGCCGGGAACATCACCGCCTATTGGCGCGGGTTTCGCGAGTATCTGGCGGCCGGGCTCTCCGACACTCTGCCGAAGATGATGGGATGGCAGGCGGCGGGCGCCGCACCGATTGTCCTGGGACATCCAGTGGCCCATCCGGAAACCGTGGCCACCGCCATCCGCATCGGCAATCCGGCCA
>JBDKKE010000675.1:0-6913 GCA_039796255.1 Verrucomicrobiota bacterium | reverse complement strand
GAGGTTCGTGGTTCCCTTGAACAGGGAGTCGGGAATGGTGCAAACCAGAACCTTTGCCTGGCCGATGCCCGCATGGATGAGGGTGTCACGCTGGCTCAGATCCCCGTACAGTGCCTTGATTCCCAGGCGTTTAAGCTCGTTTAGTGCGAGCGGGTTAAAGTCTACCACCGCGACTTCCGGCAGCAAGTTCGGCGCGTGCCTCTGCAGTTCTTCCAGCAGGGAACTGGCCGTGCGGAAGAACCCCAGCAGCAGAATTCGGGGGGTGCCATGGCCACCGGCTGACGACAATTGCTCGCGCGTGCTGATCTGCGTTTGGCCGTCATCCAGGTCTCGCAAGCCACATCGCTTGAGAAAGGGGCTGGTCTTCCGGACAAAGGTGTCTGACCGCATCATGATGAACGATGAAATCATGGCCAGAATCACGAAGGCGAGGGAGATGGCTCCAGTGTCCATCGTTCTTAGGTGCTGCTCCTTGACTCCGAGGGCAATCAGTACCAATGAGAATTCACTGAGTTGGCAGAGATTGACGCTGCTGAGCAGGCTTAGTCGCAAGCCTGATCGCAGCAGATAAAGCGGCGGAAAGATTGTCAGAAACCGTGTTGCCATCACGAAAACCACGTAGCCGAGGGCCAAGGTCAGCATCGGAATGGTGGGAATTGGGATGCTCATTCCCAATCCGACGAAAAACAGGGTCACGAAGAAATCGCGCAGGCTGGTGACTTTTGAAGTCACATCCAGCGCGTAGGGGAAGGTGGACAGTGCCACACCCGCGACCAACGCTCCCATTTCCCGGGAAAGATTTAAGGATGCTGCCAACTGCCCCACGGAGAAGCACCATGCCAGAGCCCCCACGAGGACCAATTCCGGGAGGCGCGCGACGTGGCGAAAAAGCGGGGGTAGGACGAATCGGCTAACGGTCAGTGCCGTGGCCAGCAGGCAAGCCGCCTTGATCACCGACAGGGCGACCGATCCCAGGTGGAGGTTGTCCAGGCTGGGTTGGACCGCCAGGAAGAGGATGACCGCCACGTCCTGAAGAACCAGGACTCCCAGGGTGATGCGACCCGCCACAGTATTCAGCTCGCGTTTGTCGTAGAGCACCTTGACGACGATGACGGTGCTGCTGAGAGCGCAGGCTACACCGAGATAGAGCGCATCCCACCCTCGCCCCACCCCTAGTGGGAGTCCGATGGCAAGACCCATGCAGATCCCCAGAACCGTGCCACCACCGATCTGTACGAGCGCGGTGACCGTGATGGAGCGTCCGGCGGCGGCAATCTTCTTGAGGTCGATCTCCAGTCCGATCATGAACAGCAGAAAGATCAGTCCCAGCTCAGAGATGATGTCGATGGCCTCCTGGTGGACCACTAGTTCCAGGCCCCGCGGGCCGATGAAGAATCCCGCGACCAGATACGCCAGCAGGACGGGTTGATGGAGCCATTGGGCGGCGACACCGAGCAGCCAAGCGGCTGCGATGCAGGTTGAAATGTCGCGAATCAGGTCGTACACGGCGTTCGGAGAGAATAGTTGGATCTGCGGTCCCGGGGGAAGCCGACGCTTCGGTGGATCCAAGTTTTTCTTTCCGCCCATCCTCCCTTCCGGCAAAACACACGTCTACTTTTTGACATGGCATTGATCGTTCAGAAGTTTGGCGGCACCTCGGTGGGCAATACCGAGCGCATCCGCGCTGTCGCCCGCCGAGTGGCGCGTCACCGGCAATTGGGCGACCAGATCGTCGTCGTGGTGTCCGCCATGAGTGGTGTGACAGACGGGTTGATCAAGCTGGCCAAGGAGATCACGCCATTGCCCAGCGAGCGCGAGATGGACATGCTCCTCGCCACCGGAGAACAGCAGACCATCGCCCTGGCTGCGGTCGCGCTGCATGCCCTCGGAATTGATGCCGTTTCGCTGACCGGGGCTCAGGCCGGAATTGTCACCGATGGCGTCCACACCAAGGCCAAGATTCAGAATATCACCCCGGACGAGGTTCACCGTCTCCTGGATGCCGGCAACGTGGTGATCGTCGCCGGATTTCAAGGCCGCACGGCGGAGGGGCAGATTACCACGCTGGGACGGGGCGGGAGCGATTTGACTGCGATTGCCCTGGCATCTGCCCTGAAAGCGGATCTCTGTCAGATTTACACCGATGTCGATGGCATCTACACCACCGATCCCCGAATCGTGCCAGCAGCGCGGAAGTTGCCGGAAATTGCCTATGACGAGCTGCTCGAGTTGGCCGGTGCGGGCGCCAAGGTCATGCAGCTCCGGTCGGTCGAGTTTGCCAAGAAGTTCAACGTTATCTTTGAAGTCCGCTCCAGCCTCAACGATTCACCCGGAACGATTGTGAAAGAGGAAACCACCAGCATGGAGGACGTCGTAGTACGCGGCGTCTCCCTCGACAAGAATCAGGCCAAGATCACCCTGTTCGGCGTTCCCGACCAGCCCGGCCGCGCCGCTCGGATCTTCCGCTCCCTGGCGGATGCCGCAATCAATGTGGATATGATTGTCCAGAACGTGAGCCACGCCGTTGGTCCGCGGTCCACCGATTTGAGCTTCACCGTGGACAAGCCGGACCTTCTGAAGGCCAGCCGGGTGATTGACGGGCTCAAGGCTGAGATTGGTTTTCAGGAAGCCGTGTCGGATGAGGGGATCAGCAAACTTTCCATTGTGGGCGTCGGAATGCGCAGCCATTCGGGTGTGGCGGCCAGGATGTTCGACGTGTTGGCGCATGAGGGGGTTAACATCGGGATGATTTCGACCAGCGAGATCAAGATCTCCGTGATCATCGAACTTTCCAAGGGCGAGCACGCGCTGCGAACGCTGCACAAGGCGTTCCTCGAGTAAATGACCCCGCTCGCCCGCGCCCGCAGCGTCTTCCGCACTGAAATTGCCGCGCTGGAGGCGGTGGCAGCGGGTCTCGACGGGGCGTTTCCACGGGCGGTGGACCTGGTAGTGGCGGCTGTCGCCGCCCGCCAAAAAGTCATCGTCGCCGGGGTCGGAAAATCGGGGAACATTGGACGCAAGATTGCATCGACCCTTAGCAGTACGGGCACGCCGGCGGTCGTCCTCAATTCGGTGGATGCTCTTCACGGGGACCTGGGCGTCATCAATGATGGCGACGTTGTGCTGGCCCTGAGCTACTCCGGGGAGTCGGAGGAATTGACTCATTTGATCCCAGCGCTGAAGCGTTTCTCTACGAAGATCGTCGCCTTTACCGGTGCTGCGCGATCCACGCTCGCACGACATGCCGATGTCGTTCTTGGCTGCCGGGTCCCTCGGGAAGCCTGCCCCTTTAACTTGGCGCCCACCTCGAGTTCCACGGCGACCCTGGTCATGGGGGATGCTTTGGCCCTCGCCGTTGCGGACGCCAGGGGATTGAAGCTTGAAGAGTTCGCGCTGCGGCATCCGAGTGGAGCCATTGGACGTGCGCTTTTGGTCCGGGTTGGCGACATCATGCGGCGAGGAGAACGCAGTGCCGTGGCGGCGTCCAAGGTGACGGTGAAGGAGGCGCTGCTCCTGATGACTCGCGCGAAATCCGGCTCGGTTGCGGTGGTGGACAGGCGCGGACGTCTCGTTGGGGTGTTTACCGATGGAGACCTCCGGCGCCACATGGCTGCGGACGAGCACCTGCTGGCACGGTCCCTAGGTGAGGTGATGACGCCGGATCCGGTGCATATCCGCGACGAGTCACTGGCTGTGGACGCACTGCGTTTGTTTAACCAACGCAGCATTGACGACCTGATTGTGGTCGATGCAAAGCATCGACCGGTCGGCTTGGTGGATTCACAGGATCTTCCCAAGTTGAAGTTGATGTGAGGGGCGGTGTTGGTCACTGGTCCGTTGTCCGTTGTTATTGGCTTGGGCGCCTCGTGCCACCGCGCTTGTTTTTCGCAGGCTTGGACAGTCACACTCCGCGGATGCAACAGACTCCGGAGGACATCGCCCGGTTGATCGATCACACCCTGCTCAAGCCGGAGGCCACTGCGGAGGACGTGGCCCGGTTGTGTGCCGAGGCCCGGAAGTTTGGATTTCACGCCGTGTGTGTGAATGGGGCCCGTGTCGTTCAGGCAGCGCACCTACTGGGGGATACCGGCGTTCGGGTGGCATCCGTGGTCGGATTTCCCCTGGGCGCCTCTGACGCCGACGCTAAGCGCTATGAGGCCGAGGCGCTGATTGATCTTGGAGCCCAGGAGCTCGACGTCGTTCTCAACGTCGGGCGTCTTAAGGACGGCGATGATCGGACCGTCTTTCGTGAACTGCGGGATCTGGTCGAGGCGGCGGACGGGATTCCGCTCAAAGTGATTCTGGAGTGCTGTCTGCTGACCGATGAAGAGAAGCGGCGTGCCTGCTCGCTGGTGGTGGAGTCCGGCGCCCAGTTTGTGAAGACCTCCACCGGGTTTGGGTCCGGAGGGGCAACCGCGGAGGATGTCGTCCTTCTTCGTTCTCTGGTGGGACCCAAGGTCGGGGTCAAGGCCTCGGGTGGAATCCGGGATACTGCCTCGGCGCTGCGAATGATCGAGGCGGGTGCCAGTCGCCTGGGGACCAGCGCCGGAGTCGAGATCCTTCGTGGGCTGCGGGCGATCTGATCTCCCTTCCGAGGGACGGTGAGCGTTTATCTGATCTGCGAGAGAAACTCAAGGCTGCGTCGGGCGGCATCCATTGGGTCCGTAGCGCACTCGTCAAGTTCGACGACCAAGCTGGCTGAACGGTGGGCGGCACCGACCACTTTTGGGACGTCCACGCGTCCATCACCCAGTGCCGTCATGGGTTGACCATGCAGTGCTGGGCCGTCTTTGACGTGGAGCATGGTAACCCTATCCCCGAGTTCGTGCAGAACTCGCACCGGATCCACACCTGCCGTTTGCGCCCAGTAAACGTCCAACTCGATGAAGACGTCGAGGGGGAGCAACTGGTTCAGCAGTTGATACGGATAGGTCCCTTCGATTTGCTCGAATTCCCACCAGTGATTGTGAATTCCAAACTGCAGGCCATGTTCCCGCGCTACACGGGAGGCCTCAGTATAGTCCTCCGCCAATCGACGAAATCCGTCCATGGATTGGCACGCCGAATCACGAGGCCAGCCATGCCAAATGAGACGAGTGGCACCCAGTTCGGCGGCGGCATCCACCACTTCGAAGCGGCGATCACCGAGGGGCAGATCCCCATGTGCCGCCGTAACCGACAGGCCAAGTTCCCGGAGCAGGAGGCCTAGTCGTCGGGGCGTAAGTTCGGGCGGCAGAGGTGCTGTCTCCACCGCCCGGTATCCCGCGTTCCAAACCTGGCGCAAGGTCTCCCCCGCATTTTGAGCGAGGGCGTGGCGCACAGTGTAGAGCTGAAGGGCAATGGTTCTCACAGGGATGCCACCGAATCCTTCGGCGAATTACCCAGGCACATCGTCTGGGAAGATAGTGGCCACCCACCCTCCAGGACCTGGAAACAACCGGGGAGGGACGGGAGATCTGCAGGGCGGAAGGGGCCGCTGCCTGTCTCCCTTCCGCCCGATTCGCCAATCGTGCTGATGCTCGGGGGCGTTAGCCTCGGAGAAGCTGTCGGGCAATTACTTGCTCGCCCCTTCGATGCCGAGCAGTTCGACGTCGAAGAGAAGGGTGCTGTTGGGGCCGATCTTACCTCCGGGGCCCTGGTCTCCGTAGGCCAGTTTGGCGGGAATGGCGAGCTGCCACTTATCGCCGACCTTCATGAGCTGAAGTGCCTCGGTCCAGCCGGGGATGACGCCGTTGACCGGGAAGGTGACCGGATCGCCCCGATCTACGGAACTGTCAAACACGGTGCCGTCGGTGAGGGTGCCGTGATAGTGGACCTTGACGGTGTCATTGGGCGTGGGTGACTTGCCGGTGCCCGACTTCACCACTTTGTACTGAAGTCCGCTAGCGGTGGTCTTGACGCCTTCCTTCTTTCCGTTTTCCGCAAGATAGGCTTCGCCAGCTTTGAGGTTCTTCTTTCCTTCCTCCGCCTGCTGCGACTGCATCTTGGCCATCATCTGGTTTCTAAACTCCTCCATCACCTCGCGAATCTCAGCAGGTTTCAGTGCGGACTTGCCCGCAATGGCATCGCTGATCCCGGCGGCCAACGTCTTGGGATCCACATCGATCTCTTGACGCTTCAGATTGCTGCCGATGTCCGCACCCAGCGCGTAGCTGAGTCGCAGGCGGGGATCCTTGAGTTCGGTGGCCTCCTGGGCGTGGACAGCGGGGAGGCTGGTAAGCAGTACGGCCAAAGCCGGGATGAGTGATGATTTCATGGATGAATCGTCTCCCGGTACTTCGGGCAACGAAGATCACAGACTCCGTCAGCCCCGCTGTTGCGGTCAAGCCGTCAGAGCGTGAGCCCTTGAGGACCCTTACGAATCCATCACGAGCCGGTGATCTTTGCGCACATTAGGGGTCTATGCAGAATTTCGAAGATCCAGCGTGAAGGGGAATTCGCGGCTGCGCGGCGGCGGTACTGGCACGGAGGAGCCCTGGGTGTGGCCGTGTACCTGAAATCGCGCCAATCGTCGGCTCTCCGCCTCATACGCATTGACCGGGAATGAGCTATGGCTCAGGCCGCCTGGATGGGAGACGTGATAGGTGCACCCGCCGAGGCTGCGTCCGTTCCAGGTGTCATGGAGGTCAAAGGTGAGGGGGGTATGGACCCCGATCGTGGGTTGCAGGGCGTTGGGCGGCTGCCAGGCCCGGTAGCGGACTCCGGCCACCGCCACGCCATTGATGCCCGTCGGATGCAGCGGGACTCGGCGTCCGTTGACGGTGATGGCGAAGCGTTCGCCGATGAGTCCCGACGCCTTAACTTGAAGTCGCTCCAGAGAGCTGTCCACGTAGCGGACCGTTCCGCCACCAGCGGGTTCATCGCCCAGGACGTGCCAGGGTTCCAGCGCGGTGCGGAGCTCGATCCGGACATC
>JBDKKE010000674.1:0-12536 GCA_039796255.1 Verrucomicrobiota bacterium | reverse complement strand
GAAACCCAGCAGACGGCACACCACTTCAGAGCTGGCGAGCCAGTCATCACCCAGCTTGTAGGGACCGTCCTTCAAACCGCGCAGGTCCAGATACGCCCGTCCCCACAATCCATCCCGCTCCGCCTCCAGGGCCTTGGTGACCAGTCCCATCGCAATCTCCGGGCTGGGGCCGTCCAGACGGGAAACCAGGAAGATTCCATTGCCTGGTCCCATGGCGGCGATGTTGGTGGAGGCGAAGTGCGGATTGGTCAGCGGTCCCGCCAGTATAGGGGCCGGCTGCGAGGGGAGGAGCATCAGGTCGGCATCCACCGAAGCAGCGTTGCTGACCAGATTGGGAGGCAGCTTTGAAGCGCCCTCCTCGATGCGCTCCGGATCGTGCAGGATCCGGTAGGGCATGCCGTACACCAGCAGCAGGTAGCGGATCCCCGTGCCGGTCATCCGGTCGGGATTTCCTGCCTCGAACTGCGCCAGTTTTCGCTCGGCCAGCGCCCGGCGGAGCGGGGTTTGAATCTGGGTTTCAAAGGCGGAGCGGGTCACCAGATCCTCGGTGGCGCAGTCCAGTCCGATCAGTTGCTCCGCCGGAACCCCGCGATTTCGGGCGTAGAATTCCGCGACCTCGCGGGACCGGGGCGAACGGGAGTTGTACACGACCACCACCTGCCTGCCCTCCTGGGCGCACACCTCTCCGGTCCACGCGACCAGGGTAATGGCCAGCCACAACCAACGGTGCCAGGACGCAGCCCGTCGCGGTGTGGATCGACCGGACAGGGCCGTGTCAGGCTTGGGATCGACGGAGGCGCTCATCAACATGGCGGCGCATGATGGCATAGGTTTCGTCGGGTGTCTGTCCGGTATTATTAAGCCGGATGGCGTCCAGAGCCGGGATCAGCGCGCCTTTCTTGCGGGTGCTGTCCATGTGATCCCGGCGCGCCGCGCTGGTGTTGCCGCCCCGGCCCTCGATGCGCTTCTGCCGCTCCGACTCGTCCGCTTCCAGGAAAAACTTCACCGGCGCGAGGGGAAAGACCACCGTGCCAATATCCCTTCCCTCCATCACCAGCGGCCCCAGGTCGGAGCAGGCCCGCTGCCGCGCCACCATCCAGTCCCGCACCTTGCTGATCTGGGCCAGCAGCGGAACCGCATGTTCCACGTCATTGCCGCGGATTTCCTTCTCGGGAAAATAGCCATCCACGTGGATCCACGCCTGCCCCTCCACCACCCGGGTTACCGCCTTCCAACGGCGCATGAGTTGGACGACCGCAGCGTCATCGGCCTCCGTCATGGGGGCCTCGGCGCGGACGCCCTTGCGCAGGGCGTACCACGCCAGCGTCCGGTACATGGCTCCGCTGTCCACGTAGATGTACCCGAGTTCACGGGCCAGCCGGCGGGACAGCGTGCCTTTTCCGGACGCGCTGGGACCATCCACGGTGATGACGTGCGGCAGGGTCAGGGGACGCGCGGCGAGGGATTGGGAGAGGGAATTGGGCATCAGGCAGGAAGCAGGTCGGGTGCGGTGAGGAGGCGGCCGGAGGCGACATCCCGGATTCCCGCGCCGAGGCCGGACGGGGCGGGTGCCGCCAATTTCTGGAAGAAATTGGGGAAGGTCTTCCGCACGCAGGAGGGATTCTGAATTCGCATCCCCGGAACCTTCAAGCCCAGGGTCGAAAAACTCATCGCCACGCGGTGGTCGTGGTAGGTCTCGATCTCCCCCCCACCCCGCACTCCGGGGAACACGGTGAGGGTATCCCCCGCCTCCTCCACCCGGACCCCGCACCGGGTCAATCCCGTGCGCAGGGCCATCACCCGCTCGCATTCCTGCACCCGCAGCCGACCGAGGTCCGTGAAGCGCACTGGATGCTGCGCCAGGGGCGCCATCACGATGGCGGTCATGATGCTGTCCCCGAGGTCCCGCTCCCGCGAAACCTCCTCCGGCAGGCGCAGGTAGCGGGGGAATCCGGCGTCCACCTGCCAACCGCTGGTGGGCCAGGATGGAATGGTGACGGTCTGTCCGAGCAGGGCGCCGGCACCCCAGAAATAGCTGCCGCTCGACGCGTCGGGTTCAATCTGCAGCTCCCCGCCCGCGGAGGGAAACACCTCCACCAGTCGCCGGGTCATCTCCACGTAGGGCAGTTCCTCGGCATTGGCGCCGTTCACGCCCACCTCCCAGCCACCGGCTCCGGCGGACAACAGCAGTGCCGAGGCGAACTGGGAACTTTCCTCGACCGAGGTGAACGCGCGTCCGGCGCGGGGACCCGTCCCGTGAATCACCGCCGGCAACCGGTCCTGCGGGGCATCGACCCCGTAGCCGATCTGGCGGAGGGCGCCCAGCAGCGCGGCCTGGGGACGCTCGTGCATCCGGGGCACGCCACTGAGACGGTAGGATCCCTGGCCGAGGCAGACAAAGGCCGCCAGGAACCGCGCGGCGGTGCCGGCATTGCCGACATGTAACTCCAGCGGCGCGTCGGGGGTGCCCGACCGCGGGATGCGCCCGCCCAGTCCGGTGACCTCCATGCGGCGGTTGGCCGGTTCGTCGGGTTCCGTTTCCACCCGGATCTCAAATCCCAGGCGCCGGAGGCAGTCCACCATGACCTCGGTGTCCTCGCTCCAGAGGGCGCCGTGCAGCACCACCGTGCCCCGGGCGAGCGCCGCCAACAGGAGAGCCCGGTTGGTGATGCTCTTGGAGCCGGGAATGATGACCCGCGCCGGCGCGGGAACGACCGGGGGAATCACTTCGATGAGATCGGGCAGCGGCACGGAAAGAGGGAGATGGGAACGCGCCTACTCCGCGTCCGGAGTCCGGACGCCGGACAGCCAGTCGCTGCGGCGGGTGCGCGCCTTGCTGAAGAAGTCCTCGATGGCGTCGGCATCCTGTTCATCGAGGGCCCGTTGAAACTCCTGCAAATCGGCCACCAGCACCCCGAGGGAGCGTCCGAGATGTTCCCGATTGGCCAGCGCGATGTCCCGCCACATCTCCGGCGAACTGCCGGCGATGCGGGTAGTGTCCCGAAATCCCGACGCGCACAGGAGCGCCTGCGTACGGACATGGGCGGGGCTCAACACGTAGTTTGCCAGTCCCGCCGCGACCACGTGCGGCAGATGACTGGATCGGCTGACCAGTTCGTCATGTTGGGAAGGCGACAGACGGAGAACCTGCGCCCCGACGGCGGTCCACAACGCCTCGATTCGCTCCCGGGCCGGCCCGTGGGTCCGTTCGGTGGGGGTGATGACGCAGATGGCCCGGTCGAACAAATCCTCCCGCGCCGATTCGAATCCGGTCCGCTCCGATCCCGCCATGGGGTGACTGCCCACGAACCATCCGCCCGCCGCCTCGACCAGGGGTTCCAACTGACCTACCACCATTCCCTTCACGCTGCCCACATCCGTCACCAGCGTGCCCCGCGCCAGATGCGGTGCCAGGGAGCCGACCAGGGATGCCATCTGCCCGATGGGAGTGCACAGCACGACCAGATCGGCTCCTGCCACCGCGGCTCCCAAGTTGGACGTCGCATGATCCACCACTCCCGCCGCCACCGCGGAGGGGGCGATCTCGGCGCGCCGCACATAGCCATGCACTTCGGACGCAAGACGGCGCGCGCGGAGGGCCAGGCCGAGTGATCCACCCAGCAGGCCGACGCCGATCAGGGAGACCTTGCGGAACTGCACGCGCGGATTAAGCGCAAGGGAGGCGGCGTCCCAAAGAAAATTTCTCGGGAGTCCCGAGTTTTGCACAACCAACGGTGACCCCGGGATCCGGCGGTTCACCGCTCCACCGTCTCCCGAACCCGCTCCAAAATCACGTTCGCCAGGTGCGGCTCCAGTCCGATGCTTGGGGTATACCAGACCCGCCCTCCCTGCATCGTCGTGGGATTGATCCAGGTGGGTTGCCCGGCCTTGAAGCGGGCCTGCACCTCCGCCTCCGGCGCCCCGAGCATCACGGGAATATCCTCAAAGCTATGCAGGCCGTCGCTGATGAAGAAGGGCACCACCACGCGGTCCGCGGTCTCGGCCAGTCGATGACACTCGGCGATGCGCGGTTCCTCTTCCATGAACAGGGAGTGGACCCCGGCATACTCACCGCGGGCGCGGATCCGCTCCACCTGGGCTTCAATGGCCTTTCGGGAATTCTCATTGTTGCCCGTGCCATGTCCGGCCACGAACAGGGAAATCTCCGCGGGCTGCGGAATGCGTCCGCCCGCATCCGGAAACCGCGTCACCACGTCACGGGCCCGGGAGAGGATGACCTCTGTCATGCTGGAATGGGTTCCCACCGGACCACAATAGTGGACCCGCCGGCCGGCCAACTCCTGGACCCGGACCCCAGGGGCGGCCCCGGGTGAAAGGAGTCCCAGCTCGCGCGGGATCACCTCCTCAGTGAAATACCCCTCGCTGATGAACAGCGGCACCACGAAGACGCGCGGGGTGAAGGCCTGACGCAGGGCGCCGGCGAGGGTGGGATGTTCCTTCCAGAACGCCGTCACCACCCGCGCAAAGATCCCCCGCTGCCGCAGGGCGTCCGCCTGTACGTGGGTGGGCAGGGCGGAGTCCGCATTGAGCGTCGAGCCGTGCCCCACCAGCACCAGAGTTGCGTCTGAAAATTCGCCGTCCACTGTGCCGCGGAGCTTGGACCGGTCCGCCATCGACGCAAGTGGATCACTCTTTAACGAGCGCGAGATGCTCCCTGCTGACGCCTCCTTACCGCACCACTCCCCGGACGAACCGTGCCGGGGAGGCCTCCGCCACCGGGATCGTGATGATGGCCGGTCCAGTGTGATTGGACAGCACGGCCCAATCCCCCAATCGCCCGGAAACCTCCGCCACCCAGGAGACGGCGGATCCGGCGACGAAGGTGACCTCCAGTCCCGAGGGTCCCCACCGGTAGCCCTCCACCCGGGGCGTCGGATTCGGATCCGTCCGTCCCGGGGACCCCTTCTCCTCCAGGCTGGCCCGCCAGTGCGCGGGAACGGAGAGACTGGGGGCGCCGTCCTCCTGGGGCACCAGGGAATGACCACCGCCATCGGCTTCCACCGGCCAGGGCGGATCATCGGAATAGCGCATCCGAAAGATCTCGCCGCCCCCCGCCGCCGATCGCAGGACCACCGATTCGCCGGAGTTCTCCAGCGCTCCCTGATAGGGTCCCCACAGGCGCGTCTCCGGCGGCAGATCATGCCAGGCCAGGAAGTCCAGGGTGTTGGTCGTCCGGACCACCACCGCAAACGCGCCGGGCGCCAGGACGCTGCCCGCAGGAAAGGTGAAGGTGATTCCCTCGATAAAGGCGGCACCGTCCAGACGGAGGGCATCCGTCGGATGGGTATTCTGCAGCTCGACGTATTCAAAGCCGTCCGAAGCGGGGTTATACATAACCTCGGTGAGTTGCAGATCGCGGGTGAGCTGGCCGCCCTCCACCGGTGCCCCGGCGGTGAACTCCACCGGAGGGGACCAATGGCTGGTGCGTCCCTCGGCGTCGGTGTAGCGAACCCGCGCCCGATACAGCCGCCCCACGTGCAGGGCATTCACTGGCACGGTCAGTTCCGTGACGGGGGAGGTCCGTTCGTCACTTTCCCAAACGGACTGGATTTCATAGGCCATCGGGCGGTTGGGGTCGTAGGCCGGATGTCCCATCCGGCTGATCTCCGCCACCCGCCATTTCACGGACCGAAAGGCCGCAGCGCCCTGAAAATCGGCGACGCGGAAGGACAGGCGATTTACGGGAAATCCCTCCGGACCGGCGTACGCAAGTCCCGGGCGTGCGGGCTGCAGCGGTTCGGCGCTCAGCGTATCGAGGGAGAACGTGGCGTTGGTGGCCCGGTATCCGACATAATTCTTCATCACCCGGACCGCTCCGGCGAAATCGCGGGTCACCCCGGGCCCGGAGGGGAAGCGGTAAAAACGCCCCTGCCCCGCCTTGCCGGTGTTCACGATGGCGGAGTTGGTCATGATCGGGTTGTAGTCCCACTGCGCGCGGTCCACATCGAGCAGGGTCAGCGGACCTGTTCCCCGCAGCAGCCGGGCCTGCTCGTCAATCAACCGGTGCGCCTCGTCGCCATTCCACAACAGGTCGCGCACCTCCCGGACGCGATTGCGAAACTCGGTGGCCAGAGCCGGACGGGCTGGCGTCCGGGAGAAATTGGACAATACCCGGCTCTTGAAAGGTTCATTGCCCCCGGTCTGTCCCCCCCGGTACATGTTGTCTGACCAGGTAAGATCCAGATCCCAGGGACTCACCATCCACCGCCCATCGACGGGATGGTGGTAGTAGAAGTAGTTCTTTCCGTCGGCGATGTCGTAGTGGTGAATCGCCTGCACCAGCGTCTGATAGCTGTAATAGGCCTCCAAATTGAGGTTCGCGCGCCACCAGGCGTCGGGGAGATCCTCCTGATTGGTCGCATTGTAGGCGGTGAGGAAGGCGCGGAGATCTGAGGAATCCACCGGGCCCTTCGGTCCCAGGTTGTTGGGCTCACCGAAGCCGCCCTCCATTTTGAACAGGTTGCCGTCTGGCAGGCCGTGCTCTTCCAGGAACCGTCCATCCAACTGTTCGACTGCCAGGTAGACGCCCCAGAAATCACCACCGTACTGGTTGTCGAGAGCGGACTCGTCCTCGGCGTCCACGATGCGAAACTGCACGTGCGTGCTGTGGGGGGCGGGCAGGTCGAGAAGCTGGAAAAGACGGAATCCGACACCTTCAAATAAGCCTTGTTCGCCGCGGTGCTGGGTGTCCCCCTGCTGGATGCAGGCCCCCAGGTTCAGCTTTCCCCAGGGCGTCCCGAACGGGCGTCCCCAATTGTCCCGCGCCCGAAACTCATGCCCCCGCAGGAAGTCGAACTTCCACATGTTCTTCCCCATCGCATAGCGCCAGACCCCGCCACGGGGCCGGAACTGGATGTGATCGTACACTATGCCGTCGGAAACCAGGGTTCCGGTCCAGAAGTATTCGTCGCCGTGGGACCGGTCGAACCAGGTGGAATTCTCCACCGACGTTTTCTTGGCGATCAGATGGTACACCGGAAGCCGGTTCATCTCGCTCGCCTCGACCCGGAATACCTCCCCGCTGCTGCCGGTGGCTCCCGGCCGGAGCGCGCCGGACCATTCCGAAACGCCGTCATGACAAAACAGCGCGAAGTTGGGCTGTGGATCATCGGGCAATGGGGCCAGGCCCTCCAGCCCCTGGACATCCCGGGACCGGATCCGGTAGCGGATGAGGTTGCGATGCTGCACCGCCGCTGGCGGCAATTCCGCGGAGTATTGTCGGGGATCCGCCACTCCCGGAACCATGTCCAGGGCCGTCCACCCGGAGGCAAATTCCGGATCGGACAACCCGACATAGTTTCCCGGCGCGACGACCTGGTACTCCAGCTGCACGCTCCCGACACCCTCGGTGTCGGTCACCCGCGCCGAGATCACCACGCGATCCACGGAGCGCGGCTGAACCGGACGGTGTTCAACCCGCCGCGCCGCCGGCGGTGCATTGACGGCAAACACCACGTTCGTGCGACCGGGAGAGGGGCCACGTCCGCTGGGGCCGATCAGGCCGGTCAACCGGGCATCGAAGAAGGCGTCGGAACTGCTTCCGACATTAATGTTCGCCACCTGGACGGACACCACGTTGCGACCGTCGCGGATCACTCCGGGAGGCAGGGATGCCTCCAGCTTCTGAAAGGCGTTGCTCTCTCTCGCGGCACCACTGGCGACCTCCTGCAACCCTACTTCACCCGCGTCCATGGCTTCTGCAAACAGCAGGTGGCCGTTGATCCACAGCTTGAAACCGTCGTCGTACAGCGCCTCCAGTTGCACGGCGGTGATGTCCCCAGCCCGGGTGGTATCGAACTCCCCGCGCAGAAAGAACTGCGGGTAACCGTTTCTCATCTCCTCGAAACGCGTGGCGATGGCGACGTCCGGATCATATCCCAGGGGAGCCGCGCCCGATTCCCATGCTGCATCATCAAACTCCGGCTGTCTCCAAAGCGTCAGGGGAGTTGAAGGGGCGGCGGAGCCCTTCCAGTAACGCCATCGCGCTCCTGAGGCCACGAGGGGCGTTGGTTTCACCGACACATCCCCGGCGACCGAGGAGCGCCAGTGGCCGCCCAGATCGTTGTCCAGCCCCGGATGAATCAGCTCCATCGAGAATCCCGGCGACTCACCCACCGTTGGCCAGGGGAAGCCGGATCCATAGTCCACCTCGTCCTCCACCAACCCGACGGCATTCCGCAGGCGGAGTCGCTCGCCATCACCGGAAAGCCGGCCGATCCACGGCCCCAGCACTCCGTTCACTCGAAACTTGGCCGCCACTGCCGCAGGATCCCCGGCCACCACCAGAAACTGTCCCGGCTCCATCCGGGTCCCGGCGGGAAAGGTGAAGAAGATCCCATCGTCAAAGCGCCACCCGGAAAGCTCCACGGCATTCGGACCGGTATTGAACAACTCTACAAACTCCACCGGCTGTTGTTTGACGTCGGGCGAGGGATGAATCTCGTTGATCACCACCGAAGCGGACAACGGCGCGCAATAAG
Source organism: Verrucomicrobiota bacterium (assembly GCA_039796255.1). Classification (GTDB taxonomy): domain Bacteria; phylum Verrucomicrobiota; class Verrucomicrobiia; order Limisphaerales; family UBA9464; genus UBA9464. Next base: position 4,035 of record JBDKKE010000674.1, on the reverse strand, counting down.
CCAGCCCGAGAATCGGGATGTACGAAAATACGGTTAAGAACCGGTGCATGCGTGTCTCCAAACTGCGGAATCCCTCCCGTCTAGCAAGTCGCAGACCAGATAAATGGGTCAGCGGACCATCGGCGCAGGGGAATTCCGAGGCAAACCACTCACCCCAGACGCGCAGCACCCAGCGCCTCGTGGTTCATCTCCCTGACTCCGGGAGGCAATCGCACCTCAAGTGAGGGCCTCCGATGGATTGGCCACCGCACCAAACTGCACTGGAAAATGTTTCTCCAAGACGTTCCGCTCGGCCGACATCCCGGGATCGCGATTTCGCGCTGCCGCCCCGACTCAAACCACGGAACCTCAACCCCACATCACTTCTTCTCCGACGTCGAGGCAGGGCCGCTCGCCCCCTTGGAACGTGACTGCATCCGGCTCTCCCGCTCCTTCTCCATTGCGTCGTACTTCACCCGCTGATCGGGCGTCAGGATCGCTTCCATGCGCTGCCGACCCTTCTTCATCAATTCCTTCAACCGCACCCGATGCTCCCGGTGCGCTTCATCCATCTCGTCCATGCCCGCCCGGATCAGGGGATCCAGTTGGGTCTGTTGATCTGCATTGAGGTCGAGTTTGGTGGTGAAATCGTTGCAGATCTTCACCCGCATGGCATCGCGATCAAAGGGACGCATGGCCGGCCGGCGTCCCGCGCCATAGCCGATGGCTCCCCCCGCCACGGCACCCACGACGAAGGTCGCGGCGAGATAGAGCAGAATTGTTTTCCGGGTCGGAGCGTTCATGGCGCGACGGCAACGTAAAGGGTGGCATCGGCAACCGCGAACTCGTCACCTGCCGGCGTCCGGATCTCGGACCAACTGACCACCAAAGCCACCGCAGCCACCAGCACGGCGCCGGCGAAACCGGCGCGCAGCCAGACTCCCAGTCCGGCCTGCAGCCCGTCGGCACGGCTCCGGCGCCAGGCGGCCAGGACCCGCATCTCGGCGGGATAGGTCAGCGGGGACACGGCCGGTTGGGAAACGCGCGCCGCGGCCCGGAACAGGCGGTCAAGTTGTCGGTCAGGGGTGTTCATGTCGCACGTTCCTTCATCAACTGGGCTAAATGATGCTTCATTTTCCTCCGGGCGCGAAACGCCCGCACTTTCACCAAGGGGCCGCTCCACCCGGTGATCGCCTTGATTTCCTCCACGCTGCGACCCTCCAGGTGAAGCAGCGTGATGACCAACCGATCCTCCGGACGCAGCGCCTCCAGCATGGCTTCCACCAACTCGCGTGAGGCCAATCCCTGATCGGCCGGAAGATCCGCTTCCTGATCCGCCAGGTTTTCCAGGACGGCGCACTGCTCCTCGGAAAGATCCGCATGCCGCAGCTCCGGCCGATGCGCCTCACGGGCAAACTCATGCCGGCAGGTGTTCACGCTAATGCGCGCCACCCAGTGCTCCAGGGGCACCGCCCCCCGATACTGGTCCAACCGCGTAAACACTTTTATTAAAACGCTTTGCACTAGATCTTCCTCGCTGGTCCGGCGGGGCAGATGCGCACGGACAATTCGGCCGACCAGGGGCGTCAGGTGCTCCACAAGGGCACGCCCCGCCGTTTCGTCGCCGGCGCGGGTGCGGGTGACGAGCTCCGCCACCTGCGTTCCCGATTCATCCATGCGTCTGAGGAAACCTTTCCGCAAAGAGGGACCGCCGGCAATGGGTTTGGTTACGATCCAACGACAGACCGAGCCTTCCGCTTCCCTCTCAGAGGCCTCCCACTCCGGCGAAAACCTGCACTTCGCGTTTGCCGCATACCACGGCTGACCCCTAGAAATACCGCAGCCAACGACCTGACATGATTCCTCGTCCGCCCACGTGGTTCCCGCTGATCGCCGCGTGGCTGGCCTTGTCAACCGGTCCGGCAGCCTGGGCCAAAATCCAGTTCGACGTCTTCCCCGGATACGACACCTCGGCCCGCGCCGGCGCCTGGTACCCGGTGGCGGTCGAGGTTCTCAACGATGGGCCGTCCTTTGACGCGGTGGTGGAACTCAATGCCGGTCAGTCGACCGTTCGCGTTCCCCTGGAACTGCCCACCAATACCCGCAAGCGGTTCGTCGTGCCGATGTTCAACGCGTCCCGCAATTTCCTCTCCGTGGACGGACGCCTTCTCGACAGCCGCGGAAAGATGCGCGAGGAGCAAACGGGAAAACGGGTCAACGTCCAGGGCTGGGAGATTCCCCTCATGGGCGCGCTTCCCGGAAGTTTCTCCGGCTCTCCGGGTTTTCCCGAGATCCAACAATCCCAGGCCGGCTGGCAGCCCCGGGTGGCGAGGCTGCAACCCGAGCTGTTTCCAGACAGCCCCATGGCGTTGGAGGGTCTCAATTCGCTGTATCTCAACACCACCCGCGCCCTGGAACTGAAGGAACCCCAGGTGCGCGCCCTGCAGGCGTGGGTGCATGGAGGCGGACAATTGATCGTGGCGGTGGACCAACCCGCCGACGTCTCGGCGACGCCCTGGCTGAAGGCCCTGCTTCCGGCCGAGATTGGCGGACTCAGTGAGGAGTTGATTGGCGACGCCCTGCAAACCTGGGTCCGCACCGCCTCCTGGAATCCGGAATTTGCCTACAAGTCCCCGGACCCCTCCCTGGTGGGTGCGGCCGTCCGCAGCGGACGTCGCCGCGTCGCCGATGGCGCCGATCCCTTCGCTTCCCTCGGTGATGATGCCGCCCTGAACCGCGGCCCCGTTCCCCTGCTGGCTCTGCGTCCGCGGGATGGACGCACGGTGGTCTCCGCCGGAAGTCGGCCGCTCATGATGGAGGCACCCCGGGGACGGGGTCAGGTGGTCCTGCTGGCCTTCAACCCCGAGCGGGAACCGCTGAAGTCCTGGACCCTCCGCCCCTGGTTCTTTGCCCGCCTGGCGGACGTTCCGCCGGCATTGTTGAAGACCGGGGACCGGACCTTTTTCGGCGGTCGCGGACTGGACGGCGTCTTCGGGGCCATGGTGGACACCCGTCAGATCCGCAAACTGCCGGTCGGATTTCTCCTCCTCCTCCTGGTGGCCTACCTCGCGGTCATCGGTCCCTTTGACCAATGGTGGCTGCGCCGGATCAACCGTCCGATGCTCACCTGGATCACCTTTCCCGCCTATGTGGTCCTGTTCTCCCTGCTGATTTATTTCATCGGATACAAGCTGCGCGCCGGGCAAACGGAATGGAACGAGTTGCAGGTGGTGGATGTCCTGCCCCAGGGCGACGGGACCCAGGCCGCCCTGCGGGGATGGACCTACGGAAGTCTTTATTCACCGGCCAACGAAACCTATGCGCTGTCCAGTCATGTGGAGGACGCCACCCTGCGCGGCGAATTTCGCGGCTTGTGGGGAGCCAACGGCGAGCCAGCCCGCATGACCATCACCGTGCGGTCCCAGGGATTCGACGCCGAGATGTTTGTGCAGGTGTGGACCAGCGCCATGGCCGTTTCCGATTGGGAGGACAACGGACCGGCCCCGTTGGAGGCGCGGTCGGTTTCGGACTCCAGCGTGGAGATTCGCAACAATTCCGGACGGCGCCTGGGTCCCGTCTGGGTCATCGCCGGGGACAAGACCGCGTTGCTCGCCGAGCTGCCCGCCGGGGCATCCAAGGAAGTGGAGATCTCCGCCTCTGGTGCGGCACCGATATCCGATTTCATCGGACGCTGGGACAGCCGTTTCCAAACGGCGCTGGGCCAGCGTGAGGACGCCTTTGGGGGCGGCGACCGTCAACCCATCGATGAATGGCCGGAAGCGGCCGCCGCAGTCTCCTTCCCCTCCGCACTGCAGTCGCCCAACGGCCCCTATGTGTGGCCGACCGGATTCGACCTCTCCCCGCTCCTTCGGCGCGGGGATCGCGTGGTCCTGGCGTGGATGGCGGACAGCACCGTCACCCCACCCTTGAACCAGTTTCCCACCCCGCGCTCCCGCAAGGGAACGCTCATCCGACTCGCGGTTCCGGCCGCGGCACCCTGATCCCCCTCCCGCCCCGCATGAGCCCGCCGCCCGACCTTCCTGCCGTCCAAACCCA
>JBDKKE010000673.1:0-12072 GCA_039796255.1 Verrucomicrobiota bacterium | reverse complement strand
CCCGGTGGCCAGGTTCCCACCGTTGATTGCGTCCAGAAGACGGTTTACGGCGGCGAGGTGCTCCCGAAAGCGGGTCGCCGGATAGCTGCCGGCGGTGCCCATCTTCATCAGGAAAGGCCAGTCGCTGGACTGGGCCAGGAGCAACTCGCGGGAGGCCTGAGCCATCAAACGTTCGGTGAGTGGATCCTGCGCCTGTGCCGCCAACTGCGACGCCAGTGTTGTCAGACGGTGACCGGCCCGTCGAAGGGGGACCTGGGTCCAGGCGTTGGCGGGATCGAGCCAGACCCCGAAATGTCCGCCTTCGCCCCAGGTGGATGCCGCGGGTTGGACCGTCTGAAGTTCAGGGGTGTGCTTCAGGGATTGGGAAGGAGTCGTGAGCGTCAGACCCACCTGGGAGGCCGCGATCCTCCGGGCTACGGCATCCAAAAACTCCGGACCCTCGAACCACCAGTGGCCGAAGAGTTCCGCGTCATAGGGCGCCATGAGCACTGCCGGCGTCCGCAGGTGTTGTGCTGCGGCGCCGGCGACCTGAACCCGCGCCGCCACAAAGTGCGCCGCATGCTCCTGCACTGCGGCCAGGGCTTCGTCGCGATCGTAGAGGGCCTTGGTCTCGCCCGGACCGGGTCCCGTGACCCGGTGAAACTTGAGTCCAGTGAAGGTCCGTTCCGAGGCTCCGTGCAGGTGGGGGCGGACGTACTCCCAGTCGGCCTCGTGCCCGACGTCCCGATGAAACTCCCGGTAGCGCGGATCGCCCGGGTATCCTCCCTGGCGACTCCAGACCTGCCGGGCGCTGCGGGGGTCGCGTCCGAAAACCGCCAGGCCACCCGCAGTGCGAACTGGAGCAAAGATGGCCCGCTGCGGACGGGGAGTGGCGTTCAGCACGCCGTGGGTCTCCAGAACGGTCCAGCGAATCCCGGCTTCGAGAAGGAACGGCTCCAGTTCCGGATCCCAGGCGCATTCGGGAAGCCAGAATCCGGTCGGGGCCTCGCCGAAACTCCGTGCGTGAGCGTCGATGGCGGTGCGCAGTTGGATTCGCAGGGCGCCCGGTTCATCCAGCAGCAGCGGCAGGGTGGGATGGGTGGCGGCGCAGGTGATCAGTTCGAGACGGCCCTCGCGGGCGTGCCTCCCGAAGGCGGCGGCCAAGTCGCCGCCGATGTCCTTCAGTTGGGTTCGCAGGGTGCGGAGGCGGTGGCAGTAGAAGTGGGCGATTCTCTGGCGCTGGGGAAGAAAGTGCGCCCGAATCGCTTCCTGTTCGGCGAAGCAGATCAACCGCTCCAGATGCTGACGCAGGCGCTGTCCCAGAAGGGGGTCCCGCCACATCGAAAGCAGCGTGGGGGAGACACTGAGGGTCAGGCCCCCGGGAATTCGGTCCCGCTCCCATCCGTCGAGGACCTGCAACAACGGCAGGTAGCACTCCAGGACCGCCTCAAACAACCATGACTCCTCGAAGAACTCCGGATGCTCCGGATGCCGCACAAACGGCAGATGCGCGTGCAGCAGCAGCAACAGGTGGGCGGGGGCGGCCGGTTCGTTCGCCCGCGCCGGAGGGATTTCGGAAGGTCCGCGATGGGATTCTTCGTGGGTACTCATCCCAGCGCGTCGGCCCCGGGCGCCTTAAGCCCCGGATCCTGCGCATGGGTTCCCACCGATCCGTGGTATTCGGTGGAGCGGGTGAACTCCAGGCGGGCGGCACGGCCGTCGTCTCCGCGGGCGTTGACGGCGACGACCGGAAGTTCGTAGGCGCCATCGGGCAGCGAAAAGCGGAAGTGGAAGGAGCCGTCCGGTCGCAGGCTCACAGGGTGACCTCCGATGGTCACCCGGGCGTCGCGCTCGGTTCGTCCGTACACAATCAGCTCCGCGTTCACCTCAAACCAGAATCCCGGTGCTGCCGGCGGAATCGGGGGGGCGTCACCACTGGAGGGCGGCGGCGTTGGCAAGAGACACCGGTCTTCACCGCCGGGCTCGCCGAGGCTCCGGGCCACCCAGTGATCGGCCTCACCAGAACTGGGGCTTAATCGGCGTTCATCCGGTTCCCACACCAGTCGCAGGAGCGACGCGGTATCGGACTCCGTCGGCGAATCCGACGGGGCAGCCGTGGTCGGGTTGGTGGGGGCCGGTTGTGGGGAGTCGTCGCGCCGGGCTCGCAGGGCCGGAGTCAGGGTTCCTGGTGCGGATGGCGCTCCGGGCGGTTGCGAGTGATTCGGTTCCGGGCTCGGCCCAAGAACGGTGTCACCGGATTCATCGGAGAGGATCGTCAGGGTTCCTGGAGGCGGTGCCGTCCAGGTGGCGGTTGGGCCCGCGACCGGCGTGGTGATGTGTGAAGACCGCGCCAATTCCCGCCAGGAACCATCGGCAAAACGGAAGGCGATCTCACCCTCGTAGCGGCTTCCGGCATCGGGTACGGGAACGAAACGGTGATCAGCGTCGGGAGGAAGCTCTTCGTCCAGCAGGAGTCGGTCGGATGGTTGTCCGCCCCGGACGCGCAATCGCCAGATCCCACCCGGCTGGGAATGAGCGTAGGCCTCCAGGGCCTGGCGATTGACCTGCCAGAACGCCACCACACAAAAGGGGTCCCGCGGCCGCAACCAGAGTGCCGTGCCTTCAGGGAAAGGGACTGGTGCTGACGATCCCGGCAACAGCACCGGTGCTGCAGTGGGTGGCCAAAGTTCCACCGCTGGGAAATCACCCGCGAGCAACACCGGTGGAAAATCTGGAAGCGGCGGTGGGGCAGGGGCCCGAAGCGTAGCCTTGCCGGCGAGCGAAACTGTCGAAGTCTGGTTCGCCGGTTCAGGCAGGGAAGGGGACAAAACCGAGGCCACCGGAATCGGAGGGGGCGGACCGGGGACCGGGGGAATCACTGCTGGGGACGGATCCGGCAGGTGGACTGGCGGTGGTGCGTCGACGGTGGAGCGGGTCCTGGCGGCGGTCTTTCGCGCACGCGGGGCTACGGCCTGGGGGGGCTTTGTCTTGGCCGGGCGCCTGGGGGCCTTGCTGGGCGTGGAAGTCCCTGCCGATGAAGGGGAGGCAGGCGGAATCGGAGTGGGGCGGGGGACGCCCTGTTCGGTGGGTATCTTTTTGCGGGCGGCAGGCTTGGCGGTGGCGGGTGTGGCGGTGGGTATCGAGACTGTCCTGGGCGAAGGCGTCGGAGGTGCGGGTGCCGCCGGAGGAGCGGTCGTGGCGCGGGGAGACCGCCGGGAAACTGGGGAAGGGGATGATTGGGCAGCAGGGCGTTTCGGCGATTTCATGAGGCAGGGCGTGCCACCGGAAGGGGATCCCGGTCAGGAAGAGGGTGGGCGTGCCGCCGTCGGGGTGCAACGGTTTTGGGGTGCTCAGATTGTGCGGACAAATCGGGTGGAGTGTCAGCACCTTGGCGTCCTGGCTGAAGATGGCGCCGGCTGCCGCGAGGGATGGCGAGTAGGCTCGCGGCCCCGTCATTCGCGGGCTATCGACAGAATCTCGAATGCCACGGTGCCGCCGGGAATCTCGAATTGGACTTGGTCCCCGCGAGACCGGTTGGTCAACGCCCGGGCGAGGGGCGAGATGCAGCTGATTTCGCCCTGCTCCGGATCGGCTTCGTCCACGCCCACGATACGATAGGACACGATCACACCGTCCGCTCCCCGAACCTCGACACGGTTGCCGAATCGAACCCGGTTGGCCGGTCCGGTTGATCGCATGACCACCGCTGTGCGCAGCAGTTCGCGCAGATATCGCATCCGGTCCTGGGTGCCGCCGCCGCCCGCTTCGCCTCCGGCAACCGCCTCTGTGAGTCGGTCGAGTTCGTCACGCAAGCGTCGCGCACCCAGGGTGGTGAGGTAGTTGGTGGCGCCCGGCGGTAATCCACTTCCCGGCCGGCGCCCCTGAGTCACCTCGGGGGCATCGTCCGTTTCCTTGGTGAAAGCCTTGCTCATGAGATTCGGGAGTATTTGCAGCGCCGCAATGGGTTCGCACCCAAACAAACGACCATTGGATTGGTGTGGTTGGAGGTGAATCCTCCTGACGTCGTCCGCTGCTCCTGAAGTGGACAGTCGGATCGCTCTTGGGAGTTGAGTTGGATAGGGCTTGCCCTTGCTTTGGGCAGAGTGCGGCGGGTTTGGTATTCTTTGGTCTTTGGAGATGGCGTGCGAAGACTCCAACTGCATTGTCTGCCGCCTCCGAAGCCGCCCCCTACAGGTTGCTTCCGCTCCAGCCGAATTTGTGGCGGAGGGTGGCGTAGAAGCTGGCGCCAGCGAGGCGGACCAGGTGGATGGTCCGGGTGCTTCGCCGGATGGTCACCCGGTCACCGGGCGAGAGTTCCAATTGCTGCTGTCCGTCGGCGGTGACCGTCGCCGTCAGGCGGTCGCTGACCAGGGTGACGTCCACGCGGGCGCTCAGGTTGATCACTACCGGACGGATGCTCAGGGTGTGCGGACAGATGGGGGTCAGCATCAGCACCTCGGCATCCGGACCGACGATCGCGCCCCCCGCCGCCAGGGAGTACGCTGTGGATCCCGTCGGGGAACTGGCAATCAGACCGTCGCACCGGTACCGGGTGAGCAGTTCGCCATTCACCTCCACTCCGAGTTCGATCAGACGCGACGCCTGTCCGCGGCTGAGGACCAGGTCGTTCAAGGCCAGCATGGGCGTGGTGGAGGATTCCCGGCGCACATCGGCTTCCAGCAGGGATCGTTCCTCCAGTTCGAATCGGCCCTCCCACAATCGGCGCAGGGCGGACGTCAGTTGTTCCGGCGAGACTGCGGTGAGGAATCCCAAGTTGCCCAGATTGATCCCCAGCAGCGGGGTGGAGAGGCCGGCGACCTCCCGGGCGGCGCGCAGCATGGTGCCGTCCCCTCCCAGCACCAGGATCAAGTCCGTCTCCCGGGCCAGAGTGGCCAGGGTTTCGGTTCCGGGGATCCGCCCCCCCAGCATTCGGGCGGTGGCGGCATCATAAACCACGGTCCGGCCGGCCCGCTTGAGGGCCGTTGCGGTGCGTCGGGCGAGGGCCACCGCCCCGTCCTTTTCGGGATTGGCGACGATGCCGATGCGGCGGATCTGGGCGGCGAAGTGATTCACAGGGACGTGCTGAGCAGGGCCAGAAACTCACGATTGCCGGCGGGGCCCAGCAGGGGTGAGGGGGTGACTGCCGTCCAGACTAAGCCCAAAGGCGCGTTCCGGACAAATGCTTCCAGTTCGGACAGCACCCGCGCATGCACCTCCGGATCGGTGATCACTCCGGCGCCGCGATCCGCTTCCTCCTTGCCCGCCTCGAACTGGGGCTTGACCAGCGCGACCAGGTGTCCGCCCCGGCGCACCAGCGGCGCGACGGGCGGCAGGATCTGCCGGAGGGAGATGAAGGAACAGTCCATGACCGCGAGATCGAATCCCGCCGGCTCCGATGGGAAGTGGGCGCGGGTGAGGTGGCGGGCATTGGTGCGCTCCAGAACGGTCACCCGAGGGTCCTGACGCAATTTCCAGGCAAGTTGACCCTGTCCGACGTCGACCGCGAACACCCGGGCGGCCCCATGCTGCAGCAGGCAGTCGGTGAATCCGCCGGTGCTCGCCCCCACATCCAGGGCGACCTGTCCGCCCACCGCCAGGGCGAAATGCTTCAGCGCGTGCTCCAGTTTGTGCCCGCCGCGGCTCACGTACCGGTCCCCGGCGATCTGCTCGACGGTGTCCGAGTCCCGCACCGAATCGCTCGCCTTGCGGGCTGGATGACCATTGATCCGGACCTGTCCCGCCATGATGGAGCGCTGCGCCCGGGCGCGGCTCTCCGCCAGCCCACGCTCCACCATCACCTGATCCAAACGCTTCACTTCCGTCAGCAAACAGGATTTAGCGCACGGAACCAAGGGATTGGTCACCCTAGCCGATAGGCGATAGGCGATAGCCAATAGCCAATAGCCAATAGCCAATAGCCAATAGCCAGCCCAGCGCCCAGCGCCTATCGCCTATCGCCTATCGCCTATCGCCTATCGGCTATCGCCCCATGCCCCCTCTCCACCCTTGACCCGATTCAACGGCGATTCGCATTCTGGCGTCACCATGTTCTCCCTCTCCCGCGTTGTTTCGCGAACCGGCCTGGCCGCAGTGACCGCCGTGGTCCTGCTGCTGGTGACGGGTTGTCACTCCCTCCCGTCACACGGGGGCGAGGGAACGGGTGTTGCCGTGGTGCAGACCAATGGGGTGGTCCGGGTCACCCTGAACGGACAGTCCTTCAGTGAGTACCGGTTTCAGGACGTGTCGCGTCCGTTTCTGTTTCCGATCCTGGGTTCGGACGGTGAGCACTTCACCCGTCGGTGGCCGCAGGAGGATCCGGGCGGCGAGGAGAAGGATCATCCGCATCACCGGGGTCTCTGGTGGGCGCATGGGGACGCCAATGGGGTGGACTTCTGGAGTGAGTTGAAGGACGCCGGTCGCACGGTCCATCAGTCCTTCGCCGCCTTGAAGTCCGGCCGGAACGAAGGCGTAATTTCCTCGCGCAATCTGTGGGTGGCCAAGGACGGACGGAACATCGCCTCCGACCTGCGGACGCTGCGGTTCTACGTCCCGAAGGGGCCCGAGCGGATCGTGGACTTCGAGATCACCGTCACGGCAAGTCATGGGGACCTGACGCTGGGGGACACCAAGGAGGGGACCATGGCCATTCGGCTCGCGGAATCCATGCGCCTGGCCCAACCCAAGGGCGTGGCAGGCGCCGGGCACATTGTGAATTCCGAAGGCCAGCACGATGGCGCGACCTGGGGCAAACGGGCCAAGTGGTGTGATTACTATGGCCCGGTCGGCGGCAAGACCGTGGGCGTGGCGATCTTCGATCACCCGGGTAATCCGCGGTATCCGACCTGGTGGCATGTGCGTGACTACGGTCTGTTCGCCGCCAATCCGTTCGGCGTGCACGATTTCGAGAAGAAGGACAAGGGGGCCGGCAATCTCACGATTCCTGCGGGAAAGAGCGTCACCTTCCGGTACCGCTTTATTTTTCATCCCGGGGACACCGCCGCCGCCGGAGTCGATGCGCAGTTTGAGGCCTGGCTGAAGTCCGTGCGTCCGTAGTACGGCTGCCCGGCTGTTCCTTGCCGGGGGGTGCGTTGCGGGCTTGGTGCGCTCGGGCGGACAGCCTGAAGCCCTGCACGCCGAGCGGCATCACCAACGACGGGTGAATCGCCTTGTCCCGCGAGACGTCTTTTGTTCTCTTGCTGTAACGCTCCCATGAAAACGAACCGTCGCGACTTCCTTCGTCAGTCGGCCCTCGCCGGCGCCGCTCTTTCCCTGCCCACCGGCGCTTTCTCTGCGCTGGGTGCACCGGCCCCCGGTTCAGTGCTCGGCGCCAATGGGGACATCCGCGTGGCTGTGGTTGGCTTCAACAGCCGGGGCATGGACCACATCAATGGTTTCCAGAAAGTTCCCGGCGTGCGCCTGGTCGCCCTGTGCGACGTGGACCAGGATGTTTTGCAGAAGGAGGCCAAGCGCCAGGCTGACAACGGCAATCCGGTGGCCACCTACACCGATGTTCGCAAGCTTCTGGAGAGCAAGGAAATTGACGCCATCTCCACCGCGACGCCAAATCACTGGCATGCGCTGATCAGCATCTGGGCCTGTCAGGCCGGCAAGGATGTCTATGTGGAGAAGCCGGTTTCCCACAACGCCTGGGAAGGGCGCCAGATCGTCAATGCCGCCCGGAAGTACCAGCGGATCGTGCAGACCGGAACCCAGAGCCGTTCGAATCCGGGCCTGCAGGAGGCGGTGGCCTGGATTCGGGCTGGCAACCTGGGAGACATCAAGCTGGCGCGCGGACTGTGCTACAAGCCGCGTCAGAGCATCGGCAAGGTGAGCGGACCGACGGCAGTGCCCAACTCCATCGACTATGATCTCTGGTGTGGCCCGTCGCCCAAGGGACCGCTGATGCGGCAGAAGTTGCACTACGACTGGCACTGGGTCTTCTCCACCGGCAATGGGGATCTGGGCAATCAGGGCATTCACCAGATGGACATCGCCCGCTGGGTGCTGGGCGAGGAGCAGTTGAGTCCGCTGGTGTTCAGCCTGGGTGGGCGCTTCGGCTATGTGGACGACGGCAATACCCCCAACACCCAGGTGGTCTATCACGGGTACAAGAAGGCGCCGCTGATCTTCGAGGTGCGCGGACTGCCACGCTCCAAGGAGTTCCACGATCCCAAGACCTGGGGGCAGAACATGGACGACCTCAACGGCGCGCGCGTGGGCGTGGTGGTGGAGTGTCAGAATGGTTCGGTGGTCATTCCGAGCTACGACAGCGCCATCGCCTACGACAAGGCCGGCAAGGAGATCAAGCGCTTCAAGGGCGGGGCCGATCACTACGCGAACTTCATTGCTGCCGTGCGCAGCCGGAATGCCGGCACCCTCAATGCGGAGATCCTCGAGGGACACCTCAGCAGCGCCCTCTGCCACACCGGCAATGTCAGCTACCGGATGGGCGAAACGCTGTCCCCGGGGGCGGTGAAGGAACGGCTGCAGGACAATCCGGCGATGGCCGAAACCCTGGACCGCGTCACCGCGCACCTGACCGCCAATGGTGTGAATCTCACCTCCCAGCCGCTCACCATGGGCGCCTTCCTCAAGATGGATCCCGCGACCGAGCGCTTCGAGAAGAACACCTCTGCCAACCACCAACTGGCCGATGAGTACCGCAAGGGATTCGAGGTGCCGGCGAAGGTTTGAGCGGACCACGCGGCCGGTTGATTTCAATCGGACACCGGCTCAGGAACCTGAATTCCGCCGTTGGATTGAACCGCAGTTTCCCGGATGAATCGCATTGACGCTTTTGCCACGCCGATTTGGGTGGAGGATCTCACGGAATTGGCCCCGCACCGCGAGCGGTTGATTCAATTGATCCGGGAACTTCGGGAGCGGTCGGACCGTGAACTGGATCGGAAGTCCAATCGCAACGGCTGGCGCAGCGCCGGCAATCTGCTGGAGTTGGCCGGGTTCGAACCGCTGAGGGAGCGACTCGTTCCGTCCATCAAGTCGGCGTTGGAGGATTACGGGGTCCGGTCGGGCAGCCTCGCCTTTACCGTTCCCGCCTGGGCCAACGTTCATGATCGCGGCGGGTATAACGTGTCGCATGTTCACGGCGGATGCTGGTTGAGCGGCACCTTCTACCTTTCCGCGCCGCCTGGCTCCGGCCGGCTCTACTTCACGGATCCCCGACCCGCGGCGCTGATGGAACACCTGCCGCTGCGTCCTGACCGCCCCCAGACTCCGTCGCGGGCGCGTGAACGATTCGTGGCCCAGCCTCGGGACCTGCTGCTGATCCTGTTCCCCAGTTGGCTCCCGCACGGCGTGGAACAGAGCGACTGCGAGGAACGCATCAGCATCGCCTTCAACGTCCAACCCGCCATGGTTGGAGGGGGCGAGGGAGATAGCCGATAGCCAATCGCCAATAGCCGATAGGCGATAGGCGATAGGCGATAGGCGATAGGCGATAGGCGAGGACACGGACCACTGATGACTGATTACGGATCACTGCGCCCCCTCCCCCACCCTCCCCTCCTCCGTTGACACCCTTTCCCGGTGCCCCGTAGGTTCCTCCGGCAAAGACCGGCTGCTTGCCCCGAAATTGCGTTCGGGGCTTTTTTATGCCGGACGCGCAGATTTCACATGGCCAATACGATTCTGGTCGGCGCCCAGTGGGGCGACGAAGGTAAGGGGAAGATCATCGACGTGCTCACCGAGCAGGCCGAGATCGTGGTTCGCACCGCCGGCGGCAACAATGCCGGGCACACGGTGTATGTGGGCCCCACCAAGTACGTCCTCCACCTCATCCCCAGCGGCATCCTGCGGCCGGGCAAGGTGTGCGTCATTGGCAACGGAGTGGTCATCGATCCGGTCGGGGTGGTGAAGGAACTCGACGGCCTGGAGAAACTCGGCGTGCCGGTGTCGCCGGCGAACCTGCAGATCTCCGAGACCGCCCATGTGGTCTTTCCCTGGCATCGCGAACTCGACGGCCAGCGGGAGGTGCGCAAGGGGAAGCAGAAGATCGGCACCACCAAGCGCGGCATCGGACCGACTTACGGCGACAAGGCCGCCCGGGTGGGACTGCGCATGATTGATCTCATCAACGCCAAGCGGTTTCCGGAGCGCCTGCGCGAGCGTCTCGACGAGAACAATGAGGTGCTCAAGGCGCTGGGCGCCCAGGCACTGGACTACGATTCCATTCTGGCCGAGTACACCGCGGCGGCCGACCGGTTGCGTCCGTTTGTGCGGAACACCGTGCTGTTCCTTCACGAAGCCACCCGCCGCTGCGCCAACGTCCTGTTCGAGGGCGCGCAGGGCACCTTCTTGGACATTGATCACGGCACGTATCCCTACGTGACCTCCTCCAGCACGACGGCCGGCGGGGCCTGCACCGGTTCCGGGGTTCCTCCCAACCGCATGGACCGGGTGGTGGGCGTGCTCAAGGCCTATACCACCCGGGTGGGCGAGGGGCCGCTGCCCACCGAGAACGCCGAGGTTAGCGATCTGCTGCATGGCATGGGACGCGAGTTCGGTGCCACCACCGGACGCGCCCGCCGCTGTGGGTGGTTTGATTCGGTAGCGACGCGTCACGCGGCCATGGTCAACGGCATTGACGAGTTGGCGGTGACCAACGTGGATGGCCTGGATTCGCTCAAGACCATCAAGGTGTGCACCGCCTACCGACTGGACGGCGAGATCATCCAGTATGTGCCGGCGGATTCCGAGGCGCTGGCCCGTTGTGAACCGGTGATCCAGGAGTTTCCCGGTTGGGAGACGCTGACCGACAAGATCACCCGCTGGGAGGATCTTCCGGTGAACTGCCGGCACTATCTGCTCACCCTGGCCCAGTTGACGGGCGCCCGTTTGACCATCGTATCCGTCGGCCCGGCCCGCGAGCAGACCATGTTCCTTTGATGCCCGGTCCCGCCCCGTCCGATGAAGGCCAAGCTGCTTCTGGGCGCCTTGCTCGCGTTGGGAGTTATTGCTGGCATTGCTGCGGCGCGGATTCCCCGGCGGTCCGCGTTGCCGGCAGGATTTGAGTCTTTTCGCGGGCTGGCGGGAGCCCATTCCAACGACGTCCTGGCAGTAAAGATGGAACGCTGTGCCGAACAGGCCATGCTGGATGCCTGGAGCCGGTATCGCATCCTGCTTCAACCTCAGGTGAGTTCTCTCCCGGATGCAGAGTCCTATCTCGAGCGCGTGTCGCTCGATCCCCAATTCCAGAAGGCGTCTGAAAAAGACCGGCTGGCGGAGGCCCTGATCGCAGGTGGTTTCATCGGAGAGGTAATTCGCCGCAACCACGGGGGCGAATGGCTCGACGAAGAGCCTGGTTTGCCTGAGGCGGGGTCCTATGCGCTGAGGTTGCAGGGCCATTCAGTCTGGCCCGTGACCTGGGCGCAGAAACGGCTATTCAATGGAGCTGAGGACAACATTTATCACAAGTATCTGGCCACGGTGACGGGTCAGACCAACGGATGGAATCTGTCGCTGACCGTGTGGACCAATGGGACCAGTGGCCAGCGACCGCTATCCATCCCAGCCATCCCAGCCAAACCATGAGTTCTGATCCCAAACTCTCCCCGGCCGCAATGGCCAGCCTGCCGCAGCACGTGGCGGTGATCATGGACGGCAACGGACGCTGGGCGAAGGCGCGCCATCTGCCGCGAATCGAAGGCCATCGCATTGGTGCCGAATCGGTGCGGGCCATCGTGCGTTCCGCCGGCGAACTGGGGATCAAATATCTGACCCTGTACGCCTTCTCCGTGGAGAACTGGAACCGGCCCAAGGATGAGGTGGACACTCTGATGAAGTTCCTTGCCCGTTACCTCAAGAACGAGGCGGGGGAACTGCATCGCAGCAATGTGCGGTTGGAGGCCATCGGCCAAATCTGGCGACTGCCGGAGGCGGTGCAGGAGCAGTTGGAGAAGACGCGGCAGATGCTCTCCAAGAACAATGGGCTGACGCTGATCGTGGCCCTGAGCTATGGCGGGCGGACGGAGATCGTGGAGGCGGTCCGGAGCATCGCGGACAAGGTGAAGAGCGGGGCTCTGGAGCCGGCGGAGATCACCGAACGGGTGCTGGCCGATCACCTGTACACTCGCC
>JBDKKE010000672.1:0-4223 GCA_039796255.1 Verrucomicrobiota bacterium | reverse complement strand
CGGCTCCAGCGCCACTCCTGCTGCCGCCCAGGACGCGAGCTAAGGCTCGAAGCGATCGTCCTCGGCTCATTTATCCGCCCAGCCTTCCCGCCGCCCTTGCACAACCCCGAAAAACCTCTATGACCACCCCACCTCGGACTGGCTGGTTTTGAAGCGCCCCTCAGTGGCTGGTTTTCATCCGCCCGGTGACAACGCGGAACTCCGCAGGGAGGCGTCATCTCACCGCTGCTGGTCAATGCCTACCTGAACCGGCTGGATTGGGACGTGAACGAACGCTGCGAACTCAAACCAGTGATGGTGCGATACGCGGATGATTTCGTGATCCTGTGTCGGCCGGGGCAGGGAGCTGGATTGAAGGAACGACTCCAAGGATGGCTGGAGCGAAAGGGATTGAAGCTGAACGAAGGGAAGACCCGACTGGTGGACATCCGCCAGGAGGGGATCAGGTTCCTGGGCTTCTCCCTGACGTGGCGGCGGGGACGTCGCGGGCGGAGTTATCCGCACGTGGAACCGCATGCTCAGAGCCAGAACAAGTTGCGGGAAGGGGTGAGGGAGATCCTGAATCGGGGGACGCTCTGGCGGCCCATCGGGGAGGTGATCCCGCAATTCAACCGGCGGCTCCGAGGCTAGGCTCGGTACTTTCACTACGCCAACAGCACGCGGGTGATGGGGGCCATCGGGGAATACACGCGAACCAAAGTGCGGCGGTGGCTATGGCGCAAACACGGGTGCACGACTGGCCTGTGGAAACGCTATACCAACGACGAACTCCATGACCGATTCGGCCTCTACCGGATGCCTCAGTGGGCCGCCTGGCGGTCGGATCGGAGAAGCGATGCGCCGAATGACCTTCGGAAAGCCGGATGCGGGAAAACCGCCTGTCCGGTTTGATGAGGGGCGAGGCTGGGATCGGAAACTGACAACTACGGTCTGTTCAACTTCGCTCTCCCAGCTTCGCCTACTCTACTTTACGATTCATTCAGAAGTGAAGCCTTTCCAAAGGGTGACCCAGTTTTTGTCCTGACTGCGACAATACTCCATGCGGTCGGACATCTTTCGCAAAAGGAGCAAACCCAAGCCCCCGACAGGCCGCTCGTCAAGGGGCAGGCTTATGTCGGGCGGGGCAACCTCGAGCGGATTGAACAGATGCCCGTCGTCAATCACCGTGATCTTCAATTCCTTTTCAAACAGTTGCAACTCAATGGCGATGGTGTGTTCAGCTGCATCATCGTAGCCGTATTTGATGCAGTTGGTGAGCAGTTCTTCGATGGCGAGATTCGCCAGGTAACCAATGGCAGGCGGCGCGTTTCGAACGGCCAGCCAGTTCGACGCCGCCTCGGTGGCCGCGGGAATTTCCGCGAAGCTGTTTTTTACCTGGATTTTCATTGGGTCAGCCATATCAATCCGAACGGGTTCCGGATGATGATGAAATCGCCGGGGCAAACTCCGAAGTCGTTCCAAAATGTTTTAGAACAAACATTTCAGGGGCTTCTTTTCGAACATTGGGAGTCCCATGAATAAAGCGCTAAATTATGGAAAACTTTACGCATACTTTTCGATCTTTTAATGTCAACGTTTGCAGGTCATTCCGGCCTGAACAAAGCGATGCTATTCTGCAAGCATTTTCGGGAGCAGGACATCCTTTATCCATCGCACGCATTCGTCCCTTAGTTTCGGGAGAAAAGTGATTGTATAAATAAGCCGCAAGGAGGCGTAAAAATATCGGTCTCGATGGAACACTTGGTAGGCTTCCGGCGGTTGGCCGGCGAAGTAATTTTTCACGAAAGCATTCCACAGCAGGACGCCGTGTTCATTCGGTATCTTGGTGGCCAGTTCGGAGATGCCAAGCTCGGGCACGCCGTAGATGGTAAACAGCAAAGCAACGTCAAAGAGGTGGCTCCCAATGGATAGATCCCCCATGTCAATTACCAGTGCTTCGCCGTTGCGGATCATGATGTTGCTGCTGTGGATATCAAAGTGGATACAGGAGTCGGCATCCGGAATCGCCTCTAACTTATCCAGGAGAAACGCAATCTCTTTGGAGGACAGGAAGAAATTCATTTGAGGGATATACCCCCGAAAGCGTTCCTTCATGTTGGGAAACACAGCCGGATCGCCCGGCGTTGCGTGGATCGACTTGGCAATTGTGGCGAGGGTCTGGCCATGGTGATCCATGTTGTCCAAGTCATTCCTGATGATCGCGCTGAACAACTCAGCCTCCAGCATTTCATAGACGATGCCCGTCCGGTTGCCGCAAGCGACCAACTCATAAGAAATTGCTGTTGGGATACCCATTATGAAAGCCGCTTTTGAGTAGGCCTTTTCCCGCTCGGCGGTCTCCGGTCCCACTCCCTCGTTGTAGAGCTTGATGATCCGTTCCCGGTCGAGGCGGTAGCATTCCCCGCAGACGCCGGCGGAAATGAGAGGCAGACCTTTAAGGGGGATCTCCCGAATTTTTTGCTTGATGGGTATCATTCTGGCGAGTCCGGTCAAATCAAGAATGCTGTAAACCTCTCTGGAGACATTGGCCAAAACCATCGGATGATGTCCGGCAGCCAGCTGCTTGTGCGCGCGCATCAGCACCCGCAACCCGACGCTGGAAATAAAATGGCACATTTCAAGATCTACGGTGAGATGTTCGATTCCTTCGAGCTTTAAAGCCTGCTCCAGGGTCTCGGCGGTCGTGATATCAAGCGCCCCGGACAAGGAGAGGATCAGCGCGTTTCCATCGTTTTTTGACGTGATTTGCATGCAGTTTATATTAGAGTGTTTTAAGATTAGTCAGCCGTGTGGATGGCGGGTGAGAGCGCCAGCACGCAGACCGGGCTTCCGGATCCGTCCACCACTTTGAGCGAGGCGGCGAAAACAACAGCCCCGACCGGCGGAAGCGGGTCCACGTTGCAAAGCGACGCGAGGCTGAACTTCCCCGCCCCGTGCATGATGCCGTGATTGGGAAAGGGCGGATCGAAATGATGATCTTGACCGGCATCGGTGCCAGCGTATTCCACGTCCAGACCGAGAGTCGCACGCTCCTGCGCGAAAAGTCCGGATAAAGGTGTGGTGAATGCGGGCCATGTTCATGCTGGTTTAGGAATTGGTCCGCACCCAACCGTTCGGACCAATTGGCGCGCATCAGCAACCATGCGCCGGGCGGGCTTCGGCCATCTTGCGCCTCCCACTCGAGAACGTGCCCGCGGGCTGGCAGAAAATCTTCGGATGCGGCCGCCTTGGGACTGCAATCATTGAAGCACGCCGGACCGATGATCCGGGAGGCGGGAATGGTGTCTGGCGGGTTGTTGGGGAGATCACGGCCGGTGATCCAGTGGTTGGCCGCGTTGAAATGAGTGCGGGTCGGCTCCCCGAAGTGGAGAATGTTCCAATCCCGGTGGTTGCCTTTGTCGTCATACCGGGACACCACCTCGCGACTAAAGCCAGGGGAGGAAGCCAAAGGGGGCGGCAATCCAATGACTGGAGTTTGGCGGCTCAGCGACTGGGTGAAGTCGATCACCTTCACGCCGCCAGAATCTATTCCCTCGACCAACAGTGAGAGAATCGCGGTAGAGTTGGGTTTCATAAATTGGTTTTGCAGTTAATGAGGTCCATGCGAGAGGCAAACTGAGGACCAACCCTCACGCCAAAAGTAGCTCGACCAACAAACCCGATGGTTAGATTCGCCTGGGTTCCACAAAAAGACGGAGCTGCATTCGTTTCAAGAACTTTCTGTGAACCACTGACTGAAGGCAAAGCTTTCCTGGTGGGGCTCTTCAGCAGAATTAGTGGGTGGTTTTGAAGGGGACGGCGGATGAAATTGAGGAGGGAGGGAGGGGTGAGCGGAGTCCTCCGGTGTTCTGTGGCGTCGAGGCGTACCGCGCTGGCGCGAGCGAGTCCGTGACGCGGTGGCGACCGGCGGCGAGGCGAGCTGAGGGCTCCCAGGCCCCTCGCCGCCGCTCGCCCCGCCAGCGCCTGCCGCTCCGGGTGTCTTGAGGACACGTGGACCTTGAGGGAAGGAGAAAAAAGGCGAGGGCCGTTTCCCCGGTGTATTGTGGTGTTGATGAACGCACCGACGGCACACCCAGAACACCGACCCTCACCATGGCCACACTAAAAGCCCTCCTGAACCATGCCCAGCCGATTCCGGGCTTTGTTTACGAGCGGATCGATTTTGCTCCGGAAGGCAGCGGACGGCTGGACGTGAAAATCCGGGCGCATGAGCAGATTCGGGC
>JBDKKE010000671.1:0-25328 GCA_039796255.1 Verrucomicrobiota bacterium | reverse complement strand
AGGAACTGCCCGCCGACCACGCGAGAAATGCAGTGATACACCGCGGACTGATCCTGCGAAGCCTTCAACCGAGCCATGCGCATACGTCGTCTTCTCCTGGGGGATGGGAATGTGTGTGTGGAGGGACCAGGGCAGCCACGTCACCTCCCGAATCTCAGGCCGAAATTCCCCTTTCAGAACCGTTCAATCAACTATTTTGAACCTGTCACTTTATCTTTATTTACTTTATTGGGCATTGTGCGCCCTCGCCTCGGCCCGTGCGCGTCACTGCTCACTGGCTAGCGGCAACTCCACACGCACCACGCGGACGACGAGGGATTCGTCCGCAATACGCAGGAGCGCGTGCGCTCCACTTCCACTTCCACCTGTATCGACTGAGACTTACCCGGCAGCAGGCAGCGGCCAAAAATCCCGTTGGCGGGCCGGGGCGGGTTCCCTAAGTTCCCGGCCGCTCGCTTCCGATGCCCAGTGTTTTCATCAAGACCTACGGCTGCCAGATGAACGAGCGGGACAGCGAGGCGGTGGCCGCCCAGCTTCTCGCGCGGGGCTACCGGCTGTCGCCAAGCGAACATGGCGCGGACGTCGTTCTGCTGAACACCTGCTCGGTCCGCGACTTTGCCGAGCAGAAGGCGCTCAGCAAGATGCAGAACCTGGCCGGCGCTGGACGCCATCAGGATCGCCCCCCCCTTTTGGGTTTCATGGGATGCATGGCGCAGAGCCGTGGCGCCCAATTGCTGGCGGAGCAACCGGAAGTCCGCCTCGTCCTGGGCACCCAGAAGATCCACCGCGCCGCCGAACACCTGGACGACCTTCTCGCCGGACGCCAGCGACAAATCGTGGACACCGCGGAGGAGGCGCGGTCGCAGGACGCCATACGGGACCACCTGCCCGCCACCGGCGGCGTGCGGCCCGTCACCGCCTTCGTCAGCATCATGCAGGGCTGCAATCAGCACTGCACCTTCTGCATTGTGCCCTTCACCCGCGGTGAGGAACGCAGTCGAACCATTCCCGACATCGTGGCGGAGGTGCACCAGCTGGTGTCCCGGGGAGTGCGGGAAGTCACGCTGCTGGGGCAGATCGTAACCAGCTTCGGACGTCGCGAGTATCCCGCCCGGGAGGGCAAATCCGGGTTCGTCCAGTTGCTGGAAGCCGTCCAGGAAGTCGAAGGACTGGAGCGGATCCGCTTCACCTCCCCCCACCCCAAGGGCTATGGGGAGGATCTGATCGGGGCCTTCGGACGCCTCTCCAAACTTACAGAACACGCGCACCTGCCCCTCCAGAGCGGTTCAGACGCGCTGTTGAAACGGATGCACCGCGGGTACACCCGGGAACGCTACCTGGACCTGGTTCGCAAGGTGCGCGCGACACATCCGCGGATGGCAGTGACGACAGACATCATCGTCGGTTTCCCTGGTGAAACGGAGGATGACTTCGAGCAGACGCTGTCCCTCTGCGAGGAGGTGGCCTTCGACCAGGCCTACATCTTCAAATATTCGCCCCGGCGCGATACGCCCGCGGCATCCATGCCCAACCCTGTGCCGCAGGAGATCATCGAGGAGCGGCATGCCCGGCTGCTGGCGCAGATCAACCGCCTGGCCTCGGCGAAGTACGTTGCGCTGGTGGGCGAGACGGTGGAAATCCTGGTGGAGGGCCCAAGCCGCAAGAATGCCACGCGCTTCGAGGGACGCACCCGCGACAATCGGATCGTGATTTTTCCGGGTTCGGAAAGACACCGCGGCGAACTACTCCAGGTTCGCATTGAGCGAGCCGGTGCCTTTACCCTCTATGCCGATCCGGCGATCCTTGGGCTGAACCCGACGGATCCCGTCTTCCCCGAATCCCCAGCGCGGGAAGCCGTCCCAGTCTGAACGTTTGAAACCGCTGTCTGAATGACCTTGTCACAACTCTGCCTGGCCCTCGCCGCCGTGATGGTGCTTTCCCACGGGTTGGCCTTTCTAAAGCCCGATGCTGTGGGCGGCTGGCTCCGAGCCTTTCCGAGAAATGGGACTCTGGGCGTTCCCCTGATGCTGATTGGGACAGCCTGGTTCGAGTGGAACCTGTGGAATGAGACGCTTTCGGACATCGCTCCCTACAAGAATCTGATGCTCATCGGATTTGCCGCAGTGGGCCTCGCCAGTTGTTTCTTCGTGAAAGACTTTCTCGCGGTCCGAGGATTGAGCGTCATCCTGCTCATGGCCGCCTGGTTCGTTTGCGAGAAGGCGCGTCCGCACGACAGCCTCTGGCGCGACGCCCTCATTGCCTGGGCCTTCGTCTGGGTCTTGCTCGGACTATGGTGGTCCATGGCACCCTGGCGTCTGCGGGACTGGATCGACTGGTGGGTGGCCCGACCATCGCTTCTACGAGGGGCGGCGGCGGCGGGTGTGGTCTGGGGAATTTTTGTGGCCGGATTGGGCCTCACTGCCCTGCGCTGAACCCCAAGGAAGCGTCTGACGGGAAAACAGGGCTTGCACCGAACGCCCTGCCCCGTCATTTTCGGCGTTCCGTTTTCGGGAAACCGCCGGAGAACATTCGGCTCACGATAATCGTCTTATGTCCGTCAAAATTCGTTTGAAGCGCATCGGCGCGAAGAACAGCCCCGTTTACCGCGTGGTGGTCGCCGACGCGCGCAGCCCCCGTGATGGCAAGTGCATTGAGGAAATCGGCACTTACCAACCGCAGCAGACCGGGGTGAATTTCAAGCTCAACCTTGAACGCGTGGATCACTGGCTGGGCGTGGGCGCCCAACCGAGCGACACCGTGGCCAGCATGATTCGGAAGCTCCGTCGTGCGGCTCCTGCAGCCGCCCCGGTAGCCGCCTGATTCCAGTCGCTGCACACCGCACCCGCCCCCTTTCCCTCCCATGCAGGCCTTCATCGAATACATCACGAAGCGCCTGGTCAGTCATCCGGACGACGTCCAGGTGGAGGTGGAGGATCGTGGGGGAGTCCAGGCGTACCGGCTGGTCCTGGCACCCGGTGACGCCGGAAAGATCATCGGGCGCCGCGGCAGCACCATCCAGGCGATCCGGTCGCTGCTACAGGTGGGCGCCCAAAAAAAGGGCCTCCGGTGCACCCTCGACCTAGCCGACGAATAGGTCCGAGGCCTCCATGCGCGCGGCCTGACAGGACCGCGCCCCGCCGATGAAAATCGACGTTTTGACCCTGTTTCCGGCCATGTTCACGGGGCCATTGGATGAAAGCATCATTCAACGGGCCCGGACGGCGGGAATCCTGGATCTCAAGATCCATAATTTGCGGGAGTGGACGCATGACCGTCACCGGACGGTCGACGACTCTCCCTACGGCGGAGGACCCGGCATGGTCCTCAAGCCTGAACCGCTCTTTGAAGCTGTCGAAGCCCTCAGGGCTGAACGTGGACCGGAATTGAGGGTGATCCTCACGGGACCGTGCGGCCGCCCGTTTACGCAGGCGGTAGCGCGGGAATTGGCGGGACTTACCAGTCTCCT
The DNA here is from genome assembly GCA_039796255.1 of Verrucomicrobiota bacterium. Lineage (GTDB taxonomy): Bacteria > Verrucomicrobiota > Verrucomicrobiia > Limisphaerales > UBA9464 > UBA9464. The sequence continues at coordinate 21,862 of JBDKKE010000671.1, read as the reverse complement.
TCTGATCTGCGGCAGTTACGAGGGATACGACGAACGGGTGCGCGAGCACCTCGTGGATGACGAACTCAGCATAGGCGACTACGTCCTCACCAACGGCAACCTGCCGGCCATGGTGATCGTGGACACCGTGACCCGGCTCCTGCCGGGCGTGCTGGGGGACGACGCCAGCAGCGTTGACGAATCGTTCAGCCACGGACTGCTCGAATATCCGCAGTATACCCGGCCCGCCGAGTTCCGCGGCTGGCCGGTGCCATCCATTTTGCAGTCTGGAAACCATGCGGCCATCGAGCGATGGCGGCGAGCCCAGGCGGTCCGTCGGACCGCCCTCCGGCGTCCAGAACTGTGGGAACAACTTCGGTGGGTTCGACCCGCCAGAAAAAATTCAGGAAAAGCGCCATGAACAAAGCCGCACTGTTTGACAAGATCGAGACCGAGCAGTTCCGCAAGGAACCCCTCAAGTTCAACGTCGGAGATACCGTCCGCGTCCACACCAAGGTGGTCGAAGGCGACAAGGAGCGCATCCAGGTCTTCGCCGGCGTGGTCATCGGCATCCGGGCCCGTGGCCTGAACCAGACCTTCACCGTCCGCCGCATCAGCTACGGTGAGGGAGTTGAGCGCATCTTCCCCTCGCACTCCCCCCGCATCGACAAGGTCGAGGTGGAGCGCGCTGGCAAAGTTCGCCGCGCCAAGCTGACCTACCTCCGCGGCCGCATTGGCAAGGGCGCCATGGCCGTGAAGGACAAGGACACCTACACCACCAAGTCCAAGTAGTCTCGTGACCATTCCCGTTCGGGGGTTCCTCTTCTCGCGGAGACTCCCGACGGGCTGAAGGCTTGGGCTTCCCCCGCGGGCTTTTTCTTAGCCACCTCCGGCCACCCCCCGGTTCCCATGCGCTGCATCGTCACCGCCGGTCCGACCTGGGAACCCATCGACCGGGTGCGACGGCTGACCAATTTCTCCACCGGATCCTTGGGTGGTGACCTGGCCAACGCCCTTGCCGGGGCGGGACACGACGTCCTGCTGTTCCTCTCAGAAACCGCCACCTGGCATTCGCCCATGGCAGCGGTCAGGGTCGAGCTGTTTTCCACGACCGACTCCCTTGCGGATCGCCTCCACCGTCATGCGACGCCCGATCGCATCGCAGTTTTTCATGCCGCAGCCGTCAGTGACTATCGGCCCGGTCCGGTCTTTCTCCGCGAAGTGGACGGCACCCTGACTCCCCTTTCCGCCGGCAAGGTGGACAGCCGTGCGGGCAGTCTGCTGGTCGAATTGGTGGCCACACCCAAGATTCTTCCCCAGCTGAGGAACTGGTTTCCGGACGCCCGGATCACCGGTTGGAAATACGAGGTGGACGGAACTGCGGAGGACGCCTTGGACCGCGGGCGTCGTCAACTGGCCTCGGCGAGCACCGATGCCTGCGTGGTCAACGGTCCCGCCTGCGGAACCGGCTTCACCCTCCTGCGACGCGACCTGCCAGCGGTGCTCCTGGATTCCCGTGCCCAATTGATCCACACTCTGGTGTCCGGAACCTGAGTAAAGGCGTCCCGCTGGCGGAATCGGCTTCTCGCGCCCGGTCTTTCCTCCTAGAAGACGTTGACGCAAATGAAGCCTGCCTTGCGAATTGGCCTGTACCTCGTGCTGGTGATTCTGGCGGCCTATTTTTTTGGCCGGTTCCGCTCGGCCTACTCAGGGGCAGCCCCCCTCGGCGGAAGCTCCTCCGAGCTGACTTCGACCAATGAACCCACCGGGGACACCAATGCCGCCCCCGCTTCGGCTGCTGAGGACACCGGGACCAATGCTCCGATAGCCCGGGAGTCCGGTTCGGTCGACACCAATGCCCCGGCCGGGACCGAACTCAGCGCCACCGCCACCAACACGCCACCGGCTCCCGCCGTACACGCCTCCACCGACAAGACTGTCCCACCCAAGCGGTCCGATTCCCTCAAATACATGGGGCTCTTCGTGCTGTTTTTTGTCGCCTTGGGAGGACTAGCCGCTTGGGACGCTTCGCAATACCTCGGCAATCGCGCCGGACGGACGGTCATGGCCGATGACTGGATCGAGCGAAAGGATCCGCAATATGAGAAGGCCGAGGAGGAATGGTCCAAGGGGAACCATCTGGACGCCATTTCCCTGATGCGCGAATACCTGGCCAAGAATCCCCAGCAACAGCACGTCGCCATCCGCATCGCAGAAATCTACGAGAAGGACCTGGGAAACTATCTCGCCGCCGCGCTGGAACTCCAGGAGGTGCTCACCAAGCGTCTACCCAAGGAACGGTGGGGCTGGACGGCTGTCCGTCTCGCCAACCTGTATTCCGGCCGCCTCAATCAACCCGACAAGGCGATGGCGCTGCTGCAGCGCATTGTCACTGAGTACAGCGGCACGGCAGCCGCCAAAAAGGCCCGCAACCGACTTGGCATCCCTGAACCTGAGGAAGCTGCACCGATCGAAGATTCCACTCCCTCTCCAGAGGAGTCGGCGCCCGACCCCGAGTTTCCGGAAACTCCCCTCCCCCCGGATCCTTCGTCCTCGAATCTACCCAAGGGATTTCGTCCGAAGAAGTGAGCGCGCGTAGCGAAAGCTCAAAGCTCAAAGTGACGAGTCACGCGGGGTGGACCCTTTAAGGGTATTAGCCGCCACCGACCACGGACGAATGGCCACGGACCAATTTCCGACTTGTCAGTTGCCTCTGGGGGTAGCGCGGTGATCTCCTACGCGTACGTATGAAATCGGCTGGTGTACCGGATCCGAAGCGTTTGGGAACCGTGGAGTGGCTGATCTGCGCCATCGCGGCCATTGGGTTTGCCTTCGACATCTATGAGTTGTTGATGCTGCCCCTGATTGTGAAGCCGGCCATCGCCGCGTTGAGTGCGCCGCTGGTTCAGTCGCTGATCCAGGGGGGAATGCCTGCGGCCGACGCTGCCGGCGCGTGGGCTCCGGGCGGCGCTGAATACGTCCGCTGGGCCCGCATGCTGTTCTTTGTTCCCGCCCTGGCGGGAGGCGTCTTCGGGCTGCTCGGTGGCTACCTGACGGACCGGCTCGGACGTCGGCGCGTGCTGACCTTCAGCATTCTGCTTTACGCACTCTCGGCCCTTGCAGCGGGGTTCGCCACCACCCTGCCGCAACTCCTGGTCTTGCGCTGCCTGGTGTTTATCGGCGTGTGCGTCGAATTCGTGGCCGCCGTTGCCTGGTTGGCCGAGCTTTTTCCGAATCCCACCCAAAGGGAAAATGTGCTGAGCTATACCCAGGCATTTTCCTCATTTGGCGGACTCCTGGTAGGAATTGCCAATGTCATGGCCGCCAAATTGGCCAGTGATCTGCCCATGATTCACGGCAATCATGAGGCCTGGCGGTACACTCTGATTTCGGGTGTCGTACCAGCCCTGCCACTGATCCTCATCCGGCCGTTCCTCCCAGAGTCCCCGGTGTGGTCGGCCAAGAAAACTGCCGGAACCCTCCGCCGGCCTAGCCTGGCGGAACTCTTCAGCCCCGCCCTCCTTCGCACCACGGTCATCACCACCCTGATCTTCGCGGCGAGCTACGGCATCGCCTTTGGAGCCATCCAGCAATTGCCTCAGATCCTCGGCGGTCCCAAGGGCCACGCCGCCATTTTGGCCACGTCCAAAGCCGCCCAGGACCAGGCGGTGGCCGAAGCGCAGGCAACCGGGATTCCGGCACCGGACCCCCGACGTCTGCGCCAAATTGGTGGAAACGCAACCGATCAGGCAGTGGCTGGAGTTTCAATCTACCAGGAGTTCGGTGGTCTCCTCGGCCGCTTCCTTCTGGCCGTGCTTGCGGTCCGTATCGTCAGTCGCCGAACCCTGTTCCGCTGCTTCCAGCTCCCGGCATTACTCTTTGTTCCACTCCTCTTCTGGTGGATTTCCGGATCCCTGGCCCGTGCGGACAGCCTTCAGACCATCAAGATCGGCATGTTTATTGCCGGAGTGCTGACGGTCTCGCAGTTCAGCTTTTGGGGAAATTACATCCCTCGCGTGTTCCCGATGCATCTGCGGGGAACGGGTGAAAGCTTTGCCGCCAACATTGGCGGACGGGTCCTGGGAACTGCCGCCGCCTGGCTGACCCTCACCTTCTCCAAGGCGATACCGCCTGATCCGGTCAAGATCGCCCTCGTCGGTGCTGCGGTCGCTGGTGCCTACGCCTTGGTGGGAGCCATCCTCACGGCCTGGCTCCCGGAACCATCGGCCGGGGCTGATGAGGCCTGAGGCTGAGGCTGACCCTGGAAGTGGGCGCAGTGCACTCGTGGAGTCGGCTCCATTCGGTGAGTCGTTGCGGGCAGGTGCCGGGGCAGCGCCAGTCCGCGAAGCAAACCATGGCCCCCGGTGGCAATCTCCCCCGGTCTGCACGCCAGGCGGGTGGCCTAGCCCCGGAGATTTGATCGCGATAGCGGCTCAGTAGGCCGCGATCTTCGCCTTGAGCTTGCGTCCCCGCACCGTCGTGCGGTTGAGCGCCTCGATGATCTGGCTCTCAAACGAGCCCGAGACATCCACCAGTGAATGCCGCTCGAAAAGCTGGACGCGTCCGATCGACACCGGCGGGATCCCCGTTTCACCGAGAATACAGCCGACAATGTCCTTGGGCTGGATCCGATCCATCCGTCCCACATTCAGCCAGAGCCGTTTCATCCCGGGGGCCATGGCTCCGCCGCCGCCGGCGCCGCCACCGCCACCGTCGCGCCCGCGGGTGCGTCCGCCACGTTCGCGGCGGACACCCCGGCGCCGGTCGCCACCGGCACCGGCACCTCCGGCTCCGCCGCCATTCCCGAACCCATAATCAGGAGCCGCCTCATCCCCGAAGTTGGCTCCGGGCGGATACACGACACCGTCCTCGGACACGTTATCCGTAATCACATAGCCGTCCGCCGTATAGGCGCCGCCGGAATAGGAGCTGGAATCATCCCCACCGGACTCACTACCCGGGTCGCCCGAGTCGCCAGCGTAGGATCCTTCCGCCATCGGCGTTTCGGCGTACTCACCGGCCGGGACCGTGGATACCCCGGGCGACCAGTCCACCGCATCTTCCACGGGAGCCGCTTCCTCGACGGGCTCCTCCGGAGAAGCCATTGGGGTCGCCCTGACCACGGGCGGCGGCGAATAAACCACCGGCGCGGGCACCGGAAGTGGCGCCGGCACCGCCTGCGGCGGAGGCGTGGGCGACCCGAGCAGGCGGATCGCTGCACCGGCGATGACCGCCGGCTCAAAGCCGTCGGCTATGAGGATGTCTACAATCGTCCGGCAGGCCGCCGGATTGCGAACCGACAGCGCATCGCGCAATCGGGCCACGCTGGCCTGCAACCGCGCCTCGGGCCCCTCTGAAAGGACCGGAAGCCGCCCCATGCGCGCGGGAGAGCCACGCCGGCTAAACGCCCGCGCCCGCACAACCTGGCGTCCGCTCACCAGCGCAAACCCCTGCCCACCGGGACGCAGCCCGGCCTGTCGAACCGCCAGAGCACCATCATCCAGAGGCCACTCATAGTGGACTACTATGTCCGGCGCCTCCGTTTCCACCCCGCGCAGGGCGGTATCCGTGGTCACCAGGAAGGTGAGATCCCCGGATCGGAACTTCTTCAGGATTTTTTCGCGGCCGGCCGCGCTCAAATCGGAAAGCACCGCCTCCGCCGGATAGCCAGCCGCGGTCAACTGCCCTGCCAACTCGTCGGCGGTCAGCGGCGAATTCGTAAAGACCAGTCCGCGCTGGATCAAGTGGCGGTCGGCAAGCAGCGACAACGCCGCCAGTCGGCCGCTCGATTCGACATCATACCAGGTCAGGGACGGCGGCATGCCGGCGGTCGGCACGACCACGCGATCGGCGTCGGGACAGAACTCACCCGCCAGCGCCTCAATGTCGGGGGAGATGAAGGTGGCCAGCGCCAGGATCTTCCGAGTGTCCGGTCCGGTTCTCAAAAGGGCTTGCAGATCATCCGCGTACCCGGCCTCCAGAAGATCATCAGCCCCGTCCAGCAGGAACATCCGTATGCCATCCCGCGACACAACGCCCCCTTCCAACACCTCGCGCAGCCGGCCGGGAGTTCCGATGAGGATGGCGGGCCGGTCCTTTAACACCGCCTCCAGACGTTTCTCGCTTTGGCCGGCCACCACCACCGCACACCCCAATCCCTTGCGCCCCGTGGTCAGCGAGCGGATCGTGGAAGCCAATTGAAGCGCCCGCTCGCGGGTCGTCGTCAATAGGAGGATCTGGATCGCCCGCGTTCCCGACTCACACCCCTCAACGGCGGCCAGAGCCAGCGATAGCTTTCGTCCAGAACCCGGCGGAGTGGCAATGACGGCGGATCGCTTTCCGAGCACGGCGGCAACGGTGGCGGCCTGCACCGGCGAGGCTTCTTCCAGACCCAGACGGTCCAGAGCCTTGGCCAATTCCTTCGAAACCTTCAACTCACCAAACAATTGCGGCGTCATTCTACTCGGGTCTCCAGGGTCCAACTCGGATCGGTTCACGCCAGTGCGCGGCGTTGCGGATCGTTCCGGATGGATTTGTAATCTTCTTATTCTCCAGCACCGTCCGCCCTCCGATGCTTTGCATCCGGGCCGGACCCAAATCCCCGCTCTGAAACCGCAGTCGAGGCGGCATTTCAGTTCGAAGAATTTCTGGACGTTAGGGAGGTCCCGATTCAATGCCGAGAACTTTAAGTCAATACGGCCATAAAATCTCCCCTGCCCGTGGCGGTCCGGAGCCCTTGCCCCATGTCAGGGGGTGCGGCAGTCTCTTCCCGAATTCGTGACGTTGAACGGGCCCAGAAAGGGATGGCGACGAAACCTTCGATCACCCCTGGTGATCGGACTGTTGCTGTCCGTCCTGATCCATCTGTACGTCTGGCTGATGGCCGTGCTGGTGCAATCAGCGCTCCAGAACGGCTGGCTCCCAGCCTGGCTGAGGCCCATTGCGCAACCGCTGGCCTCACTGGTCCGGACCCCCCAGGAATCCCGAGGCACCAACCGTCCGCCCGCCGAGCGGTGGGAGGAGATTCCGCTCCAGTTTGTCGAAGTGGATCCCCTGGCGGCCACCGAACAGACGCCCCCGGAAACCCCGCTCATCTCCACCGCCAACACCCTGGCCGCCAACCCGGATCCGCCCAAGGTCGCGCAGGCCGTCCCCAAGATTGACGGCAGACGGGAGGATTCTCTCAAAACCTTCGACACCACACAGCCCAGTCCCACTCCGCCCCCACCAGCGGCGAGGGAAACGGCCGAAACCGCCGCCACTCCGGTCCCGGCGGTGGAGTCCAAACCCAAGATCGAACCTAAACCCGCCCAGGAGGTGCTCGAACCGCTCATCCCTACCCCCGGCGAGACTCAACTGGCCAAGGCGGATCCGAAATCAGTTCAGCCGGAGATCCGTGAGCGACTGGAACCCCAGACGCTTCAGAAGGAGCAGTTGCCCCAGGAACCGGTGAAGCCCCGGCGTCCCCGCACGTTGGCCGAGGCGCGCGCCAGCAAGGGTGCCCTGGTTGGGGAACGCGCACGCCAGGAGGGCGGGGTCCAGCGGCAGGCCCTGCAATCCTCGCTGAACGTCAAGGCCTCCCCGCTGGGCGACTACAACTACCGGATGGTCCTTGCCGTCCAAAGCCACTGGTACCGTCTGCTGGAGGAACGCCATTTTGCCCTGGAACGTCAGGGCCAGGTGGTCATCACCTTTGATCTGCACGCGGACGGCACCATTACCGGAGTGACCACCAAGGAGTCCAATGTCGGGGACGTGCTCTCCTTTCTCTGCGAACTTTCCGTGATGCAGCCCGCCCCATTTGGCAAGTGGCCCCCGGACGTCCGGCGCCTGATCGGGGGCGATGTCATTCCGGTCACCTTTACCTTCAATTACTACTGAGATGTTTGCCTCCCTCTCCGATGGCGGTCCCTACCTCTGGACCCTGCTGGTGCTGTCCGTGATCTCCCTGGCGCTCATCCTGGAACGCGGCTGGCTTCTGCGCCGTTCCCGGATCATGCCCCCCGCCCTCCTGGCGGTGCTCACCACCGCGGATCCCCAATCGCTGCGCGCCACCTGCGCTGCCGCGCCCTCGCCGCTGGCGCTGCTGGTGCAGTCGGTGCTCGATCATCTGGGTTGGCCCAAGTCGGAAAACCTCGCGGCCCTGGAGGTGCGGGCGCGGCGGGAGGTGACCCGCATGGAACGCGGCCTCTTCGTGCTGGAGGTGATCGTTGGCATCGCGCCATTGATCGGCCTGGTCGGCACGATCAACGGCATCATCCCGCTGTTCGTCGATTTTGGAAAAGCCATCGGCGGCGACTATTCGCTCCTGGCCAAGGGCATTGGTGCCGCTCTCAACAAGACCCTGGTGGGCCTCCTGGTGGCCATTCCCACCCTGGTCGCCTGGAGCTACTTCAATAAGAAGGTCGAGGTCCTCGCCGTGGAACTGGAAGGGCATTGTGACGACCTGGTCCGCCGCCAGTACCTGGGGAGTGGGGGTGTGCCCGCGGAATCCGGCCGGCAGAAAGCCGTGGCGCCATGAAGTTCTATCCGCGCCGCCGCCGGTCCGCCCCGGCCATCATCATCATCTCGCTGATCGACGTGCTGTTGGTCATGCTGGTGTTCCTGTTATTCACCACCACCCTCAAGAATACTCCGGCCGTGAAGCTGGAACTTCCCGAGAGCAGCGAGACGGCGCGCGCTGGGGCCTCCCAGGAGAAGCCTCCCCTGGTGCTCAGTATCCGGCGCGAAACCCCGCGATTCTTCCTGGGCGAACGCCCAGTGCCCCTCGACCAAATCTCCGCCGAACTGCGCACCGCCCAGCAGCGGGACCCAACCCTCCGCCTCGTTTTGCGCGCTGACCGGGAGTCTGAGTGGGGCGACGTGGTCAAGGTCCTCGACCTCGCCAAACAAGCCTCCATCACCAACGTCAAAGCCTACACCAAGGGAAAGGCCCCGTAGCGAGCTAATAGCCAATAGCTAATAGGCGATAGGCGATAGGCGATAGGCGATAGGCGATAGGCGATAGGCGATAGGCTATTGGCTATTGGCTATTCGCGGTCAGCGATCAGCGCCCCCTACGAACCTCCACTCCCTCCCGGAGGAAAATCGGTCGCCACACCCACCGCCTCCCACTCCTGCAACTCCTTTTCCCGCGCAACCAGCATCTTCCTGGTCTTGTCCACCGCGTACTTTCCCAGCACCAGCCGCAGCGGTGCCTTCCCCTCCTTCACCATCCGGACAATCGCCGCCGCGGCCCGCTCCGGATCGCCGGGCTGTTTGCCATTCACTTTTTCCAGAAAGCCCAGGAAACGGCCGGATGAGTTGTCGTACTCCGGAATCCGATGACGCCCCCGATCCAGGGATCGGCTGATGAAATCCGTTCGGAATGGCCCGGGCTCCACCAGCGTCACCTTCACCCCGAAGGCGGCCACCTCCAGCCGCAGGGATTCGGTAATCGCTTCCAGCGCCGCCTTGGCCCCGCCGTACACCGAGAATCCGGGGTAGTTCGAAATGGCGGCGGCGGCGCTGAGGTTCACGAGGTGACCGGATTTCTGGGCCCGCAGGATCGGCAGGACGGCGCGAATCACATGAAGCGGTCCCATCAGGTTGGTGGCCAGATTCCGCTCCATCTGCGCCTCATCGTATTCCTCCAGAGCCCCCACCAGTCCATAGCCGGCGTTGTTGACGATTACCTCCAACCGCCCCCAAACATCGCGCGCCTCCATCACCACCCGCCGGACTTCCTCCGGACGGGTGACATCGAGCGCCAGAACACGCAGGGAATCGGGAGCCCGCGCCGCGAGATCCGCCAGGGCTTCCGGTTGGCGGGCCGTCGCCACCACGCGATCACCGGCCGCGAGGGCCTGCTCGACCAGAAACCGGCCAAAGCCAGAGGAGGTGCCGGTGATAAACCAGACCAAGGAGGAAGTAGTCATGACGCACGGAGTCTCCCGCGAGATGAACGAATGGATCGGAAGGACCGTCTGTCAACCCGCACACACCGGTACGTCGCATTGTTCCTGCGCGACGATGTCAGCGCGACGCCACGGACTTCTTCCCCGTCAACGCCACCGGGGTGAGGGCGGCCTGGAGTTTGCCGCCGGCCGGATCGAAGACCCGGATCAGGCCGTCAAATCCCCCCGTGAAGAGACGTTGTCCGTCCGACGAAAAGGTGAGCGCAAACACCGCCCCATCGTGCCCCCCCAGGGTCGCCGCCCGGGCGCCGTCCGCGGTCTTATACACCCGCACCTCGCCGCCCATGCCACCCACGGCGAGCAGGCTGCCATCCGGACTGAACGCCACCGCCTGCACCGGACCCGGCTGACGCTCGAACTCGCGCACCAGATTGACATCGTTGTTGCCTGCCGTGCGCTCCTGATTCTCCTTGGTGCGGTAGATGCGCACTCCGCCCTCGGCCCCGCCGTAGGCCGCCCACTCTTCCCGGGGATGCCGCGCCATCGAGGCGATCGGTTCCAGCAGTTTATTGATGTCGTCGATGAACTGGCCGTCGGTCACCTGAATCAGCTTCATCGCCCGATCACGGCTTCCGCTGAGCAATCGCCGTCCATCCGCCACCCACGCGGTGCGGAGGACCCAATCGCTGTGGTTGTCGAACTTCATCAACTCTTTCCCATCCTCCACTCCGAGGATGCGGACGCTCTTGTCGGCGCCGCCAAAGGCGAGCCGGGAGCCGTCCGGCGACCAGGAAACGCCAAACAGGGAGTCGCCGCCGACCTTCCAGGCCTTCAGTTGATTGGTGGTTCCCGCCTCCCAAACCTGGATCTCACCAAAGCGCGCCGGAGCTCCACCGCTCATGGCCAGCCGCTTGGAGTCCGGCGAAAACGCCAGTGAATCCACGCGCGGCGACTCGCCGATCAGGCGCGACCGTGTCTCCAGCGTGGCGGCATCCAGGACGAACACCTCGTGATATCCCGAAACGGCAATCCATCGCCCGTCGGGTGACACCGCCATGGCGGTGGTGACCGGAGGTGTCGCGTAGACCGGTGGTGCGGAAATCCGGGTGGAATAGGCATCCACCGGCGTGTCATCGCGCGCCCCTTCGCGAACCCAGCGTTCGATCAGGGCGACCTCGGCAGCGGACAGCGGATCCCCCTCCTTGGGCATGTCCGGTTCCTTCCCTTGGATCTGCTCCAGCACCAGCGATTTTGCCGTGTCTCCCGCCACGAAATTCGCGCCGTGCTTGCCCGGCTTGAGAAATCCCGCGTAGGTGGAGGTGTCCACTTCACCCTTCAACTTGCTGGGATTATGGCATCCGTTGCAGGCGCGTTTGAAAATCGGCGTTACCTCCCGGTACCACGATACCGGTGCATCGGCAGCGGTGAGGCGCGAAAGGACACTTAGGGTCATGAGCGAGAGAGCCATGAAAGTGGCAAAGAAACCGCCCCGTCCCCCGCCTCCCGGGAGAAGGCGAGCGCTCGGTGATTTCACCGGACACGGCTTCGCTCGCGATAAACAGACTCGCTGAATTCGCAAACCTCGCTGGGAAACAGACTCGCGCATGGCCATGCCGTAACCCCGAAGTACTGTGGGCGACAAGCTCCGAATCCCGGAAGCCACCGGTTCAACAAGAAACTCGACTGTGGTTACCTGAGGTGGCCCCCGAGTGTGGAAACTGAGGAGACAAGAGGACGGGGGAATCACCTCGAGTAGGCTTCGAGTAGGCCCTCCATCTCGCCATTCCATCGGCGAGGCTCCACGAGATCAGGCCTTCCTGACGAAACACGCCTTCAGGCCGACGGAGATCCCCTCCATTTTGCAGGAGATCTCATGATCTCCCTCCACCAGGCGAATGGCCTTTGACTTCGTCCCTCCCTTGAGTACCTGCGACGACCCCTTCAACGGCAGGTCTTTGATCAGCACCACCTGATCCCCATCGGTAAGGACCGTTCCATGGGCGTCCTTCACCACCCGGGCCTTTTCCGGCTCGGGCGCACGCCCCCATTCGTGACCGCAGGTCACGCATTCCCAACGCTCCGGGTGTTCCAACACCTCGGTCATCTCACACATCGGACACGCAGGCAGATTCATCAGGGGGGGAAGGCTACCCGCGCCGGACCCAGCACCTCAACCGCGCAGAAGAACCCCTTACCCAGTCCCCCTGCCCCAGGGAGGGGGAAGGTTCACGACCTCTCATTTTCCCGTGGGCACGGCGGACTGAGCTTTTCTCGACCCAACGCTGGGTCTTCATGGCATCGCCGCTGACGTCAGGTTTGACGGCCATCGGACCACATCCGCCGGTACGTCCTGATTCTACCTTAAACGCGTCGTGCACGGCTTCGTGGGGAGATGCGGAGACAGCACCTTCAGAGGACGGCCCAGCTTGCCCCGACGCCATGCCGACGGCCCCTTTTTCTTCAAGGCGACTTTCCAACGCAACGCGGTTGGCTCGCTCACGCCAAGTACGTAGGCGACTTCGGCCTGGGTCAGTCCCTTACCGAGGAGCTTCATCCCTCTGCGGCGCCTTTGTTCCAGGGCCGCAAAATCGCGGCTGTACCGGCGACGGCCCGTTCGAGAGGATTTGGGGTTGCTAAGCGTTGCGATCATAAATGTTTGAATTGAGTCCGGTGGGCGATTCCCGCGTTGATCGCGGGCAGAATGTGGGGCTGGGCGGGCGGGCAGATTCCAGCAGTCAGGATCGGTTCCGAAGGACACGGAAGATTAACCAGAGAGAACCCATGACGCGGATTCCCCGCCCCATGAGTTCTCCTGCCCGACGACTTTTACGCCCTTCGGAAGGTGTTCCGGCCCACCGGCGGACGAGACTTCCCGCCCGCTGATGCGCCGGGGCGCCGTTCATCGGGTGCCGACCATCGCGGGCTCCACCGCAATCGGAGGATACAGGTCGTGACTGGAAGCCTTGGGGGTCGTGGCTTCACTTGTGGTGCAAATGTCCTGGGCGCCCGCACGGTTGAAGATCTCCTTCGCCCGGGTGATCTCCTCGGACGTCTCGGTGTGGACGGCAATCAGGATGTTTCCCTGACGGATCTTGCCTTCATAGCGTTTGGCCTCGAGCTCAGGGATACCGAGTCCGATGAGGCCCCCGGCAATGCCGCCGACTGCTGCCCCAACCGCAGCGCCGCTCAAGGCAGCCACGATGGGACCGGCGGCGATGAAGGGTCCGACTCCGGGAATGGCCAGCGCACCGATCCCGGCGATCCAGCCCAGAGCCCCTCCGACGACCCCGCCCGTGCTGGCACCGGCGACAGCCCCTTCCGGAGCCTTGGTATTTTTCTCATGCGCGAAATCGCGGGTCGCTCCCTTGTCGGGAAACAGCGCCGAGATGTCGTTGTTGGAGAAACCGCCACTCTTCAGGTGATCAACGATGCGATCCGCCTGGTCGTGGGAGGTGGCGATGCAGAATACAGATTTTTTGGACATGGAATTATGGGAATCAGGGGTTACTTCTGGGAGAGGAGGGGAGGGACAGGGCTCACTTCACTTCGAGCTGGTTGTCCACGTTTTCGAGCTTGGCGATGTTGACTGCGATGGCGCCGATCTCGCTTTTTTCTGCCGCCGTATTGACGGGACCGCGCAGGGTCACCCGGCCGTCAATGGTGATGATCTTCACATTGCGCGCGCTAAAGGATCGTCCCTCGCCGGAAATGATATCCCGGCGGATCTGCGCCGTGGTCGCCCCGTCCGAAGCGCTGGTGCCCTGGTCAAGCGGGGTGAGAGCGGATCCCGGCTTCACCGAGGCCCCGTCATCGGTCACCGTATTGGTCCCGAAATAGGGAGTCACATGGTAGGCGTTGTAGACGCCCACCGAATAGGCGCGCTGGCTAAAGTCAGGCCATTCCCCAGTCTTGAAGTGCGGCGCACTGGCCAGAGACTCCTTGGTGGTGTCCAGACGGAGGGCCGTCTGGTCCTCATTGAAGCGGAGGGCCGCGGGCGGTACGGCGCTGAGTTCATCACCCAAACCGAGGAATCCCCCGGAGGAAATGATCACTGCCACAATCCGTCCAGCCGCCAGGTCCATCATCATGTTCTCCACCTTGCCCAGCGCCTCCGCCTGACCATTCACCACCGACAGGCCGAGCATCTGGGTCGCCTTTTGAAGGCTCATTGCCTGTTCCGACGGAATCCGGGCGGTCACCCGGGTTTCCTTGGGCGCATCGGCGCCGATGGCGTCCGCAGAGCGGCTCACCTCCACCAGCCGATTGGAGGTGCAGCAGGCCTTCCAGTTCGACGCATCAATTACAGCCATCGCCTTGATGGCCTCCTGGGTCAGATCGAGGTGGAGAATACGGTTGTCGACGTCGTGGTGAAATCCGTCGGGGGCCACTGACCGGAGCGACTCGCCGAGTCCCAGGAAGCCGCCCGAGACCAGTAGCACCTGCACAATGCGCCCCGATTCAAAGTCGAGGACCAAGTCCTCCACCTTGCCCAGCCGCTGGCTCTGATAGTTGCGAACTTCCATTCCCACCAGGTCGCGTGCCCGCTGCACGCGTCCGAGGGAGTGGGCAGCCCGCCCATCCGGCGCCGATTGATGGCTGTACTCGGTCGATCCGGGGAGCGGAGCTGGCGGCTCCGCAGCAAAGGAGGCCAGGGCGATGAACGATGCCGCCGCCGTGCTGAGAAGCAGGTGACGGCTGGGATTCGGGTTGAAGACGGGAATCAATGAGGTGCTCTCCGTCAGGCAAAGGGTGTGCTGTTTCAAGGAGGCACCCTAGTAGGCCTCCCGCGGTCGAAGCCATGGGGTGAAACCCTGCTGGAAAGATATTATTTCCCTTTCGACTCGAGCAGAATTCTCCGCGCCCCAGCGGTTGGAGGCGGTTTCGTCCGGAATGAACACTCGAAAGGACGACGCGTTGAGCCGGATCCCATCGCGACTGTACGGCCCCTGCTCCAGGGGCCGGAACCTGAACCGCTTTGGGTTCAACCTTCAAAGCCGGCCCATCAGGAGGAGCACCACCAGAATGATCAGTACCAGTCCCAGCCCACCGCTGGGATAGTAACCCCAACTCCGGCTGTGCGGCCATGAGGGCAGCGCACCGATCAGCAGAAGAACCAACACCACCGCCAGAATAGTTCCTAACATAAAATTTTAGTTTGAGGGGTAACGGCGCACTCAATGGTTCCCGGAACAAGCCTCTGTTCACCGCCCCTGGGGTCATCGTGTCACCTGCGTTCGACAACTCCCGAACCTACCGAACCCCGTCACTCTTCGGCGATGGGGTAATCTGCTTACGGAAGGAGAGGGAGCGGGGCCAATAGCCAATAGCCAATAGCCAATAGCCAATAGGCGATAGGCGATAGGCGATAGGCGATTGCGGGGGAAGGAAGAAGGAAGGATGACCAAGGACCACTCCTGTGTACGCACATCCGGTGGGGCGAGGCTCCCGCCGAGCCGTTCGCGCAACCGCGGTTGATGTGGTGGGGTCTCCACGCGCGCACGGCTCACCGGGAGGTTCGCCCTACCGCGGTGAGCTCCACTGACCACTGACCACTGACCACTGACCACCGATCACTGATCACTGACCCCAATCACCCTTTCTGGGCCCGTCGATGGCGCACCACTTTAATCACCTCCAGCACCACCAGCGGAATGGCACCGATGGCGAGGAGAAGAAGTCCGTCCAGAAAGGGCATGGAGGAGGTCTTGAGGATACGGCCGAGGGTTTCGTTGTGTTGACTCAGAAGTTGAAGTCCGATCGACAAGGCGACGACCAGGACCAGATGGGGATTGGTCAGCAGCGGAATCTTCCAAATCGGCTTGGTCTCGCTGCGGGCACCGAACGACCTCAGCAACTCCGCAAACACCAGCACCGCGAAGGCGCAACCGCGCGCTGCGGCCGGCGTCTGGGTTCGAAGAATGTAGATGTACACCGCAAACGCCACTCCGGCAGTGAGCGCACCGGTGAGGAACATGGTTCGGACGAAGGCCGGATCCATCAGGTGCTGGGCCCGGTGTCGGGGATGCCGCTTCATGACGTCCGACCCGATGGGGTCGGTGGCCAGGCAAAGCGCCGGCAGACCGTCGGTGACCAGGTTGATCCACAGAAGGTGGATCGGCAGCAGGGGTGCCGGAAGACCGGCGACGACACAGAGCGTCATCAGCAGCAGTTCGCCGGTGTTTCCTGCGAGAAGGTATTGCAGGGTTTTCCGGATGTTGTCGTAGATCCCCCGCCCCTCCTCCACCGCAGCCACAATGGTCGCGAAGTTGTCGTCGGTGATGATCAGGTCCGCCGCCTGCTTGGTGACCTCCGTTCCGGTCCGTCCCATGGCAATGCCGATATCAGCACCCTGGATGGCCGGGGCGTCATTGACCCCATCCCCGGTCATGGCCACCACGTCCCCCCGCTCTCGCAGGGACCGGACGATGCGCAGCTTGTGCGCCGCTGTGACACGGGCAAAGACGCCGATGCTCCCGATGCGGCGGTGCAACTCCGGATCCTGCATCGCGTCGAGTTGTGCCCCGGTGATGGTTTCGCTGCCCTTTCCAATGCCCAGATCCTGGGCGATCGCGGACGCCGTGGCCGGATGATCGCCGGTGATCATGACCACGCGGATTCCGGCGGCACGGCAGCGGGTGATGGCGTCGCGCGCCTCGGGACGGGGTGGATCGTGAATCCCGGTCAAACCCACGAACACCATGTCCCGCTCCACGGCGTCCGCCGTCAATACCCCGGAGTCCGGCAGATCGCGGCGTGCGGAGGCCAGCACCCGCAGCGCCTGTCGCGCCATGGACGCGGTCTGCGCCAGGATCTGCTCACGATCCGTATCGGTCATCACCCGGACTTCCCCGCCGGTGTAGATCTGCGTGCACCGCTTCAACACCGCTCCCGGGGCACCGTTGGTGAACCCGCGCAGCAGTCCGCCCGACTGGGACCGCACGACGGAACCCAACTTCCGATCCGAGTCGAAAGGGAATTTGGACCGTTCGGGAAGGTCCTGTTCAATCCGCACCCGGTCCCCTCCAGCCTTCGCTCCCGCCACCAGCAGAGCCCCCTCCGTGGGGTCACCCAGTGTTTTCCAGGAGCCATCCCTATACTCCAGATGCGCCTGGTTCGCGCCGAGCAGCACGGTCGCCAGTTCGAGCAGCGGACCCGCGTGCGCCTCGTCCGTCTTCACCTCCCCAATCCGAACCTCGCCCTCCGGACCATATCCCTGTCCGGTGACCTCGTAGATCTGGCCGGCGACGTACAGCCGTTGCGCGGTCATCTCGCCCACCGTCAGGGTGCCGGTCTTGTCGGTGCAGATCACGCTGGTGGAACCGAGGGTCTCGACCGCCGCAAGTTTGCGCACCAGGGCATGCCGGCGCGCCATGCGCAGGACGCCGAGGGACAGGGCGACGGTCACGATGGCTGGAAGCCCCTCGGGAACTGCGGCGACCGCCAGGCTGACCGAACCGAGGATTAGCTCCAGCAACCGGACTCCCCGCAGCAGTCCCAGCACAAACAGCAGGGTAACGACGCCCAGCGACGCCCAGACAAGAATGCGTCCGACGGAATCCAGCTTCTTCTGCAGCGGCGTTTCCTCATCAGCGCCCGCAACCTGGAGCAAACCGGCGATGCGGCCCAACTCGGTGTTCATGGCCGTCGACACGACGACCGCCTGTCCTGTCCCCGCCGCGACACTGGTTCCCATGAATACCAGGTTTGACCGGTCTCCAAGCGGCAGGTCGACGCCCTCCAGGGCCCCCTGCTGCTTGGTCACCGACTCCGATTCTCCGGTCAACGCCGACTCGACGCACCGCAGCGACGAGGCGTCCAGAATCCGCGCATCGGCCGCAACAATATCGCCCGCCTCCATCACCAGCACATCGCCCACCACCAACTGCGCGGCGGGAATCTCGGTGACCCTGCCATCGCGTCGCACGCGGGCCTGTGGGGCGGTCCTTGACTTCAGCGCCGCAATCGACCGCTCCGCCTTGAACTCCTGATAGAAGCCAACCAGCGCATTCAGGACCACGATGGCCAGGATGGCGGCGGCGTCCATCCGTTCGCCGAGGATCCCCGACAGCACGCCCGCTCCAATGAGAATCCAGACGATCAGACTCTTGAACTGGGCGAGAACGATCTGCACCGGGCTGATGCGCTTCGCCTCCACCAACTCATTGGCCCCATCCGCCGCCAGACGGCGGGCTGCCTCCGCCCCGGTGAGTCCGCTGGCCGTGGAGCGGAGTTCTGCCAGGACCACCTCGGCAGGCCGGCAATGCCAGGCGTCCTTACGGGGCGGCGCGGGATTCGCAGGTGCGGTGCGCATGCGGAACCTCATGCCCAGACGGGCAAGACTTCAAACGCATTTCCGGCGGCTTCGCCAACCCTTCGTGACGCTGTCAATGGCCAGCCTTTTCAGCGGCCGTCCTCACCGGTCCCATGTTTGGCGAATGACTATGCACGGCGTTGAAGGCGATTTTTGTTCAGTCCGAAGGCGATTCGGATCACCCGACCGAAGAGAATGGTTAACACCGCGAGGGTGAGCCCGGTGGAGACGGTCCGCAGTCGGACGCTGGCAGGTGGAGGGACAGGGAGCGTTTTCATGAGAGATGATTGGGGACCCGGCGACGCGGAGTCCGGCATTGGAGACGGAGTTTTTTCATTCAGAGATCGCGAATCACCTTGGGAGGAAAGGCGGCCCGCAGGGCATTCAGAACCGCCAGCACATCGATGATTTCCTGGGCGATGGCCCCGCTCACCGGGGTCAGGTGTCCCGTCGCGGCGAACCCCATGCCGACGATGCTCAGTACCATCCCACCCACGGCACTCTGAAGGGCGATGACACGCATTCGCCGGCTGATGTGCATGAACTCGTCCACCTTGCTCAGGGAGTTGTCCATCACCACCACTCCCGCCGCCTCCGCCGTCACATCGCTGTTCTGCCCGATGGCGATGCCGACCGTGGCGGCCATCATGGCCGGGGCATCATTGATGCCGTCCCCCACGTACAGCGTCTTCGCCGCCGCAGTTTCCCGGCGGACAATCTCCAGTTTTTGCTCAGGGGTCTTCTGGGCGTGAATCTCGGCGATGCCCACCTGCTCGGCGAGGTAGCGCACCTCCGATTCCCGATCCCCGGAAACCAGCATCAAGCGTGCGAAGTGATGCTTGGGACCCAGGTGACTGACGAAGGAACGGCTGTCGGCGCGGGGTGCGTCCCGAAAGCGCAATGTGGCGGCGTAGCGCTGGTCAATCGCCACCACGCACTCCAGTCCTCCGGCGATCGGCGGAATCTGATCCACCCCCGCCATCTTCTCCGTGACCATTTGATTCCGGCTGGTGATCCGGACCTGCCGGCCCGACACGGTTCCCCTCAGCCCCTGTCCGGGCGCCTCGCTCACCGCGGTGGCTTCCGGAACCACCAGGGATTCCTCCCGAGTCGCCGCCAGAATCGCTCGCGCCAGCGGATGCTTGGAATACCGTTCGAGTCCGGCGACCAGCGACAACACCTCGCGATCCACGAAGCCGGGGGCGATCACGCGTTCGGTGAGCTTCGGTTCGCCGTAGGTCAGGGTCCCCGTCTTGTCGAAGATGGCGGTGCGGCATCCGGCGATCTGCTCCAGCACCACCGGACTCTTCACGATGATCGCCCGGCGCGCGCACAGGGAGATGGAGCCGATGATGGCGATGGGAATGGCCAGCAGAAGCGGACACGGCGTGGCGATCACCAGGACGGACAGGAAGCGAAGGGATTCCCCGCTGAGGATCCAGGCCAATACCGCGACCACCAGGGCCACCGGGGTATATACCGCACCCAACTGATCGCCCAGACGGCGAAGTTGCGGGCGCTTGGACTCGGACTCCCGCATCACCTCCATGATCTTGGAATAGCGCGAATCCGCCGCGAGCTGGGTGGCACGGATGGTCAGGGCCGACTCGCCGTTGACCGCTCCGGAGATGACCGTGGAACCCGACGTCTTGGTAATCTGGAACGGTTCCCCAGTGAGGTACGATTCATCCATCACCCCATGCCCCTCGATGACCACACCGTCCGCCGGACACACATCGTGCGGATAGATCACCAGCGTATCGCCGACAGCAATCTCTGCGAGGGGCACGTCCTGGATGCCATCACCCCGCTTGCGGTGGGCGATGGAAGGCATTCGCTTGGCCAGCGCCGCCAGCACCGAGGAGGCACTGCGCAATGCATAGCTTTCCAGGGCTTCCCCGCCGGACAACATCAGGACGATAATGGAGCCAGCCAGGTATTCGCCCAGGAGCAGGGAGGTGACAATGGAGATGCCCCCGAGCAGGTCCGAGCCAAACTCCCGCTTCATCACCCTGCGCAGCAATTCGTACAGCAGGGGAAGCCCCCCCAGAAACAGGGTCGCCAGCAGGGGGGTGCGAGCGAGGATGGCATCCGCGTGAACGGCGTATCGCAGGAGGAGGTGGACCAGAATGGCGAGGAGCGAACCGCCGGCGATGAGATTCGTCCGACGACGCCAGAGGCCAGACCACGTCCGCCAGGATTCGTCGGGAAGCGTTGCGTCCACCGTCGCCGGACCGGGAGGGGTGTGGGGCGGAGAGGAGGCGGCGTTCATCGTCTCCCCTTCCTCGTCAGGGGTTCACGTCGTCGGAGCGTGGACTCGGAAGACTCGGAATCTTCCGGAGTTTCCGAATCCTCCCCGACGTCCCCGAGCGGGTTCTTGCGGCCTTCCGCACGGATTCGCCGGGTCCAGATCTCCAGAAGTCCAGTGGTGATCGTCAGCACCACGGGCCCCAGGACCAGACCCGATGCTCCGAAAACCATCAGGCCTCCCACCAGGGATATGAACGCCAGCACCGTATGCAGGCGGAGTCGATTGCCCACCAGGATGGGACGCAGGAGATTGTCTGCGGTGCCAACGACGACCATGCCCCACAGGGTGAGGATGAGCGCCTTTCCCCAGCTTCCCTCCAGGGCAAGAAACAGCGCTGCGGGAATCCAGATCACGAAGGCCCCCAGCACCGGCACCACCGCGAGCAGCGCCATGATCAGCCCCCAGAGCAACGGCGCAGGGAGTCCCAGCCACCAGAACATCAGGCCGCCCAGGACCCCCTGAACAACGGAGACCGCCAGGGTCCCATAGATGGTGGCGTAAATGGTGTCCCCCACATGCCCCAGCAGACGGTCCATTTCCGGCGCCTCAAGCGGTGATGTCGAACGGAGCGCGACCAGCGCCTGGTGGCGGTCGCGAAGAAAGAAGAAGAGGAGATAAAAAGTGAGTCCGAACTCGACCGCCTGGAGGACGGAACCCCTGAAGATCACGCCACCGGTATTGCTGAGCCAACCGGACACCGCGGCCATAGCGCCGGGCAGATCCACCCGACGCTCGACCTGATCCACCAGCGGCGCCAGCTGGGGCTGGGCGCGAAGAGAGCGCTGCCATTCTCCGGATTTCACCCGTGTCTCGACGAGTTCTACCCCCTTGGCCGCCTGCACCAGGAGTCGCTGCGCAACAAACGTCGCGGGAACCGCCACCATCAAGGCAATCCCAATCACCGCGACCAGCGCGGCGATACTGGGACTTCTAAATCTTCCCTCCAGCCAGCGCTGCACTGGTGAAAAAAGGACCGACAAGGCCAGCGCCCAGGTAATCGCGGAAAGGAACGGCGCGGCCAGGCGGTAACACAGATAAATGCCGAACACGGTCAGCCCCGTCAGAACCAGGGTCTGAGCGTGACTTCGCGACACCCAGTCGTCGGGGACGCCATCGGTCGCCAGGTGATTCCTGGGTGCCTTCACTCGTGATTCCCTTCGGTGATGGAAATCCCCACGGCGGGAACCGAGCGAATCTCGGAATGCCGGATCTCGCCCCCCAGGTTGGCGGTCCACGCCATCAGACCACCCACGATCACTGAAGCGCCCAGCACCAGGATTCCGGACAAGGCATATACCGCCGCATCGTCATGCCTCTCGATGATCGCCTTGGCGTCCCCCGGAAGCGACTCCACCACCTCCTCGG
>JBDKKE010000670.1:0-3061 GCA_039796255.1 Verrucomicrobiota bacterium | reverse complement strand
GCAAACAGGTTTTCACGCCACCGGGCCATGCCGCTCTTTCGCGAGGGGATGATGGTCTCCCGGCTCAGAAAGAAGGAGGTCTCCGCCTCGCGCAGTTTGAGTCCGAAGTCGGCACACCGTCGCAGAACTTCCGGCACATTCGGTTCCTCCATGAATCCATAGGTTGCCCGCACGCGCCAAAACCCGTGGTCGAGTTCCTGGACCGTGATGCGGCTGTCGTCATCGGCCCGCGGGGTCTCCTGGACCACCATGGTGAGAAAGACGATCCGCTCGTGGAGTACCTTGTTATGCTTGAGATTGTGGAGCAGCGCTATCGGGACGCCCTCGGGATTTCCGGCGAGATAGACTGCGGTTCCCCTGACCCGCGGCATCTCCCGGCGAGCGATGCTTTCCAGGAACTGTACGGTGGGGAGCGCGGTGGTGCGGACCCGCTCCCACAGCAGGCGCCGCCCAGTGCGCCAGGTGGTCATGAGCGTAAAGATCACCGTTCCCACCACGAGCGGAAACCATCCGCCATGCACGATCTTGAGAACATTCGCGCCGAAGAACGCCAGTTCGATGACGAACGCGGGTATCACTATGGCTAAGGTCGCCAGCATCCCCCACTTCCAGAGCCGCCGGGCGGCGAAGTAAAACAGCAGCGTGGTAATCAACATCGTCAGCGTCACCGCAATGCCATAGGCGGCGGCGAGGTTGGAGGACGACTCAAACCCGATGACGAGGGTCACGCACGCAACCATCAGAGCCCAGTTGACCTTCGGGATGAAGATTTGCCCCCGTTCGCTTTCGCTGGTGTGCTCGATCGCCAGGCGCGGAAGATAGCCAAGTTGGATCGCCTGCATGGTGAGCGAATACGCCCCACTGATGAGGGCCTGTGATGCGATCACGGCAGCCGCAGTGGCCAATCCAACCATGGGAAGCAGTATCCAGCGGGGGCAAAGTCGATAAAATGGGTTGGCCGCCGCGTCGGGGTGGTCCATGAGGAGCGCGCCCTGCCCCAGGTAGTTGATCAGCAGCGCGGGGAGGACCATTCCGAACCAGGCGAGCCGGATGGGCCGCGCCCCGAAATGGCCCATGTCGGCGTAGAGGGCCTCACCACCCGTGACCACGAGCACCACTGCCCCCAGCACTTTGAATCCCGTCCAGCCGTTCTGGGACAGGAATTCGATCCCGTGAATGGGATTAAGCGCCCCCAGAACTGCAGGGTTGAGCAGAATTCCGCGGATGCCCAACACGGAGAGGGCGACGAACCAGACGATCATGATGGGGCCAAAGATGCGTCCGATGGTGCCGGTCCCGGCACTTTGGACGCCAAACAAGGCCACCAGGACCACTACCGAAAGGGGGACAACGAAGGGTGCAAATCGGGTGGTGACAACCTCGAGGCCCTCAACGGCTCCGAGCACCGTAATGGCGGGGGTGATCATTCCATCCCCGTAGAGCAGGGCGGCCCCGAACAGGCCCAAGAGGGTCATGCAGAGTGCGGTGCGGCCGGGCTGTGAGAAATCGCGGCGCTCCGGGAAGGCCAGCGACAGCAGGGCCAAAATTCCCCCTTCACCCCTGTTGTCCGCACGGAGGACAAAAACGAGGTACATTATCGAAACCACCAGAATCAGGGACCAAACAATGAGGGACAGAATGCCCAGGATGTTCTGAGGAGAGACCGGGACGCCGTGTGCGGGAGCAAAGCACTCCTTGAGCGCGTAGAGGGGACTGGTCCCGATGTCGCCATACACGACACCGAGAGCGGCAAGGGTCAGACCGGCCATTCGGAGCCGGCTGGATGAGGGGGATTCCATCAGGGCGTCGGGAAAGAATCAGTGCAATTGGGAGGAAAGGGGGGGCGGAGGACTCCAAGCAAACGGTCGGTTTGATCGGTCCCGAGGGCGAGGCGTCGGCTGCTTCGCAGGGTGAGGGCGACCGCATCGAAACCAGCCACGTTGTAGAGAGTCCCGAAGCGGGATCCATGGATTCCCCAACCATCCTGCCAGGAGGTGGTGACTGCCCGTGCCTCGACGATCTCGGCGAGGGACAGCCGAAAGAGGGGGACTGACGGACCCAAGCGCCAACAAAGATCACTCCTTTCGACCGAAATGGTCAGCGAGGCGAAGATCCACATCATCAGGCCCAGGAACGGAACTCCGTACCAGAGGAGCCTGAGGGAGGGCAGGAGCCCGACGAGCAATAGTCCCAAGGCGACGGTGGCGGGGATGGCCAGCCATCGTCCTGCCCTCTGCCTATGGAGATAGGGGTGCATGACCAGACGCTTGCGGACGCTCCGTCAAGGGCGTCGTCCGGCCGCGTCCGGCGGGCTTGGACCACCCTTCCAAATGCCTGCGAGGTTAGCTGACGGGCTGGGGCTTGGAAGTGCCCCCGGACTGCAAACGAACCGGCCCAAGGCCGTGTTCACCCGCACCGTACGCCCCATTTCGGAGAGACGAATCTCTTCGAAAACTGGGTCCCCCGTGTCCGGCGCTGGATGCACCGGACTTCGGCTGCGGAGCGGAGTACGCCATGAAATCGAGCTGACGTCAAATGGGGCGGAGAGCCCATCCCCCGGGAGGAAGTCCCTTGACTAGGGGGGAGGCACGTTCCACCCGACCCCCAACTCCATTCAGGCGGGCGCCGGAATATCCCCGGAAGCGTTTGGGATGCGCTCGTGCCCCACCACGTCCCCCAATTCTTGAGGAAACCTGCGGACTTCGACGGAAAGTCTCAGGGAGATGCTGGCGCCCAGCGCAATGCTCAGGGTGACCACTCGCGGGAAATCGGGCGCCCGCTTTCAATTGGTTCCCGCAGTCAGCGCCGTCTCCTGCCATTATCTCGGGGCGTAGTATTTCACCGACACATCCATCTCCGGAAAGAACTCCAGGCCTCGGGAGCCAGCAGGATTGAGAACATACTCGACCAAATAGACTTTGGGCGCCCCTCCGCCGTCGGGGGCCGCGGAAACCTTGAGACGCACACGTCCGAAATGACGGCCATCGCGGGATTTTAAAAAGAACCAGTCGTCGACACCGTCCATGGAATACCGGCCCTCCACCTTCCCCTGGAACTCAAG
>JBDKKE010000669.1:0-3815 GCA_039796255.1 Verrucomicrobiota bacterium | reverse complement strand
CCTCCACCAACTTCATGGCCTCGGCGACATCCGGCTGGCGGAACGGCGCCAGCAGATCCGCCATCACCTGACGGACCAACGCGCGCTGGTCGCGGGCGAGTTCTGAGACTGGGATTCCCGGTAGTCCGGCCTTGCTGCCACTCAACGTCACGGTCTCTGTGGCCCTCTCGGCCCGACCATCGCCGTCCACCAGCGCCAGGGCGCGCTGTCGGCCGTCGAGTGCCTGATATAATTCATTGGCACGCTTGGCCTGATACCAGAAGACGTTTCCGGGGTGGTCGGCCGGCTCGCGGTCCTTCTCCCCCGCCTGATGTCCGTAAAAGATCGGGCCGCCAAATGCCGCGCCGGCGACGGAATCGCCGTCACAGCGGCGCGTGCAGTGGCGTCCGGTGAGCACAAACTCAAACTGTCCGGTGCCGGGTTGTCCGAACAGGGCGACCGACGTTCCGGCATTGAAGCCCTTGCCCTCGCTGTCGTGGATCATCTGCTCCATCGCGCGGTCGGCAAACTCCGGGGCGTGCAGTTGACGGTAGATCTGCTGGACCAGGTCCTGCTGGTCGGGTTTGAGAATCTCGCTGATGGGTTTGCCGGTGATCAGCCAGTTGTTGTCGATCTTGTCGCGCAACGGATCGGTGAAGGTAAAGCAGAGCTGCTTCCGTTGTTCCTCGGAAAGAGAGCGATAGAGTTGGGCGGACAGCGTTTCAGAAGCGTCCTGTGGGCTCGGTGCACCCAGCAGGGATGAGGCCCCGATCCCTCCGGCCGCAGTGGCCACCAGTCCGGCCGCTGCAGTCTTAAGGAAGGCGCGGCGCGGGAGCCCCGCCGGCTGGGGTTCGACGCAACAGGGTGAGGGTGCGGCGGGGATGGGCGAGCACAGGGGCATGGGCAAACGCTAGGCCGGCCAGAGGGGAAGGGAAGTCTGGATTCGGAGAGTGGTGAGGGAAGACCGGCAGGCGGGCAGGTCGGCGAGCCTGCGGGGCGCGGATCAGGGGGCGGGGGTGATGAGCAGTCGGTCGAGATGGTGGCCTCCGTCGCCGAGCGATACGAGGCGGTCGGACAAGGAGTTGAGTGCCAGGCGGGCCCGGTGAAAACAGTGAGACAGGAGGGCGAACAGTTCGGCGAGTCCGAGCCGGGCCGCCCAGCGATCATGACTGGCGGCCGCGAAGCTCGCTTCGCCCAACCCCTCGTAGTAGGCGATTCCCGGAAACCCGCGCTGGCGCGCCCGGTGATCAATGCGTTCGTTGAACAAGCCGGAATAATAGAGGGCCTGGTTGCCCATGTGGGCGCGAAGGGCAAACGCGTTGCGGGCATCCGCCCGCTGCATTCCCTCCAGCATCTCGACAAAGTAGTCGAGGGGTTGAGACTCCCCGGGAAGCCGGGCCCGCGTTTCCTCGGTCCGGGTAAAGGCGGCCAGGAGTTCCGCGACATAGTCGGCGACCTCGCGGTTGGGAACACCGCCGTCCTGGAGCGCGTGCCGCACCAGGACGTAGAAATAGAGGTGCGGTGAAATGGTGAGACAGCCTGTGGACTCGAGCACGGCTCGGTACAGTTCCGGACGGTCGAGGAGCAGGTCGCGGCTCTGTTCGTCGGTCAGTAACTCGCGGAGCGCGGTGCAATCCTGGGGGTTCCGGCCAACTGCCTTCAGGATGAAATCAACGTCGGCGGCGGTGAAGTGGAGTCGGCAATGGGGACGAATGACGATCATGGCGGGAGGCAGCAGGGGTTGGGCCAACGATTCGATCTGAGAGCGCCTCTGAGTTTTCGGACAGTCTCTGAGGGAAACAGAGCAGGGAAACACGCGCAGATCCAGGGGAGCTGTGTCGTTGCGTCCAGGATGGTCAGAATCGATACCCGTTGGGCGCTGCAATCCCGCGCGGATGAAGCAAGTCCGGGCTCGCGCGTCCGGCCGTGGATTCCCATGGTTGCTCCATGAAATGCAGTCGTGATGGGGCGGGTTGGGGGTGGACTGGACGTCGCCTGCTGGCGATGGGGGTGCTGGCTTTGGTCCCGTGGGTCTCCCCCGGTCGGGGTGAGATCACCTCGCCGGATGCCGACCGCGCCAAGGCACTGGCCGGCATCAAGGTTCCCACCGGATTCCGCTACGAGATTCTGGTGCAGGGCGGGATTCCCGAGCCGGTGTATCTTCAGTTTTCTCCGGATGGGCGGCTATGGTTCACCGGACGCCGCGGGGATATCTGGGCCTATGACTTCGTCTCCAAAAAAGCGGACCGGGTGGGAGAGGTAAAGGTGTTTTGGGAGCCGACTCCCGGCCGTGAATCCAATGAGCGCGGACTGCACGGGATCGCTTTCGATCCGGGATACCGGACCAAGTCCTACCTCTGGAGCCACTAAGTCATTCCACATCAATGACTTGTGTTGAAATTGAGGCCCAAATTCCTACACTAAGCTTGGGTTTTCGGACCGGCGAAACCACTGCATTTCGGCCCAAATCCATGGATTTTCCTCTCCTGGTGAAAAGGTAGGCATCCCACCTCTGGATGGCTCGCAAGCACCTATTTATCAATTAGTTACAGTTCTTCAGAAACGTAACTTGGTGTCACTTGCGCTGCTCCCGCTAAACTCGCGTATACGTCGGCTAACTTTCCACGAACTTCCCGGAGTGGGGTGATTGTCGTCGGAGAATTCGAAGCCCCCCGGAAACCGAGTCAATGCTGACGAGGGGCAGGTCCGCCGCCACCGCGATTGAGCCGGGTGCGCCATCGATTCATTGTAGGCGTGGAAGCCTCAATCTTGGGTCCATTCTCACCTGCGGACCTCGGCGGGGGGCGGGGTGTCGGCGTAGCTGATGGCCCCGTCGGGGCCGGCGGTGGTGTCGGCGACGTGACTCCAGCCGTCCAAGTCGGTGCTGGTCTGCACCTCGTAGGCTGCGCCGGGTTCGCCGACGAATTCGAGATGCACGGTGCTGTCGGCACCAATCTCGACCTCGGTAAACGCCACCGCCACCGTGACCTTGAGGGGGCTGTTTTGGCGATGGCCCGGGCGTCGTCCGTCGCCCAGGCCCTGAAGCTGTTAATCGCCGGCCGCGGGTCCGGCTAACTCGAACAGCGGTGCATTGGCCGCGCCCAGACGGATGTCCCCGCGGAAGAACTCTACCTTCGCCACCGTGTCCTTGGGATTGCTGGCGTTGACCTCCAGTTGGACCGTGGCTGGTGCGGCCAGGGATCCAGGCGGAACACGCGTTCCTCACCCAACGAAACTGTCACGATGGCCGAGTCCTGCGCGCGGTTGTGGGTGCCGCCGCGGAGGCTGCCGATGAAGTGCCCGAGTTGGCCTTCATACCAGTTGTGGTGCAGCTCATTGAGCGCGGTTTCGAGGGCGGAACAGCACCAGGCCTAAAGTGGTTGAAGGCAGCTCGGATTCGGCAGCGCCAGACTGACCTGACCGCAGACGCGGTAGTCCACCCCATAGGACTGTTGCCACCGAGGAAGCGTCACCGGCTTCCCGTGCATCTGGATTGTGGGAACCTCCCTTGAATGCCGATCTCAAAGCTTGGTGAAGGGCAGGGCAGAGAGCAAGGCAGACGACAGGCACCCCGTCAGGAAGGTCCGAACTCCACCCAGTTCATGCTTTGAAAGCCTTCGGGCCTCAGCCCCCATCTTTGAGCCAGAAACCCACCGCCTCCGTGCGGTTTTTGACCTCCAGCTTTTCAAACACGCTGCCTAGGTAGTTCTTCACTGTGCCTTCGGTCAGGTTCATTGATCCGGCGACTTCCTTGTTCGTATGCCCTTCGGCGACCAATGCCAATACCCGGCGCTCTTGGGCCGACAGGCGCTCCAGCCGTTTTGGTCCGTTGCCGT
>JBDKKE010000668.1:0-22553 GCA_039796255.1 Verrucomicrobiota bacterium | reverse complement strand
GTGGTCAAGGTCGCCTTCAGCGGAGCCGGCATGCGCACGGACTGGAATCCAGAAGATCCGGGCGACGGCGGCGCCTGCTACCGGGCTTTGGTGGCGGAGACCCATCGGGCGCTGAAGGCCGCACGCGATGCGGGGTACTATCCCAAGCTCCGCGCCATGGTCTGGGTGCAGGGAGAAAGCGACGCCAATCCTTCGGACTCCCTGAACTATGCCCGCGCGTTGTCCTTCATGATCGCCGCCCTGCGGCGGGACCTGGCTTCACCGGATCTCCGGGTATTGCTCGGCGTCAACACCCGGTACGGCGATGGCAGGAATCCGTTCCTTCCGGTGATTATTGAGGCGCAGAGAACTGTGGCCGCCACGGTACCCCGGGTGGCCTACGTGGACACCTCCGGGTCAACGATCATCAATCCCTCCCACTGGGACAGCCAGGGAACGCTCAGCGCCGGAGAGCGGTTTGCGGCTGCCTTGCTGCAGGAGGAGTCGGGTCCGTCGGGCATTCGGTGATGGAAACCTTGAGGGCGCCCGTGGAGAACTGCCGACACCCGGAGGCTCCCCGCTTGACTTCACCGCGTCACCTACGGCCCCATTCCCACGTCATGGTCCGAGCGCTGTCCGCCATTGTCGCCAGTCCCGCCGCGTCTTCCGCGGCCCGGGCGGCTGCGGCGCGCCCCCGCCGTCTGTCCCGCGCCTGACTGAATCTCACCGCGAACACAGACGGCCCTCCGGAATCCGCTTTCCGGAAGGGACGGCGTTCGCTTCTCTACGCCTCCACCGCAATGTCCAGTTCCCGCAACTTCGTGGCTGATCACGTCACCGGAATCCCCCGGTCCGGAATCCGCGACTTCTTCGACATCGTCCAGAACACCCCCGGCGTCATCTCGCTGGGCGTTGGCGAACCGGACTTCACCACACCGTGGCACATCCGTGAGGCCGCCATCTACGCACTGGAGCGGGGCCGCACTCAGTACACGTCCAATCTGGGACTGCTGAAGCTGCGCGAAGCCATCAGCACCTATGTGGCGGCACACTTCGGCGTTTCCTACGACCCGAAGAACCAGGTCATCGTCACCGTGGGCGTCAGCGAGGCGCTCGATCTCGCCCTGCGGGCCGTGCTCAACCCGGGCGACGAGGTGGTCTATCACGAACCCTGCTACGTGAGCTACTCGCCCAGCGTGGTACTGGCGCACGGCAAACCCGTTCCGGTCGCCTGCCGGGCTGAGGACGGATTTGCCGTCCGGGCCGCCGCCATCGAGGCCGCAGTCACCCCGCGGACCAAGGTCCTCATGCTCAATTTTCCCACCAATCCAACGGGCGGCACCATGACCCGTGCCCAGTTGGAGGAGATTGCGGCCGTGGTCCGGCGCCATGATCTGCTGGTGCTGACCGACGAGATCTATTCCGAACTCACCTTCGAGGGGGAGCACGTGTCCCTTGCCTGCCTGCCGGGCATGGCGGAGCGGACGATTTTTCTCCACGGATTCTCCAAGGCCTATGCCATGACCGGATTCCGCATCGGATACGCCTGCGGACCCGTTCCCCTCATTGAAGCGATGATGAAGGTCCACCAGTACTCCATGCTCTGCGCCAGCATCATTGCCCAGGAGGCGGCCATCGAGGCGCTGGAACACGGGGCGGACGCCACCGCCGAGATGCGCGAACAGTACCGCCTGCGGCGCAACTTCGTGGTCAAATCCCTCAACGACATGGGGCTCTCCTGCCACCTGCCCCGCGGATCCTTTTACGCCTTCCCCAGCATTCAGGGGACCGGACTGAGCGCCCGGGATTTTGCCCTCGGACTGCTGCGCGAGGAAAAGGTGGCCTGCGTTCCCGGCGGCGCCTTTGGGGCCAGCGGAGAATCCTTCGTGCGCTGCTGCTTCGCCACCGCCTTTGACCAACTGGAAATCGCGATGGACCGGATGGACCAGTTCGTCACCCGGGCAAAGAAGGGGTGAGCGGGAGAGGCAAGGTCCAATGACTCACGAAACAAGGGCCGTTATTGCCGCCCGTTTCTGAGCATCTGGACCGTTGGAGTTCTGGGGATCCTGGTCGCCCCTCGGCTTACCAGCGGATCTTCTCCGGGAAGTACTCGCGGATCAACTCGTCGTAGAAGGGCTTCAATTCCTTCACGTCCGGCTTGGTGTGGCTCTTGGTGTAGAGGTCGTACGGGTTGAACCGGTGCACCCAGGACTTCAATTCCAGGTCACGCGCGGTGCAGAGGTAGTCGTAGGCGCCTTCCTTGTGCCACGGATAGAAGCTGTGATAGCGCAGCATGGCCAACCCCTCTTCGGGAAGGTAGTTTTTGCACACCTGATAGATGTACTCGTCGTGGCCCCACGAGAGATCCACGGCGTCGAGTCCACAGCCTTCCTGATAGATTCCGAGACGGGTCTGATAGCCGGGATTCTTGAAGTCCGGATTGGCCTCAAAGAAGCGCGGGAAGACGATCTTGGGATCGTAGGCGCATCCGGTGGCAAAGGTATCGCCCACCACGGCCCACTGCGGCTCGCCCCACAGGCAGAGGATCTTGCCCAGGTCATGCACGAATCCGGTGAGAATCATCCAGCGCGGCTGGCCGTCGCGGCGAATCTGCTCCGCGGTCTGGAGCAGGTGCTCCAACTGCGACATGTCGGTGTCCGGATCGCTGTCATCCACCAGTTTGTTGAGGTACTCGGCCGCCTCCCACACCCCCATCTGCAGGCGGTTCAAGCCCAGGAATTCCTTCTTCTTGGCCAGGACAAAATCGTGGGTCTGGAACTGGTGATTCAGCCGGTAGAACTCGCGAACCGTCGGACGCGCATCGGCCTCGTAGTTGCGGAACTCAGCCTCCTGTTTGTCCGGGGCGTAGCCCACGACCGGTTTCTTGGCCGGGGGCGGCACTGAGGGATCCGGATAGCGCTCCTTATAGAAGTCCTCCACTTCATCGAGGCTCTGGAGGGGCTGGTCTTTGGCGATGGAGACGGAACTCATGGTCGTAAATGCGTTGAAATGGCGTGGGGCTCAGGGGCGGGGGCGGCAGAAACCGTCCAACGCCCTGCCTCCCCGGCGGCTCGAGCGATTCGAGCTTCCGACCAACGCACCTCCACTTCCGCGAGGCGGTGGAGATCAATCAGCGGATATCGTAGGAGCGCCAGCACAGCCAGTGGTGCCGACAGTGCCTCTGACCGTGGAGAGAGGCAAGCGCGCGGGAACCGGGGACAGGCGCGCGGGAGCGGCCCCCGAACGCCGAAAGCCTGCGCCCAAGCCCGAACCGCGGACGCGGCGTTCGTTCGGGGACCAGATCGTCCTTGACGCCTCTTTCCCCTCCAAAGACGCTGCGCCTCACGAGGTGCCCGCCGAACGCTTCGTCACCTGAATCAGGGCCGGGCAAGACTGGATCTGGCGTCCGGATCCAGTGTCGGTTTCAATGTTCAGGGCTGACCTCACGCTCCGCTTCGGGCCCGCAGCCAGTCGTGGGGATGGCGCTGAA
Organism: Verrucomicrobiota bacterium; assembly: GCA_039796255.1. Classification (GTDB taxonomy): domain Bacteria; phylum Verrucomicrobiota; class Verrucomicrobiia; order Limisphaerales; family UBA9464; genus UBA9464. Next base: position 19,084 of record JBDKKE010000668.1, on the reverse strand, counting down.
CGAAACCTCCGGCATCCCCTTAATCTCCTTCTCCTACACCCTCTGTCTTCCTTTTCCAAAGAACTGGCCCTCGCCCAGGAGTGCGCCCGGGCGGCGGCCGTCGTGCTTCGCGAGGAATTCCTTCGGGGTTCGGTGGTCAAATCGGCGGTGGGCAAGGACATCAAGCTCGCCGCCGACGTCCTTGCTGAAGAATGCATCCTCGGGCGCCTGCGGGCTGGTTCCCCTCATGCGATCCTGTCCGAAGAGGCGGGAGCGGACGCCCATCTGGGAGAGACGGGGCTCCGCTGGGTGGTGGATCCCCTGGATGGCACCCTGAACTTCAGCCGTCGCCTGCCCGTCTGCGCCATCAGCATCGGACTCTGCGACGGCGATCAACCCGTCCTGGGGGTGATCTATGATTTCCTGGGAGACGTCCTGTTCTCCGGAGGGGTCGGGGAAGGCGCCACCCGAAACGGGATTCCCATGCGGGTCAGCGAGGTCACGGACCCCGCGGCAGCAGTCATCTGCACCGGATTCCCGAGCGGCAGGAGCTATGACGAAGCCCCGCTCCGGGCCTTCGTGCAGAAGGCGCAGGCGTACAAGAAGGTTCGTCTGCTGGGCTCCGCGGCCATGAGCCTGGCCTATGTGGCGTCCGGAAGCGCGGATGTCTATCACGAGGACGGAATCAATTTTTGGGACGTGGCGGCAGGACTGGCGCTGGTATCCGCCGCCGGAGGAACCTTCCAGAAGCGCCCCACCGGCAAGCCGTGGCAGATGGAGGTCATCGCCACCAACGGCCGCCTGACACCCGCCTGAGGTTTCACACCAACGCCCCACGGACTTAACGACTTCAATGACCAAGACGATTGCCATGATCCCGGCGCGCATGGGCAGCCAGCGCCTGAAACAGAAAAATCTCCGCGAACTTCAGGGAGTTCCCCTGATTACCCGAGCCATTCGAAAATGCCGTGAGGCCGGGGTCTTCGACGAGATCTGGGTCAATTCGGAGCATCCCGCCTTCGGCGAGATTGCCAAGGCCGAGGGAGTGGGCTTCCACCAACGTCCCGAGGCCTTGGGCAACAACCAGGCCACCAGTGAGCAGTTCGTCCACGAGTTCCTCGGCCAGCACGACTGCGAGTTCCTCTTCCAGGTGCACAGCATTGCCCCCCTGCTCAGTGTGGAGGACGTGCGTTCGTTCGTGCAGGCCATGCAGAAGAACGAGCACGACTGCCTGTTGAGCTATGAGGCCGTTCAGATCGAATGCGCCCTCGATGGGAAACCAGTGAACTTCACCTTCTCCGAGAAAACAAATTCACAGGAGCTGCGACCCGTCCAGCGCATCACCTGGAGCATTACCGGTTGGCGCCGCTCCACCTATCTGGCGGCGGTCCAGGCGGGGCAGTGCGCCACGTACTCGGGCCGGGTGGGTTTTCATGCGGTCGACCATCTGGCGGCCCATGTGATCAAGACCGAATCCGACCTTCAACTGGCGGAGGCGGTGCTCCGCGCCCAGGCAGGAAGCTAACTGCATGACCGGCTCCCCTGCTCCTCCTCCACACCGCTCCAGCGGCGGTCCGTGGCCCGGCCGGCGGGGGTCTGTCTCCCATTCACCGAGGACGTCGTGACCCATTCCCCATCCGCAACCCCGGCTGCCGGATCGCCGAGCGACCCGAAAACCACGTCCCGTCCCGCGGCGCGCGCCTCCGGATGGATTCCCGAATTGGAGGGGTTGCGTGGACTGCTGTCCCTGTGGGTTTTCCTCGTCCATTGCCTCGGTCTGTCGGGCTACTCCGACGCCAATATGCCGCGCTGGCTGATGCCCCTGCGCTCCGGCACCCTGGCCGTGGATGTCTTCATCATTCTCAGCGGCTTTGTCATCGCCAGCCTGCTGGGACGGGAGCGGTTGCCCTGGCTTCCGTTCATGGTCCGGCGGTGGTTCCGACTATTCCCCGCCTACGCCGTCTGTCTCCTGCTGGGATTCTTTGCGCTGGGAGCGATGGGGCGCTTGGGTGACGCGACCAATCTGGGCGACGTGGGCACCCTGATTCGTTCGCGCTGGGTGCAGACCGAGGACCACCTGACGGCCCATGCGGTCGCCCATGCCCTCATGCTTCACGGTGCGCTCCCCAATGAGATCCTGCCGTACAGCACCGGGGCCTTCGTGGATGCGGCGTGGAGCATCAGTCTCGAATGGCAGTTCTATCTGATTGCCCCATGGCTGATTCCTCTGCTGCAACGGAGGATGTGGGCCTGGGGCGCGTGCGCGCTGATCGCCCTGGTGGCCATCATGGCCAACGGAAGGCTCTATCACTTCGACTTCGCCGCCTTCCTCCCGCTCAAGCTGCACTACTTCGCCATCGGTATCCTGAGCTGGATGGTCCACAGTCGCCGGCTGCCGTTGGAAAGTCCCGCCACCATCGGCGTCTCCGCGGGATTGTTCTGGATGGTGCTCATGCGCGGCACCGAGGCCATCCCCCTGTTCCTGTGGTGTGTCATCCTGGGCATGATCTGGAATCCCACCCCGAGCGCGGGCCTCAACAGCCTGACGCGCCGCTTCCTTTGCTGGGGTCCGATGCTCAAGATGGGGCTCATCTTCTACGGCTTCTACCTCTGCCACCAACCCCTGCAGATCTGGGTGCGGGCGGCACTGGTGGGATCCACCTACGAAAGCTCCCGGGCCCAAACCTTCGCCATCCTGTTCGCGGTTTCCGGTGTGGCCGCCATTGCCCTGGCGAGCCTGCTGCACATCGCCGTTGAAAAGCCGGGCATGGCCTGCGGGAAGCATCTGTCGAACTGGCTGCGGGCGCGCGGCCAGGCAGCGACGTCCTGAACGGCGGCTAAGCCAAGAGCCTGTTTTAAAATTGAAAGGGGTCCTGCGGGGAGGGATTTTGGTGGTGGCCAAGGCGGCGAGGCCGGCGCATCCCCGGAGCGGGCTGCAACGGCCGCGCCAACGCCGGCCATCGGCAAAAGACCCGTCGCCCGGAGGGTTTTCGCGGAAACGGCCCGATGGCTTCGTTGCTCCTCGCTTACAGACCGCTGCGGGTATGCTCGCTCGTCGCGCCTGCATCCCGCCGAAGCTGGAATGCGAAGTCGGATTGCCCTCGGGCCGTTTTCGCGAAAACAGGACCCCTTTGAATTTTAAAACAGGCTCTTAACTGAATCGACCCATTGACTGGAATCCTCATTGGCCTGGCCTTCGCTGTCGGGCACGATGCCGCAGGTGAGTGTACGGTTGGTCCTCTTCGACATTGACGGCACGCTGATCCGCACGGGTGGTGCGGGGGTGCGGGCGTTTGCCCGCGCGGCGGAGCTCCTGTTTGGAGCTGGGGAGGAAACCCGGAACCTCCGATTTCACGGTCGAACCGACGGATCCCTGGTCAGCGAATTCCTTCGCTGCCACGGCCTGACGGACGATCCGGTGGGGCGGGCGCGCTTCCTGGATACCTATGTGTTCCTTCTCGACGAAGAGCTTCACCGAAGCTCCGGCGAAGTCTGTCCCGGGGTCAGGGAGTTGATCGCGGCGCTGTCGAATCTGCCGGAGCCCCCGACCCTGGGTTTGTTGACCGGAAACATTCGCCTGGGAGCGGCCCTCAAGTTGACGGCCCATGGTCTTGCCGACGTGTTCGCGCTCGGCGCATTCGGTGATGACCATCTGGACCGGAACGAACTTGCCCGGATCGCCCTTGCCCGTGGGTCTGCGTATCTCGGCCAGCCCCTGTCGGGGAACGAGGTGGTGGTGATCGGGGACACACGAGCGGACATCGAGTGCGCCCGCGCGATCGGAGCGCGCTGTGTTGCGGTCGCCACCGGTGGGGAATCGCTTCCGCAACTGCTGGAACACTCCCCGGCGGTCGCCCTGGAATCAATGGCCGGCGTCTCGCCGGGGCGAATCCTCGAGCCGGGGCGACAGGAAGAAAAATTCGTGGATTGGGAGACGCTGTACCGCACGGGCGACACTCGATGGGATCACGGCGAACCCGCGCCCGCCCTGGTTGATTTTTTGGCCGAATGGCCTTCCGCATGGGAGCGCCAAGGCTCTGTGGCGGTGCCTGGGTGCGGATTTGGACATGACGCACGGGCCTGGGCGGCGGCGGGCTTCGATGTTCTGGGCCTGGATTCTTCGCCGACCGCCATCGCCGGGGCCGATGCTCTTCTTGAAAAAGCAGGAAAGGTCACTTTCCGGAGGGGTGACTTTCTTTCGGATTCACCGCCAAGGGCGTTTGACGGATTGTTCGAGCACACGCTTTTCTGCGCGATACCGCCCCAATGCCGTGACGCCTACGTGCGCGCCGCGCAGCGCTGGATCCGTCCAGGAGGATATTTTTTTGCGGTCCATTATCTGCAGCCGGAGAGCGAATCGGGGCCGCCCTTCGCGGTCTCCGTTGGGGAAATTCTCGAACGGTTCCAAGCGGGCTTTGAACTCGTTAAACATTGGGTGCCGCGATCGTTCGTGTCCCGACAGGGGCGGGAGCGTGCCTTTCTGTGGATACGGAAATCCAAGTGATTATCGGCTTGCACGTTTTCCGTAAACAGTTGTAAATTTTTCTCAAGCATTGGGGTTTTTCTGTTTGACCCGCATGAACGCTTTTCTTACCTACCCGGTCGCTTTCGCCACTACTGCCTGTGCCCTGGTCCATTCCGGACCGGGAAGCGGGTGGTGCGGAGCGGTGGGAGACCTGTCCCCATGTTGAAGTCATCCAAAACATTTCTGGCGGTGGATTTCGGGGCCGGTTGCCTGAAAGTCGCCGAGTTTGAAGCCGTCGAAGGCAGCACGCTCAAGCTGGTGCGATTCGGGCTCAAGCCACTGGGTCTGGGCGGATCGCAGGATGCGGCCCGCGAGGCCCTCGTGAAGAAGGCCCTGGTCGAGTTGCTCGCCGAAGGAGGCTTCGTCGCCAAGGCGGTCAACCTGTGCGCTCCCGGTTTCCAGGTTTTCTCCAAGTTCGTAAAGCTGCCGCCTGTCGACACCTCCAAGGTGACGCAAATCATCCAGTACGAAGCGCAGCAGAATGTCCCGTTTCCGCTCGCTGAAACAGCGTGGGATTATCAGATTTTGGGAACCAGCAGCAGCGGTGAACTCGAGGTGCTGCTGGTCGCCGTCAAGTCCGACATCGTTGAGAAACAGCTCTTCGGGGCCGGAGAGGCCGCCGGGTTGAAGATGCAGGTGGTCGACGCCTCGATTGGAGCTCTGGCCAATACCTTCCGGTACAATTACGCCGATCAGGAGGGCTGCAGCCTCCTGATCGACATCGGGGCGAAGACGAGTAACGTCCTCCTTTTTGAGGCGAACAAGTATTACGCCCGCAGTGTGAACGTGGGTGCCAACGCCATCACTCAGGAGTTTGCTGCCGAGGCAAAACTCCGCTTTGACGAAGCCGAGAAGTTCAAGCTCGCCGATGGATTTGTCAGTCTGGGTGGTGCCTACGAGGAGCCCGACAATCCCCGGGTGGCGGCAGTGTCCAAGGTCGCCCGAAACGTCCTGACCCGCCTTCACCTCCAGGTCAATCAGACGATCCAGTTTTATCGAACACAGCAGGGCGGCGCAGCGCCGGTGCGGGTCTATCTCTGCGGCGGAGGGTCCCTCATGCCGTATGCCGCACAGTTCTTCGAGGAGAAGCTGAGTCTGCCGGTCGAGTTCCTCAATCCCTTCCGGAACGTTCAAATTGACCCGTCAGTCAATGTTGCGCAGTTGGAGCCGGTGGCGCCTCAGTTTGCCGAGGTGGTTGGCCTGGGACTGCGCAACGTTGCGCAATGCCCCGTTGAGCTCAATTTGATGCCCAAGGCATCGCTGACTAGGCAGCAGTTCAATGCCAAGAAGCCGTTTCTGCTGGCAGCAGCCTACGCCGCTGTCGTGGGGGTCTTTGCCGTAGGATGGTTCTTTTCCAAGGTAACCAACGTCGAGCGCGACGGTCTGGCAAAGATCGAAGAAAAAGTTCAGCCCCTGGATGGCAAGAAAGCTCAACTCGAGGCTGCCGAGTCAAAACTGAAAAAGGCGAGCGAGGATGCCTCTCAGTACAGCCTCTGGCTCAAAGACCGAACCTACTGGGCGGATATCGTATCCAATATCGGTGGGGTGCTGCAGGGAACGGAGGGATCCGTGCGCACGAAGATGGGGGTCCCCATCGGAATTTGGGTGGATACACTCCTCTCCACCGAGCCGTCCACTGCTGTGGCGCAGGCCGCTGAAGAGGAACAGGGCGGAGCCAAGAATTTCTACATGATGGATCCGATTCTAGCCCGGCGCTACGGACTCATGCCCAAGAAGCCCGACGGTGAAGGAGATGCAGCCGGGGGCGATGGTGGCGACAAACCCAAGGGGAAGAGCGCTGCCGCCAACACCAACGAAATCTCGGTGGTTAACCTGACCATCCGGGCGGTCAACCTGAACCCCCGGGCCAACGGAGAGATCGCCTACGAGGTGGAGAAGGCCATGAAGGCGTGTCCCCTGTTCGACGAAAAGGAAACCCAATTGTCGGGTACCCTCGATCAAAGCGGTGAGAACCCGGTTTCATTCTCCTTCCCGCTCAAGGTCAAACTAAAGCGTCCGATCAAGCTCTGATATGCAGTGGGTCAAGAAAAACCTCGGTTTTGTCATCGGTCTCGCGGTTGCTGTGGTCCTGCTCGGAGCAGGCACGTGGTATTCGCTGGGCACCATGGGAGAGTCCTCGACAGCTGACGGCGAACTGCAGGCGAAAAGGCAGCAGCTGGACGAATTGGTCAAGCGGGATCCTTATCCGGAACAGTCGAACATTCAGTTGGCCAAGGAGGAAGAGGACAAGGTCAACGCATTCATTCTGGATGCCCGCAAAAAGTTTGAAGTCCGGAATCTGCCCGAAGGTCTGGACAACGCGTCGTTCAAGTCGCGGTTAGAAACCACTTTGACCAACTTGATCCGCGATGCTGACAGGGCCGGGGTCAAGCTTCCTGAAAAGTACAACTTCACTTTCGAGGAGCAGCGGAAGCAGCTTCAACTTCCCGCTCCAACCCTTGTCCCTTTGATCTCTCACCTGGACAATTTGGACTCTCTTTGCCGGATCCTGTTCGACGCGAAAATCCACTCCTTGGTGTCACTCAAACGTTCTGCTGTCGGCACCAATGAGATGGGTGGTGCGGGAGACCTGTTGACCAAGAAGGTAAGCACCAACAGTACGCTGGGAGCGGTGGTCTATCCCTACGAAGTCGTGTTTCAGGGATTTAGCCAGGAATTGGCCAAAGTGCTTTCGGGATTCATTAATGCTCCCCAGGCGTATGTCATCAAGACACTCAATGTAGAGCGTGGGTCTTTGGACTCGGGGGCTTCGGCGACCCCAGCCACCCCCTTGGCAGTCCCGGGAATGCCTCCGGGAATGGATCCCATGCTGGCCCGCAGGTACGGTCTCGGACGCCCCCAGGCCCAGGCTCCTTTGGCTGTGGCCACAGCGCCCGCCAATCGGCCGGGTGAGGTGGTATTGGATGAAAAGCCGCTGCGTGTCACCCTTGGGATTGAATTGGTGGGGCTGCTCCCAGCCAAGGAAAAGGAAAAGGATCGGGGCCGGGGCAAAGGGGCGGATAGCGAGAATGCCGCGCCGACGGCAGCCGCGCAGAACCAATAACGATCTCTTTGCGCTGACATGGATTTCCTTAAGAAACACTACGAAAAGCTGGTTCTCAGCGTGGTCCTTTTGGTCGTCGCGGGTGCGGCGTTTTGGCTCACGCAGCGGGTGGAGTCGGTGCGTACCACCTTGGAGGAACAGCTCAAGTTGACGGTAGGGATGAAGAAGAAGGCCTTGAAACCGGTGGATCTCGCTGGGGATGTCGCCGCACTCAAGCAGCTCAGCGAGCCGTCCGACCTCGATCTGTCTTCAAAACACAACGTTTTCAACCCCATTCGCTGGATACGCGGAGCCGACGGGGTTCCCAAGCCCGATCCCCGAAGAGATCTGGCCAATTCTCTCAAACTGGTGGCAACTTCTCCGCTAAATCTAACCCTGGTTTATTTGGGACCGACGGGCACGGGGGACCCTTACCGCTACCAGTTTAGTGTCTCTCGCGACTACGAGAAAAAGGTGTCCAGCCGACGTCCGGTGACGGTATCGCTTACCGAAGGCACCAAGAACGAGTGGTTCTACCTTCGCGAGATCCGTGGTCCCAAGGAGTCTTCCAGTGAGGTCGTCATCGAACTGATCGAGGGAAATGAGCGTGCCACTCTTTCCAAGGACAAACCATTCGCCCGCGGCCGCGGATTTCAGGCCGATTTGCGCTTTGAAGCCAAAGATTTCCCCGCCCGACGAGTCGATGATTCCCTTAACTTGGGAGGCTCGCTGTACAAGATTGTTGCCATTGGTAAAGAGGAACTTGTAGTTTCGGCGCCCAACGGCACGCGCACGACAGTCAAACTGTCCACCTCACCCTGATCTCGAATCTCCCCTCTCGCCTTCTGACCCGTTTTCTTGGATTTTCAACCGCATTCACCATGTTGAAACTGTCTCGTCTACTCTGCCTGCTGCTCTTCTGCGCCGCCCTGCCCACTGCGATTGCCCAGTCCGCCGGTCAAGCGGCGGAAGAAGAAGCGGTTCGTCGGCAGGAAAAGCTGATCCTTCTTCGAAAGACGGTGGAGGCGGCTCAATCGGCTGCCAACGTCAAGGACTACAACGCCGCCGCCAAACTTTTCGAGGATGGTTGGGCTCTGTCCGAGCAGTTGGGGGCAGCCGCCGAGAAAGAGCGCGGTGAAGTGAAGACGGGTCTTTCCAATTCACGCCTTCAACTGGCGGAAGCTGCCGCCAGTCGCGGCGACTATCGGGAGGCCAGCGTGCAGATCAGCCGCGCGGTGAAAGTGGATCCGACCAACGCGAATGCGGTGGCCTTCAAGCAGGCCAATGACAAACAACTTGCCGAACTCGCGGGCAAGATGCCCAGCGATCCGGCACTCGCCCTCGTTCCGGAGGTTAAGGCTCAGAACGTGAAGGCGGGCACCCTGGCCCAGGACGGGAAGCTTTTGTTTGAAATGGGGCGCTATGATGATGCGCAGCGTCTCTTGGAGCAGGCGCGCGTGCTGCAGCCCGAAAATCGCACGGCCCACTATTATCTTGAGTTGATCCAGCAGTCGCGTTTTGGCCGCGCCTCGGAGGCCAAGAAGTTGACGACTCGCGAAATGATGCTGGAAGTTGAGGAAGCTTGGGAAATGCCGAAGAACAAGCTCCCCGACCACAACCCGTTTGCCCGGACCAATCTCAGCTACACCAGTCGCAGCCGCCAGGGGATCCAAACCAAACTGGACCGCATTGTTCTGAACGAGATCAAGTTTGATGGCGTGCCCCTCAGTGAAGTAGTCAAATATTTGGATGAACAGGCCCGCGCTCGGGATCCTGAAAAGCGGGGTCTGAATTTCATCATCAATTCCGCAATGGATTCGGCCACCGCCCAGGCGGCCAACCAGATCGATCCCAATACCGGTCAGGTCGTTCCCGCAGCGCCCGCGGAACCGGTGGATCTCAACAATGTCATCATCCGTTTGAACCCGGCTCTCCGCAACATCCGATTGGTCGACGCCCTTGATGCGATCTCCAAGGTTGCTGAACGCCCACTGAAGTACTCGGTCGAAGACTATGCGATCGTTTTCACTCAGCGTCTGGCGGAAACCCCACCCCTGTACACCCGCACCTACCGGGTCGATCCAAATACGTTCATGCAGGGGCTTGAGTCCGTAATCGGATTCCCCTTTGGTGATCTCTCGGTAGGTGGTGGCCAAGGTGGTGGTGGCGGCGGTGGTGGTGGTGGTGGTGGTGGTGGCGGTGGTGGCGGTCAGGGAGGTCAGGGGGGAATCTTTACCGTGCCTCGGGTTCAGGCGTCTGGTGGCGGTCAGGGTGGTCAGCAGGGTGGTGGTGGCGGCGGTGGCCAGGGAGGCCAGGGAGGTATTGGTATCAGCAATGTCACGATTACCAATCTGCAGGCCAACGTGCAGGTCATGGTCCGCGACTTCTTCACTGCTTGCGGAGTGAACTTCCCGTTCACCGTCCAGCCAGGTGGTGCCGGCGGAGCGGGCGGTGGATTCCAGCAGCAGGCCCAGTTGGGTGCCAATGGCCAGCCCCAGGATCCCAATGCCAATCAAAAAGCCCTCTTCTTTAACGACCGGGTCGGTATTCTATTTGTTCGGGCGACTCTTTCTGACCTGGACATCATTGAGCGCGCCATTCAGGCCCTCAACGTGGCTCCTCCTCAGGTCGAAATCGAGGCGAAATTTGCCGAGGTCAACCAGGGTGATGCCAAGGCACTCGGATTTCAGTGGTACTTGGGGAATTGGTTAACCGGAGGTGGCAAAGTGGGTGCGCAGGGAGGTACTGCTCCGTCATTTGGAAGTCCGCAAACCTCTGGATCCAGTGCCAATCCTTATGGAACGTTCCCTGGAGTTCCCTTCTCGGACGGTACGGGCGGAACCCCTGTCAATATTTACGATACGACCCTTCCCCCGAAATCGACGGACGGAAACATCACCGGTGGAGTCCGAAATACTTACACGGATAATAATAGCAACCAGGTCCCGATTCCGTCGATTGCCACGATTACGGGTATCCTCACCGACCCGCAGTTCCGCGTGGTAATTCAGGCGCTGGAGCAGCGAAGTGGGGTTGACGTACTCGCTACGCCAAAAGTTACCACTCTGAGCGGCCGCCAGGCCCAGATTGTGGTGGCAGACGTTCGAACCATCGTGACCGGGGTGAATCTCCAACAGAACGCCAGCGGCGGGACAACGGGCAACGGCGGTGGTGCCGGTGGCAACAACGGCGGCACTGGCGTGGGATCCACCATCCAGTACACCGTTCAGACCATTCCCTTCGGCCCGGAATTGAATGTAATTCCCTACGTCTCCGCGGACGATGTTTCGGTCCAATTGACCCTGATTCCCTCGTTCACGGAATTTGTCGGTTACGACGACCCCGGCCAGTTTAACCCTTCGGCTCAGTCGGTCGCCGGTAACAGCCTCGGCATTCCCCTCACTGCACAACTTCCGCTCCCGCGCCTTCGGACGCGTCAGGTCGTCACTTCAGCCATCGTTTGGGACGGCCAAACGGTCGTTCTGGGCGGGCTCATCGCGGAAGAGTCACGCAAGCAGCGGGACAAGGTTCCGATTTTGGGTGACTTGCCCCTGGTGGGACGTCTGTTCACCAGCGAGGCATCGGTGGTGGCCAAGAAGAATCTGGTCATCTTCGTCACCCCCACCATCATCGATCCGTCGGGCAAACGGGTGAACGATCCCAATAACATGCCCTACGATCCGAACGCCACACCTGCCCAGGTCGGATTGAAATCCCGCTGAGATACAGGCTCTCCCGCAGTGATTCAGCCCCCAGGGCGAGAATCACCGCAGAGAGTCAGATTTCGCCACCAACTGTTTGCGACAGTGAACGGAAATTCTATCCTCACCATCGCCTCCCATTGATCCAGTCGAGCGATATGTTCAACGTGAACTTCAAAGAAGACCGCATCCTCCGGGGACGGCTTGGGCGACGATGCGCACTGCTGATCGGCATGATCGCCGGTGCGACCGGTCTCTCAGCCCAAGCGGCAACCACCATTCCGTTTGTTGCGGAAGGGACGCAATATGCACCTGTTGGAAGCCCCCTGGGAGACCAGATGGCCCCGTCAATTGCCTTTCGTGCCAACGGTGGGTGCCTCGTGTGGCACGACAATCTCACCGATGGAGATGGTTTTGGGATCAGTGCGCGCAGGTTGAGTGGTCAGCTCTCCGGCCTAAGTTCCCTCAGAGTGAATGAGGATTCGGTTGGGGATCAGGAAAATCCCCAGGTGGCGATCCTTGCTGACGGATCCAATCTCATCGTCTGGCAAAGCGGGCCCAAGAATTCGCAAAAAATTGTCGCTCGAGTGTTGCAGGCGGGCGGGAGGTTCTCAGGACCCGAGTTTGTTTTGTCGGCAGCTGCGGAGGACAACCGGAATCCCAGTGTTGCGGTTGCGGGTGACGGAACAGTGATCGTGGTCTGGAGTGCGGAAGGTGCCGACGGAAGCATGTCCGCGGTACAGGGCCGCCGGCTTACGCCGTCGGGTAACCCGCAGGGACAAGCATTCATTCTCAACCAGGCAACCAAATTCAATCAACGGGACCCGGTCGTTTCCACAACCGGAAGCGGTGATTGGATTGTTGTCTGGATCTCGGAGCACCAGCGGTTCGAGAACAGCGTCGATGTCATTGGGCGCCGTTTGGGATCCGATGGTGTCTTTTTTGAGGATGAAATGGTGATCAACACCTCCAAGCGTCCATGCACGACGCCAACGGTTGCGGGATTGCCAGGACGGGGCTTCGTTGCCTCGTGGGCCGAGCACCAGGATGTCGATAGCCGCTTTCAGTGGGATATTGCGGCACGTGTATGGGGTGACTTGGCACCCGTGAGCTCTGACTTTCGGGTCAATTCCCGTCAAAATGGGTTCCAAATCATGCCCCGTCTCGCGGTGAGCGCTAACTCGGTGTTTGTCATCTACCGAAGCGCCGGAGGAGACGGTTATGGTGACGGAGTTGTCGGGAGATGGCTTGCCACCGACGGCTCGATCCTCGGAGACGAATTGGTGGTCAACTCTCGGACGTCTGGAGATCAGATGACTCCGACGCTCGCCGCAGATAGCACCGGACGGGTGGTCGTAGTCTGGTCTACCTTCGGCGGAATTTCCAAGGGAATGGATCTCGCCGCGCAGAGATATGCCCGTCCTCAGGCGCCTCTACCGCCTCCAGGCTCGCCCTACCTTTTCGCAGCGTCTTCTTCCAGAATCCTGGTTACGTGGCCAGAAGTGGGTGGCCTCGGTGTCGTGGGATACGAAATCTACGTTGACGGTGCAACCACTCCACTCAAGTCGTCGGAGGGATCCCTCTCCCTAAGTGGTTTCGCTCCGTCAAGTACCCATACGGTGCGGGTGGGGTATGTCCTCGCCGATGGTCGACGGTCCCCTCTATCGGTGGCTTCCTCCGGCAAGACTTGGGGTGAGGATGACAATGCCGACGGGCTCCCTGACGATTGGCAGAAGACCTATTTCGGTACAAATTCGGATCTGTGGCCAGGATTGGCTGAGGACTCCGATAGTGACGGTGTGAGTAATCGAAACGAGTTTCTCGCCGGAACGGATCCCAACGACGCCGCCAGTTTTCTGCATGCGGACCTGATTGCGACATCTCAAGGCCCTCTCCTGACCTGGAATTCGCGTCCGGGAGCAATCTATCAACCCCAGTGGTCTTCCAATCTCAGGGATTGGAATAACTTGGGATCTCCGCGCCTTGCCGCGACCACCACTGATTCGACACCGGCGGGTGAAACTCCGGCCAGCTCCTATTACCGCGTCAACCTTCTCCGCTGAATCATGCGCTCGATTCTTAAAACGATCCTGACGACGGCTCTAATCCTGACTGGGGGCAGTGGAGTCCATGGGTTCTCTCTCATGGGGCCATTTGATCCAGCCTATCAGACGACCGACCTTAATTACGGTCGCTTTACTATCATCGCCCAAGCCGGTGATTTGGGTGGTCCGATGAATCTCGGGGAGGAGTACCGGGTTGGATCGCCGGTGATTGTGTACGGGTTCGACCAAAAGTTTCAGGAGTTCTTCGGGGACGAGGGTATTGCGGCAGTTGAGTCCGCGGTCGCCATCCTCAACAATCTCCCCACGGTGCCGAATATGTCGACCAACCTGGCGGAGTTCCCTCTGAACACCTCCCGGTTTAATGTCGTGGCCCAGCAATTGCGCCTCTTGGATGTGAAATCCCTGGCGCTTTCGATCCTTCTGCAGCAGATGGGACTCGCCAGCCCGGAGCGGTACACCTGGACACTTCGCAACCGGCTTCCCATTCCGAATACGACTCCGCAGCAGTATACCTACTTGGTGGTTCAAAGAAATTTTGATCCGGTCAGTTGGCAGTATTCCAGCTACGTCAATAACACCCTCTACACCTATCAGATCGTCCACCTGTTTGCCCCAACGGACTGGTCGGATGCGCAGGAGATTGCGGTCAATGTGGCGAATCCCAACGTCACCGTGATTGCCAGCGCCGGGTTGCAGGCGGGGGCCACGGATCCTCGGGTGTATCAGCAGGTCTACGGACCGCTACGTGGCGTCTTTGGTGGCTTCGGACTCTACTACTCCGGACTCACCCGTGATGACGTTGGTGCTATCCGATACATGTATCGGTCCGGCAATGTCAATTGGCAGGCACCCCCGCTTGGCGCTACAGGCGGCGGAGGAGGAGGAGGCAGCGCCGGGGGTTCGCCTTGGAACATTGTGGGCTTCCAAGTGGTGAATCCACTTCCCGGTTCCCCGTGGACCGTTGTCGGCGGTGGGCTCTTCGGAATCACGAACACGGTCGGCGGGGGGGTGGTTGGCGGGGCCCCTCCGAACGGTGGTCGGGGAGGCCCCGGCAAGGTGGCCTTTGTCCGCATCGATACGGACCCACTTCTTGGAGAATACCTATTCCCGGTCACCATTACCTATCCCGAGACCGTGATCAATTCACAGGGCGTGGCTGTCAATACGGTCGTCCAGCGTCAGATTCTTCAACCCGACATTCTGTTCACCGTTGCGGATGTCGGTACGTATCCCGATCTGAGTCAGCCTTACGTTTACGGTGTGTTCAACACGCTCTTCACCCAGGTCCAGAATCCGGGTGGCTCGCCTCTGGTGTCCGCCGGTCCCGGAATCATTGAACCAGGCGTGGTGGTGGCCTTCAACAACGTGGGGCCTTGGCTTTTCAATGCCTTCGATACCGCCCAGATCGAAAGCCTGGACGGATTCGTCTGGGGATCGTTCGACGGGACAACCAATACCCCGATCGTTTACCCGCAGGGGGCCACGGCTCAACAACTGGAGTCCAAACTCTTTCAGCAGCAGTAGTCTCCAAATCGGAAGATCATGAAGAAGCTATTTCGTTTCCTCGCAAGCTGCCTGATGGGCGCTTCGGCCCTGCTGGCCACACCTGCGCCGCTATTTCTCAATGAAGGATTGATCACCGAGCCGACGGTCATTGATGCCACGGTTTTTGTTAACACGGGCACCTTTCTGGTCGGTGAAGAGGTGTTCTTCTTTGGCAATGTCTTGGAGCCGGGATTTATCTTCCTGAGCACTGGTGCGAACAATCCAGTGGTCGCGTATGAGACCCAAAATACGCTCGTCTATACCAATCGTGGTTTTATCTCTGCGATTCCAGGCATCAACTTCGAGTATGTGGATGATGCAGGCAACCGTGGCATGGCATCCCAGTTCTACAATGGCCCTGGTGCCACTGTCTCAGCAGAGTTTGGCAACTTCACAGCCGATATCGGGATCTTTCCCAATCAATTCCAGCCGCTCTATGGCGGTTTCCTGAGCATTTACGCCACCAATATCATCAATCGCGGAACTCTCCGGGCATTCTATTCCGGTGATATCCAGATTCATGGTGTCAATGTCGACCTGGGATCCAGTCGTGTCGGTGAAGAGCCTCTGCTGTTTAGCAGTTTCCGCACGGATCGCTATAGGCCAAACACTGCCGAGTATACCCGGTCGCCGCTGGTGGGTCTCACGGAGACCGACTTTTACCCGGAGACGGATGTCGTGGATCGTTGGTGGCGATATAGTGAGACGGGCATCAATCTTGAGAGCCTGGCAACAATTGACGATGAGGGCATCGTCACTGTCCAAACGCCTCTCTTCCGCATCTATACACGGTTTACAACGACAGTCGACGACACCGGTGGTCCGTTTGTGGCTCTCAATCTCGACAACGCACAGGCATTCGTCTTCAAGGGGGAGTCGCTCGATCCCGCAAGCGCGACGAATCAGCAGTTTGAGGTGGTGTTCGTCGACAACAGTGATCCCAGTGTAGCGGTCGACGTTTCCTGGCAGCCGGGTCCGGATCCCGTGAATCTTCCGGCAATGACCGCCTATATTCGATTCACATCGATTCAACCGGATTTGATCAACCAGGGGCCAGGTTCCACTGCGAATCAGTTCATCATCGTTGACAACTATGGTTCAGAACCCAACGAGGTGCTGTTGCTGAACAATGCCACCCTGGACAGTCAGAAGCCGACAAACCTGTTTGCCTTTCGCGGTTTTCCAGAAGCATTCATCCCCGGAGTTCCGATTGGTGGTGTGGCGACCAATAGTCCGTTCTATGCGGACATGTTTACCAAATGGTTTGATGCCTCATTTCCGGACGGCGTGACCATGTCCAATCGAATTTCCACCAATCGCTACGCGACGTGGTCTGCGGAGTTGGAACGCTATCCGTCGAGCTTTGTCGGGGTGTCCGGACCGGGGGGTAGCCTTACCAATCTCGCCGGCCGAATCATGATCAGTGGCGATAATTTGAACCTGCGGAACGCACGAATTCAGGGTCAGAGTCTGGTCAGCATTCAGACGGATAATCTGGTGAGTTCGAGGGGGGCCGTGATTGATGCGCCGATTCTGAACCTGGACCTGGGTGCGAAGGACGGAAATCTGGTAGTTCAGGATCTCGCAAAAGGTTCGCCCTCCCGTTTTGGAGGCGGCTTTGCCATTTGGAGTACCACGTTCACCAATTTCTGGTCCGTATCTGGAACCAATGAGGCTACCGATGGCGGTACCACCGGCACTCCGATCGATATTGATGCTGATGGAGTTCCGGATGGATGCGACACCGACGGTGACGGGGTCATTGATGTTCCTGGGGATTGCCCAACGGATCCAGGCGCCGGCGGAGAGGTGGTCACCACCAATTACAACGCGATTTATCACGTCACTGTCATTCGCAACAGTCTCTCCAGTGGTGTGGGTCTATTCCTCAACGATCTCCGCGTTCGAGGAACCAATGTCGACCTCCGCGATCAATTGTCGATCAGCCAGGCCTTTTCTGCGAATGCCGAGAACTTGACGGTTAGTGGTTCTTTGCAGTTGTTCAGGCAGCGCGATTTGGTCAGCAGCAACCTCGCTGGTTTGCAGACTTTGACCAACCTTGGCTTCATCAGTGTTCCTGCATTCATTGGGATTGGTCTTTCGCCCTCTCCGGCGCTGAAAGTCATCGCCAACCAGGGAACCATTCGATCCACCGGCATCAACCTGAGTGCGGATCGCTTCGAGAACTCCGGTGTAATCCAGGCAGATGGAGCGAACGTTCAAATCAACGCGACAGACTATGTGAACAACGGTGGATCCGTATCCGCTTTGTTCGATGTGAATCTCAATACGGTGAATGCCAATCTCGCGGGCGCTCAGATTGCTGCCGGAGGGTTTGTCAACATCCACGCTACTGGGGATCTCTCAGATGGCGGAGTGGATTTCCCCGGTCTCATAGCGGCCCCCTATGGAATCAACCTTCCGGTGAAACCGGCGACCGGGAATCTGCTGGGAACTACTGTCAGTCTGGTTGCTCCGCAGTTCTCCTTTAGTGAGTCGTTTTGGGCGGCCGAGGATTTGGGCCCGACTCAATCTGGCTATCAGAACAATGCGGCTCTGGGAGTGCTTTCTTTGGATATTGATGTGGGTGGTGTTTTGAGCTTTAGCCCGGTGGGTTCCGCGAATGCCATTTACGTCGAGCGTTTGGAACTGAGTGATCTGGTTCTCGCGGATCTTGAGAATGCGCTGATCCTGAGCGAGGGCATGACCCTGTACTATGCTTCGACCAGCGATAATGTGAATCCGGCGGACCTGGATGGATTTGTGACATCGGGTGGCGGAACACTTCGCTGGGTCAAGGATGGCAGTGGGACAGGATCCGCGGAATTGGTGAGCATCCGATCGGGGGATGGACGAACCCTGCGGGTGCCCAAGGCACTGCGTTTCAGTCAGGTTCTCGATTCAGACGGGGACGGCGTGGTGAATGCCTCCGACAGTTCTCCCTTTGACTTGGTTGTGGTGAGTCAGGTCGAACTGGTTAAGTCCGAGCCGCCCTTTTTCCGGGTTGTCTGGATGGCTGCCGCCGGCCAGACCTACGAAGTTCAGGGAACATCTGATTTGAAGAGCGGAGGATGGTCCGCGGTGAAACAGATCCGGAATACTTCCAACACGGTCCAACGAATGGTTCTTGAGGATCCGGTGGATCCAGCATCGCAGGCCAAGTCCTATCGGGTGATCGTCAACCCGTAAATGATACCGCCGCCGGCTTTCCGGCGGCGGTTTTGTTTCATGGTTCTGGTTGGTATCACTGGCGGTATCGGAATGGGTAAGTCGGTGTCGGCAGATGCGTTGACGGATCTGTCAGTTCCCTGGGTGGATACCGATGACTTGGCGCGTCAGATGACGAAGCCTGGTAGCGAGGCGCTCGGACAGATCGCCAGGGTCTTTGGAACGGACATCCTGGATTCCTTGGGCAATCTGCGGCGGGATCGACTGGCGGATCTGGTGTTTGAGAATCCCGCGGCGCGACTTCAATTGGAGGCCATTCTCCATCCCCGTATTGCGCTTTCGTGGCGTGCTCGGGTCACTCAATGGCGTCGTGAGGGAACTCCGGTGGCGGCGGTGATCATTCCCCTGCTCTATGAGAAGCAATATGAGAATGATTTCTCGATGGTTGTCTGCCTCGCCTGCACCCGCTCAACCCAGACGCTGCGGCTGAGGGGCCGCGGTTGGTCCGATGCGCAGATCGGCGGTCGCATCGCGGCACAACTCTCCGTTTCGGAGAAGATGGAGCGGGCGGGTTTCGTGATATGGACCGAGGGATCCCTGATGACCCATCGGCTGCAGTGGGACCGTATACTGCGGAGAATCATTCCGCTTCCCGGGGAGTCTACTTGCTGCCCGGTTTGATTGCTGGTGTGGCCGCCAAATCCGGGGGCAAGTGATCGGCCTCAAACGTTTCGACGTTCATTCGGATGAGGCTGCAGGTCGGGACTCCGAGGTCGACCGTGCCGTCTGAGCGATCCACCAGCATGGCCAGGCCAGCGACAACGCCGCCGTGTTGTTGAACGATGGTGATGGTTTCCTGAGCTCGGCCACCCTTGGTAACGACGTCTTCGACCACCAGGCAGCGTTCCCCCGGTTGCAGGGTGAATCCGCGCCGAAGAACCAATCGCCCCTCTTCCTTTTCAACAAAGATGAAGCGGGAGCGTAGTTGGCGGGCGACCTCTTGACCGATGACCAGGCCGCCCATGGCGGGTGAAATGACCGTGACAGCGTTCATCGG
>JBDKKE010000667.1:0-7088 GCA_039796255.1 Verrucomicrobiota bacterium | reverse complement strand
TATCTCCGTCCCGCTGACACAGTCGTCCATGTACACACCCATCGAGCCCATGCCGACGCCGCCGGTTTCGTGGATGAAATTATTCACGATCCGGTTGCCGCGGAAGCTGAAGTCACGTCCGGTGTAGATAGCTCCCACGTCGCCGGTCTCCAGGGCAATGTGGTGAATCTCATTGAAATCCATGAGGTGATCGTTGCCCCAGAAGAGAATCGCGGCGTGGGGATGCTGCTCGATCAGATTGTGCGAGGCGCGCTGTCCTACGCCATAAATCTGAATCGCCGGCGCGTAACAGCGCGACCAGCGGCCCTGGCGGACGAAATGACAGTTCTCCACGAAATGGCCCCCGGGCCTAAGGGTTTGCCGGTCGCCACCGGTCAAAGAGACCCCGCCGTCCCCTTGGTCGAAGAGATCGCAGTCCACCACGCCATGCCCCGTTCCACCATCCACTACCACCCCGTTGTTCCCGATGTTTCGCAGGACACATCCCGCAATCCGATTCGATGCTCCGCCGCGAATCTCCACCCCATTCCCGCGCGTGGCTTCCATGGTCAGCCCCTGAATGACCACATGGGACGCGTCGTTCAGACGCAGCAGGGGACCCTCCAGCAGCGAGAGCAGTGTCTCCGCGCCGGGTGAAAAATCTGCAGGTGGCCAGAAATAAAGCATCCCTGCAGTGCGATCCAGAAACCACTCCCCGGGCTGATCCAGTTCCTCCAGCACGTTGAGAAAGAAGAACCGCTGTCCCTTGCGAAACCCGTAGAGCCCATGGGGCGGCGCCGTCTGGATCCAGCGTTTCTCCGGATCCAGGGTAGCGACCCGCTCGTAGGAGTTGGCCCAGTCCCAGGCCCAGTATCCATGGACCCACACCCCGGCGGGATCCTTCCATCGGCGCGGACGATCCCCCGCGTAGAGAAATCCTCCTTCCAGGCTGCCGATGCTGCCTCCGTGATCGTCGCCCTGGGCTGTGGACGTGGGAAAGCCGGCGATGGACTCGAAGGCTCCCTCGTTGGGCCAGCGCGCCAGCGTCATGGGCCTGCCGCCGAAGAACAGTTCGCAGTGGGCAGCGGTGGTCGGGCGTCCAAACCCACGGGACTTCATGTCCCCAAAATCACGAATCCCCAGCGCCCGAAGATCGCATTGCCGGATCTTCCCACGGGCTTTCTCCGGGAACCGCGAAATCACTGCGGGATCCTCGACCGCTTGAAACCCGGGAAGCAGGCGTCCCCCCAGCAACCGTGTCCCGGGGCCTGGATCCGCGCGCCAAATGACCGGCGCGCCGGGCGATCCGGAATCCGCAGCCGTCAGTTCCAGGACATTGGTTCGCAGGAAGTCGCCGGCGCTCAGATGAATCACCGCCCCGATCAAAGGCGATACGCCTCCGCGCCGAACCTCCCGCAGCGCATCCCGCGCGCGCTCCAGCGAAGCGAACGGCTGGGCCGCGGTCCCTGCCTGGGCGTCCGAACCCGACGGGGCCACCCAGAATTCAGGTGCCGCCGCGTATCCAAAGAGGGGAGCGCCCAGCCCCAGGACCCACCCCAGGGCCAATACGAAACGGGTGGACCCCAAAAGCCGGGCCATCGGCGGAGAAATTGAAATCATGAGAAGCGTGGTCACGGACGACGGTGTGGAACTGCGGGTTCTTCAGAGGAAGATCGATTCTCAGGCAAACGACGAATCCCCGTCCCCAGTGAGCGGTCAACGCCCGCGCTCCGCCCCCTTCAAATCGGGGTCGTTCCGCAGTATCCGCGCTTGAACTCCCCTCACCGACCGGCGCCGGCCCGGGCCCGGGCGATGGCGAAGTCCACCAGCTCCTGCGAATGGAAGAAGGCCTCGTCGTAGTTGTGTCCCTGCCCCGGCAGCACGATGAGCCGCACCAGGGAGTCCGCACCGGCCTCCCGGTAACGCCGTGCCACTTCCGCCGAGTTCTCCCGCAGGGGTACGACCGTATCCGCATCCCCGTGGATCAGAGTCACCGGCACCTTCGCCGCCGCAAGAATCCCGATGCGCTCGACCGGATTGAACTCGGCGGAACGCGCGCCGAGTTCGGCCGGCGAGAGCTCATAGGCGGGGGCAGCGTTGGTGAGCCCCGGATAGGATCGGAAATCAAAGACCGGATAAATCCCCGCGATGCCCGCCACCCGTTCCGGATGCGCCGTCGCCCAACTTGTCACCCACAGCCCGCCGCGACTGCGGCCCAGGAGACACGGGCGGGGGGCAAATCTGCGGTGATCCACCAGTTCGCGATGCAGCGCCTCGAAGATTGCCTGACTCTTCGGACTGCCATATCCCTCGCCCACATCCACGCCCGCCACCGCGACTCCCGCGGCGAGAAATTGCTCATGCATCCAGCGCTCGGCGGCATCGGGCAACCCGGGCAGCGTGGGCGCATAGAAAATCCAGGGTTGTGGGCTAGAGCGATGGGCGACCTCCGGCAGGTAAAGGAAAGCCGGCCTCCCCGCCACCGTAAGATCCTCCCATCCGGGCAACGGCAACCGCACGGAAACCCCGGTCGCCTTGGGCCCCGGCGGCGGCGTTTTGGAAACAGGAAGGACCCCCTGACTCTCCAGCCACGGAGTCACCTTCTCCACCCAGAGCCGTGCGTGCTCGCGCAGTCCCGGTCCGCTGAAATGAACCCCCTGCCCTCCGCCATCGCGCATCAACCCCGTCAGCGCATCAGTATCCGGCCCTTCCATTGCCACCCCGGATTTCCAGAGAGCCGCCTGGGCCGCCCGGATGTCCGGCGACCCGGCGTCGTCCGGCGTGTGATAGCTCACCTGGGCCACAAACCACGGCACCTCCCATCCTGCCTCGGTGCGTGAAGCGCGGATCAACTGCTCCAGATAACTCGAGTAAAGATTCCCCGGCAGAGTGCGGGTCGCATCGCGCTGATGGGCGTCGGATTCTCCCTGATGCCAGAGAACCGCCCGGGCACCCCGTGGTCCCAGTCCTTTCAGGCGCAGGGCGAGGGTGTCAAACAGGGTCCCCTTGCTCTGCCATTCCCCGGAATCCAGCCGGGTGACGTTTCCCTCCACAGTCGGCGGATTCGGAAACCGCGTCCCTCGGGGAAGCCACTCGCGCACGCTGGTGCCTCCGGCCCCCACGGCGACGATGCCAATGGGCACACCCAGCCGCGTGGCGAGCGCATCGGCAAAAGGCGGCACGAAACTGCCGCCCCCGCCACTGGCGCCGGGCTGGGGATCGTGGGCCACCTGCCAGTGATCCCCGGCGAAGGCCGAGACCCGCCCCGTCGCGACCTGTTGCTTCTCTTCACCGTGATTCGCGGAATTCGACTGCCCGGCAATCACGAACACCTCGCCCACCCCGACGTGATCGACCGCTGCATCCGCCACCACGTCCTCCTGCCGGCGCAGCCGCACTTCCATTCGGTACCAACCGCCCGCCGGGGCGCTGAGTTCGGCGGCGAACTGGGTCTGCCCCGGGGAGAGGGTGAGCACAGGACGCCACGTCGCCACGCCTCCTGGCTCGACCCGCAACGCCTCTAGAATCTCCCCTCCGACGGAGGCTTCACCCAGCCGTCCAGTGATCGGAATGGAGCCTCCCTCCGGCCCCGCCCGCTGGACCACTTGGTACTCCATCGGCGACGTCAGGAGCAAATCACCCGCCCGGAGTCGTCCGGAGGCCAGCAACGATCCTCCCAGCATCAATCGCAAGGCGGGGAGCCACGGGAAGCCGCGGGAGAAGAACTTCATGAGTCCTGTCGGGGTCGGCCGGATCCTCCGTCCTGACCCCTCGGTTTTGCCTTCCCTGCTCACGGCTTCGCCGGCAAGGAACGCACCTTAATGTTGCGGAAGGAAATCTGGCCGTGGTCGCCCTGGATCGCGATGCGTCCGCTCTTCGCCTTCGCGAACAGGGGCATGGAGGCGAACTTGCTCTTGGCGACCCGCGCCTTGAAGTCCTCGCTGCCCAGCACGTAGGTGAAATAGGTGACGCCATTGATCTCATGCAGGCATCCGTCGGGCGCGACCACCAGCCGGACGTGATTCCATTGTCCAGCGGGCTTGGTGGCGTCGATGGGCTTGCCGGTCTTGGGATCCACCGGGGGCTGGTAGAGCGCATACAGCCAGCCGCACTTCTGCGCATCACCCGCCTTGGCATTGTCCTCCAACTGAAACTCCGGCCCGCTGGCCCACGCGGCATTTCCCTCGTCGGCGACACGAAACATGATCCCGCTGTTGCCGCCCTCCGAGATGTTGTAGTCGAGCTGCAGTTCAAACCACCCGTAGGATCCCGGGCTCACCAGATCCCCGGCATCGTGCGGATCCACGCACACCAGAGCCCCGTCCTTCACCTTCCATCCGGGCCGCACCTGAGGGCTCTTGAAGTTCGTCCAACCGCTGAACGTCGTTCCATCGAAGAGCAGGTTCCATCCGTCGGACTTTTCCTTCGCGGTGAGTTGGTTGGGTTGGGAGCCATCGGCGGCGTTCAGCGCCAGAGCGACGACGAGGGACGTTCCGAGAGCAATCAGGGGATTCATTGCGAGAAGCCTATCCGGTTGGATCCCGCGCGGACAAGGGCGGGGAGTCGAGAAGTATCCGCGGACTGCGGGGCGTGCCTTTCAATGGAGCGGCAGATGGACAGACGCTTCCCGGTCTTCTAAAAACGACACATGTTCGCCGTCCCTGAAACCCCTGATCGCGGAAAGCGATCCTCGCCACCGGCTGCGCAGGCGTCGGTTGCCGCCCGCCTCCGCTGGAAGCGGACCGGTATCCTGGTTCTCCTCACCGGATGGGCAATCGCCGCCCAGTCGGGCAGCCCAGAACGCGTCCTTCCGGTGAGCGCCCTGGGCCGGTTGGAGCCACTGGGAGGCGTGGTCCATGTCGCGTCGCCCAACGCCATCCAGGGCCCCTCAATTCTGGGTCAACTCCTGGTGGAGGAGGGACAGTCCGTCACCAATCAGCAAATCCTCGCCACGACTCACACCCATGCGTCTGCGCGGGCGGCGTGGACGCACGCCGTCCGATTGGTGGAGGCCGCCCGGGCTCGCCTGGCGCAGGCGGAAGCAGGAGTAGAGCCCGCCGAGATTGCGGTTCTGGAGGCCGAGGTGCAGCGGAATCGGGCCGAACTCGAGGATGCCCGCCGCGACCTGGAACGAGTCCGGCAATTGCGCTCCTCGGGCACCAGTTCCCAGCAGGCGTTGGACACGGCGGACACCCTGGTGCTGACCCGCACCTTCGCCGCCGAGGCCGCCCAGCGTCGATTGGCCGCCGGACGCGAGGTGCGCATCGAGGATGTCGCCGTCGCCCGGGCCGAACTCGCCGTAGCGGAGGCGCAGGCGGAACGAAGCCGTGAAGAGTGGCAGCAGACCATCATCCGCGCCCCGCAATCCGGCCGCATTCTCTCCATCCATACCCGCATTGGCGAAGTGGTCGGAACCGACGGAGTTCTTGATCTGGGGCCGACGGATACCATGACGGTGAAGGCCGAAGTGTACGAGACCGACATCCGGCATGTGCGGACCGGACAGCGCACGGAGATCACTGCGGATGCCTTTGACGGAATCCTGCGCGGAAGGGTCGGCAAGATTGGACTCCAGGTAGGCGCCAACCGACTGCTGAAACCCGACCCCTCGGAGTTTGCCGACTCGCGCGTTGTGGAGGTGGTGGTCCTCTTGGACGACAGCACTCGGGTTGGCAACCTCACCGGCGCGTTGGTCAACGTCCGTTTTCTTCCATGAGAGCCTCGTGGAGCCAGACCCTGGCGCACCTGCTGCGGCCGGCTGGAGTCCCGCTGGCCTGGCGGCAGTTGACCGCCCGCCGACTGCGCTTCGCTGCGGCCGTTGCCGGAATCTCCTTTGCATCGGTAATGATGTTGATGCAGCTCGGGTTTCATGACGCCCTCTATGACAGCGTCGGACTGTTCCATCGCTCCCTCCACGGGGAACTGGTCCTGATCAGCCACCGGTATGATTCCCTCGTCGACGCCCGGACCTTTCCGCGACGCCGACTGAACCAGGCCCGGGCCATCACCGGCGTCGCGGACGCCCGGGCAGTCTATCTGGCCATGGCCTCCTGGAAGAATCCAGACACCCGCCGCAGCCGCACCATCTTCATTTCTGCCTGCGAGGCGTCCTCCCCGCCCTTTCGCATCGACAGCACCGATTCGGTGGTGGCCGTTCTGCAGCGACCCGATGAAGTCCTGTTCGACGGAACTTCCCGCCCCGAGTTCGGGCGCATCGCGGAGGCATTCCGCTCCGGAAAGCGGGTGGTCACAGAAATCAACGGCCTGCGCATCACCGTGGGGGGCATCTTCCGGCTCGGCACCTCGTTCGCTTCGGACGGGAATGTCCTGATGGGCACCTCTGCATTCCACCGGATATTTCCCTCCCAGACCCCCGGCATGGTGAATCTGGGCGTGATCCGGCTCCAACCGGGGGCGGACGTCCAGCAGGTCCAAAAGGATCTGATAGAGCGGTTGCCTGGCGATGTTGCCGTGCTGACCCGGACCGAATGGATGGCCCGGGAGAAGGACTACTGGGCGAACCGAACCCCGATCGGTTTCGTCATCGGGGCGGGATTGATCGTCGGGTTCGTTGTTGGCGCGGTCATCGTCTATCAGATCCTCTATACCGATCTCAGCGACCATCTCGACGAGTACGCCGTGCTGAAGGCGACCGGATGCTCCGACCGCTTCCTTCGTGGCGTGGTGGTGCAGCAATCGGTGATCCTCGCCGTGACTGGGTTCATCCCCGCCGCCGCACTGTCCTGGGGCATATTTCTCGCCACCCGCATCGCCACCTCACTCCCTGCCTATTTGGACCTCGGCAAGTCCGCCGTGGTTCTGTCATTGACGGTGTCCATGTGCCTCCTTTCGGGATGGCTCGCACTGCGCGTCCTGGAACAGGCCGACCCGGCCGACGTCTTCTGAACCGCATGGAATCCCTGCTCCAGATCCGTGACCTGCACCACGCCTTCGGAAGCGGGGACACTCGTCGCACCGTACTCCACGGGGTGAGCGCTGAGATCCATCCGGGTGAGATTGTGCTGCTGACCGGACCGTCCGGCGCCGGCAAAACGACCATCCTGACCCTCGCAGGAGGACTTCGCAGCGTGCAGGCGGGCAGCGTGAGG
>JBDKKE010000666.1:0-4523 GCA_039796255.1 Verrucomicrobiota bacterium | reverse complement strand
GGATACCTCGTCCCTCCGCTGGAGGGACGCACTTTGAGAGTCCCCATTCCTCACACCCGGTGCTTCCCGCGTACCCCGCGGATGACTCCACCCACGCGGCGGGGGTTGATCAGGGACTCGGATACCTCGTCCCTCCGCTGGAGGGACGAACTTCGAGAGTCCCCATTCCTCACACCCGGCGCTTCCCGCGTTCCCCGCGAATGACTCCACTCACGCGGCGGGGTTGGTCGGGGACTCGGATACCTCGTCCCTCCGCTGGCCGCTCTGGGTTCCCTACCTCCGAATCACGGGAACCATCGGCACCATGACCGGGACGCTCCACGGGCCCCAGGTGGTGAAGGCGGTGGTGGAATTCATCTGCGCGGCGCTGAATTGCTCCTCCGCCAGTTGCTTCTGCAAACGGAGGCGCTGGTATTCCTGGTACTGCGCGGATTGGCCAACATAGAGCTGGTTCTTGGCGTGGTCAGGGAAGACGTAATAGTTGGTTCCCGAGCGTGGAACCAGGGTCACCTTGCCGGGCGGCAGGGTGTGGACCTCGGCTTCCTGCTCCGGCGTGACGGCAGGCACGATGGTGAATCCGGCCGCCGAGAGAAGGTTTTCGGTATCCCGGGTCGAGGAGCAGCCCGCGACGACGGCCATCAGCAACAGCGCCAGGAGGGAAGGGAGGGGGCGAAAGGGGGCATTCATGGAGTGGGAGATTCTCAGCGGCCAAGGGATACCTCCGCCCGCTCTCCGGGGTCAACTGAACCTGGAGTGAACCCAGGCTGGACCCAGACGGATATGAGGTAGGGCTGCTCAGCGGGGAATCTCCACTATTTCCGGGGCGTGGGGATTTCGCCGGGGGGCATCGTTACTGCGAATGCCCTCACTGAAGTGACCGAGGGTTAGGCCGTTTTGCCGCAGGGCTTCCGCCAGCAGGAAATCCTCGCCGGCCTGAACCAGTCGCGGGTCGGGCCAGTTGAGCTGGTGGATCACCTGGGTGCGCAGCGCCCAGAATCCTCCGGTGGCAAAATCGAACCGGACGCCTGCCGATTCGGAACCGTCCCTCGGTGCTGCCGGAACGAGTGGCACGGCACGGTACCACCGCGCCGACTGAATCCAGCGAACGACCTCCGGATGGTGACATTCCAGGTAGTAGACGGCGCCCCACATCGAAATCTCCGGCGCGGATTCCATCGCCTGTCCAAGCCGGGGCATCCATCCGTCGTCGGTGAAATGAGTGTCATCGTCGCACCAGAGGGTCCAGCGGCTGGACAGGGGTTTCTCGTGGAACAGACGACGCATGAGCGGATTCTTGAAAACATTCCGGGGCTCGACCGTCAGTTCGACATTGGCGTACCGGCGGGAGAATTCGGCAAACAG
This sequence comes from Verrucomicrobiota bacterium, assembly GCA_039796255.1. Lineage (GTDB taxonomy): Bacteria > Verrucomicrobiota > Verrucomicrobiia > Limisphaerales > UBA9464 > UBA9464. The sequence continues at coordinate 3,161 of JBDKKE010000666.1, read as the reverse complement.
GCGGTGCGTCTCCGGCTCCGCCTCGTTGAGTCCGGCCCGCAGGGTGAAAAGGGCGGGGTCGGTGTGGGAATAAAGGCTGGAGAGAAAGCGGTGGGCGAGGTCCGCATGGGGTCCGTAGCACGCCACGCACAGGGTTACCGGAGGGGCGAGCGTGGTGGATGGACGCGCGGGGGGCACCGGATTCATCCAGGACCCGCGGGGCTTTGGAGTACGCTTGAGGGAGGGGGGACGCGGTGGCATCGGCCGAGTTCAATTGTGAACGGTAGGGGCAACAGGCGTCCAGAGGATTGTCGAAATACGGTGGACACCATTGCCTGCGGTTGGCTCAGGAATGCCGTCCCGCAGAGACCGTCGGGTATTTTCGCTTCGAACCGCGCGCGGGGGTGTGGTTGGCTGCGGGGCGCCGACATGAACGTTCCCTTTCTGAATCCGGGTGCGCAGTTCACCGCGCTCCGGTCCGAGATCCTCGCTGCAGTGGAGGAATCGCTTTCCCGGGGCCACTATATCCTCGGGCCCTCCGTCTCCGCCCTGGAACAGGAAGTGGCATCGGCGTGCGGGACCGCCTTTGGCATCGGGGTCAACAGTGGTTCCGACGCCCTCACGCTGGCTCTGCGGGCTCTGGGGGTGGGGCCGGGGGATGAAGTGATCACCTCGCCCTTCACCTACATCGCGCCCGCCGAGAGCATCCACCAGGTCGGTGCGAAGATCGTCTTTGCCGATGTTCACCCCCGCTGGTTCACCCTGGATCCGGAGGCTGTGGCCCGGCGCATCACTCCGCGAACCCGGGCCATCATTCCCGTGCATCTTTTTGGCCAGGCGGCGCCGCTTCGCGAGTTGCTGGCGACGGGGATTCCCATCGTGGAGGATTGCGCCCAGGCGATCGGGGCGACGTATCACGGAACTCCGCTGGGCGGGTTGGGACTCCTGGGGTGCCTCAGTTTCTATCCCACCAAGAATCTGGGCGCCTGCGGCGATGGGGGCATGGTGGTGACCCGGGATGCCGCGCTGGCGAAGACGCTGCGCATGCTCCGCGTCCATGGCATCGAGCGCCGCTATCACCACGACCTTCACGGCTGGAATTCCCGTCTGGACGACCTTCAGGCCGCGATCCTCCGGGTAAAACTTCCCCACCTCGCGGCGGGCAATGCGCGCCGCGCGGAGCTCGCCGGACGGTATTCCGCCGGACTTGCCGACCTGCCATTGGAGTTACCAGTGACCGCCCCGGGCAATCAGCACGTGTATCATGTCTATGGGGTGCTGACCGACCGGCGGGATGACCTGCAGGCGCACCTGGCCGCCCATGGGGTTCCGACGCTGATCTACTATCCCCTGCCGCTGCATCTGCAGGAGTGCTATGCAGACCAGGGTTGGAAGGTGGGTGATTTCCCGGTGACGGAGTCCCTTTCCCGCCGGATTCTTCCGCTGCCCATGTACCCGGAACTCACCGAGGAGCAGGTGGATTGGGTCATCGCGCAGACGCGGGCGTTCTTTGGCGCGGCGGGCCAGTAAACCGAAAAGCCGGCAGTTGAGACTCAAGGGGGCGTGACCGGCGAACCCTGTCCGGCGGCCTCGGTCCAGGCCTGTTTCAGATCGTCCGAAACCGGCGACGACTTCAGCCACTGGGCGGCGGCGCCCGGATCCTGCGAGTGCCACCAGTTGAAATGCTGTTCCTGCAGACGGACCCGTTGCTCCGGGTCGCCCACCGATCCGGCCCAGAGGCTGGCCGCCACCGGATCGAATTCGCGAAGATTCTGCACCAGGTTTTCTGTGGCGGTATCCCGCGAGGATCCCGCGGGCTGCTGGTTGAGCCAGGCTGCGGCGCCATAGGGATCCTGCGCGGCCCAGGTGGCGACCAGACGCCCCTCCGCCTGATCCTTCAAGGGGCCGGGTGGGAAGCGCCCCACCCAGTCCGCCGCCGCCGAGGGTTCGGTGGAGGACCAACGATCCACGATCCCCAGGAGGGCACCGGACTGCGCTCCCTCCGGCAGGGTCAGGGCCAATTCGGCGGCCTGGGCGGGGGCGGTATTGGCCAGTTGCCCTGAAACAAACTCCACTGCGGCATCACGGGAGGGGCCTTCCGGAAGTGACGTCGCCCATTTGCGAGCCGCCTCACCGTCCTGATCGGTCCAGCGCGCCGCCACGACGCTGATGAACTCCCGCTGCTGCTGGGGGTCACTGAGCGTGGCGGCGAATTCGGCCGCCGAAGCGGGCTCCTGGTCCGCCCACGAATCCCGCATCTGATTCAGCACCTGCCGCCGCATCGACCCCTCCGGCAATCCCTTCATCCACTCCACGGCGTCCTCCAGGTTGTTTTGGGCCCACCCGGCCGCGAAGTTGCCCGCGTACTGGTTGCGCGTGGGACCATCCGTCAGGCTATCCAGAAAGGAGACGCCGTACTCGGTATCCTGGGCCGCCAACTGCCACGCTAGTTGTTGGGAAAGCATCAGCTGGTTGCGGCCAGGTTCGATGCCCCGGACGAAGTCGGCGGCTGCCCGGATATCCTGATTGGACCAACTGGTGACCACGCTCTGCAGCGCGGCGTCACGGGCCGTACCCGGGGGAAGGGTGGAAGCGTGGCTGGCGGCCGCCTTGGGGTCGGTGTTGGCCCACGACTCCAGGGCTCCCGCCGTAGCCTCGCGCCGGGCGTTGGCATCGGGAAGTCCTCCCGCCCAGGCCAGGGCCGATGCCGGGTCGCGCTCCGCCAGAATACTGGCGGCGTTCCGGAACAGCCAGGGTTCACGGACACCCCCCCCTGGCTTGAGAAGCATGGCGCTCACCCCCTGAGGATCGGATTCCAGCGAGAAGGCGACGACCTGTCCAATGACCATGTCCCGCGTGGCTCCCGGCGGCAGCGAATTCGCCCAGGCCTGGGCGGCGGCGGGATCGCGGGACGCCCATTGACGGGCGACGGTGCTCAAAAGTTGCCGCTGGAGGCTGGCGCCGCGGACACTTTGGGCGAGCTCCACGGCCTTTTCCGGATTGCCGGGCGTAAAGCGCTCCAGGAACGAGATCCACAGTTCGCGTCCGGATCCCGTGGTGGTAATCTGCCGCATCGCCGCCAGGGCGTCGTCCGGATGGCTGTCGCCCCAGCGCGCCAGCAGTCCACCCAGTACCATGCGGTACTCAGGTCCGATCAGGACCTTGATCGCCGCCGGGGCGGC
>JBDKKE010000665.1:0-7455 GCA_039796255.1 Verrucomicrobiota bacterium | reverse complement strand
TACAGCGGCGCGCGTGCGGCGACGGCGAGATTGCGTGCCTGTTCCACCCGCGCCACCGCCCGCTTGAGATCGTAATTGTTGGTCAGGGACTCCCCGATGAGTCCGTGCAGGATCGGATCCTGGAACACCTGCCACCAACCCAGGTCCCCGAATGAATTGGTCGTGGTTTCCCCCGCGAATCGGAAGCCGGACGGCGAGGCGACTTCCGGGCGCTTGTAGTCGGGACCCAGAGCGCAGCCCCCGACGAGGAGGAAGGGAACCATCCAGGCCAATCGGCGAAAACAGGGCACTAAGGTCATGATCAATGGCCCCCCTTTCCTGTTCCGTCCGCGGTGGCCGGCGAGGACTGTGCTGGAGCGGCATGCCCCTTGCCCCCACCGCTCGCTTTCTCGACGATGTAGAACAGAACCGGAATGAGGAAGATGGCGATTCCGCTCGCCGCCAGCATGCCGCCGATGACGGTGAATCCCATCACCTGACGGGATAGCGCGCCAGCGCCGCTGGCGCGGGCAAGAGGCACGCAGCCCAGAATGAAGGCGAAGCTGGTCATCAGAATGGGTCGCAGGCGCAGCTTGGCACCCTCGAGGGTGGCCTCCAACAGCGGTTTCCCCTGCTCGTAACCCATCTTGGCGAACTCGACGATGAGGATGGCATTCTTGGCCGCCAGACCGATGAGCATCACCAGGCCAATCTGCGCGTACACATTGTTTTCGTAATGACCGACCATCAGGGCTCCGAAGGCGCCCGCGACGGCCACGGGAGTTCCCAGCAGCACACTGAAGGGGAGGCTCCAACTCTCATACTGAGCGGACAAAATCAGAAAAACGCAGAGAAGGGAGAACCCGAAGACGAGGATGGGTGATACCCCCTGCTGCGCCTTCTGCTCCTGAAAACTCATGCCCATGTAGTCGAATCCCATGCCGGGAGGCATGGTCTTGGCGAAGGTTTCCTCCAGGGCCTTCATCGCCTGGGCGGAGCTGAACCCGGGACGCGCCGAGGCATTCACCTGGGCTGCCTCGTACAGGTTGTAGCGCATGGTGAACTCGGGACCGTTGGTGGTCCGAACGGTGGTCAGCGCGGCGAGCGGCACCATGTTGCTGGAATTGTTCAGCACGTAGAACTGCCCTAAATTCTGCTCGTTGTTGCGGTATTCACCCTCCGCCTGCACATACACCTGCCACTGGCGGCCGAACCGGTTGAAGTAGTTCACGAAGGCCCCGCCCATGAAACACTGCATCGTCGAGTAGACATCCTTGAGCGCCACCCCCTGGGAGAGCACCTGATCGCGATCCACATCCACATAGACCTGGGGCACGGAAAGCAGGGCGGTCGAAAAGACGCCGGCAAGCTCGGGACGCTTCTGCGCCTCCGCGATAAAGGTCTTCAGGTTCTCCGCGAGCGCCGCCGTGCCGCCACCCTCGCGGTCTTCCAGGATAAAGGTAACGCCGCCCGAGGCACCCACGCCGGGGATTGCCGGCGGGGGGAAGGAAAAGCCGATGGCTCCGGGAATCTTTCCCAACTCGCGGTTCAGGTGCGCCTTGATCGCCGAGTACTGCTCCTCGGGCGCCTTGCGCTTGCTCCATTCCTTGAAGGTGATGAAGAAGAAACCGCTGTAAGTGTTGTTGACGCCGCTGAGCATGCTGTAACCCACGACCGAGGTGCAGAACTCGACACCGGGAGTCTTCTGAATGATGTCCTCCGCCTGCCGCATGATGGCATCGGTTCGCTGAAGCGAGGCGGCGTTGGGCAACTGGACGCCGGCATACACGTAGCCCTGGTCCTCGTCGGGCAGGAAGCTGGTGGGGATGGCCTTGCCAAAGATTCCAGCCAGCACCGCAGCCCCGGCCAGTATCAGCACTGACAGCACCCCTTTGTGAATCAGGAAGCGGCAGGTGCCCACATAGCCGTCCGTGACTCGCCCAAAGAACTTGTTGAAGACGTCATAAAACGCCTGGAGCGGCCCTGACCCCCGGACCTTGGGACGCAGCAGAAGCGCCGCCAAGGCAGGCGAAAGCGTGAGGGCATTGAACGCCGAAATGACCACCGACACCGCGATGGTCACGGCAAACTGCTGGTAGAGGCGTCCGGTGATGCCGGGGATGAACGCGGTCGGCACGAAGACCGCAGCGAGGATAATGGCAATGGCCACCACGGGTCCCGAAACCTCCTCCATCGCCTTGAAGGCGGCGTCCCGCGGGGACAGCCCATGCTCGATGTGATGCTCCACCGCCTCGACCACCACGATGGCGTCATCCACCACCAGTCCGATGGCCAGCACGAGGCCAAACAGCGAGAGGGTGTTGATGGAGAATCCAAACAGCGGAAAGAGGGCAAAGGTGCCCACCAACGACACCGGAACCGCCAGTAGGGGGATCAGCGTGGCCCGCCACCCCTGAAGAAAGACAAACACCACAATGATGACCAGGACCAGTGCCTCAACCAGCGTGTGCTCGATCTCCTTCATGCCCTCCGTGACCGCCAGGGTGGTGTCCAGGCAGGTCACGTAGTCCATGTCCGGCGGAAAGCTCTTCTTGGCCTCCTCCATGATCGCCTTGGCCCCGGCGGCCGCGTCGACCGCGTTGGAATCGGGGAGCTGATAGATGGCGATGATCGCTGAGGGACGCCCATTCAACCGGGCCAGCATGGTGTAGTTCTGAGCCCCGAGTTCGACGCGGGCGACATCCTTGACCCGGACAATCGATCCGCCCGGGGCGGCGCGGAGAACGATCTCCTCAAAATCCTCCGAGCGCTCCAACCGTCCCTGGGAGCGCACCGCGTAGGTGTATTCCTGCCCCTGAGGCACCGGTTCGCCGCCCATCTGGCCGGCCGGATTTACAGTGTTCTGGGTCTGGATGGCGTTGATGATCTCCGGAACGGTGATGCCCATCTGGGCAAGGCGGTCCGGCTTTACCCACAAGCGAATCGCATACTGGCCGGAACCGAAGACGGTGACGCTGGCAATGCCCGGCACGCGGGTCATCCGGTCATTCAGATTGATGACCGCATAGTTCGCGAGGAACACGCCATCATAGGTCTTGTTCGGCGAATAGAGCGCAAACAGCACCAGCGGCGCCGCCGTGGACTTTTGGACGATGACCCCCTGATTGTTGACCGCAGACGGAAGCTGGGAGCTGGCCTGTCCCTGACGCATCTGCGCCAAAATCTGGTCCGTATTGGGATCGGTCTTGACGTCAAAATCCACCGTCAGAGTCATCGACCCATTGTTGGCGTTGAGGGAGTACATGTACTCCATGTTATCCACGCCGGACATCTGCTGCTCGATGGGTACCGCCACCGACTGCTGCACGGTGAGGGCGTCGGCACCCGGATAGGTGGCCTTCACCTGAATCTGGGGATCCGCGATGTTGGGAAACTGGGCAATGGGCAGACCCAGCATCGACACGATTCCCAGGATCACCATCAGGATGGAGATCACCATCGCGACGATGGGACGGTTGATAAAAAACTTCGACATGCGGAATCAGCCGGCGGCTTGAAAGTCGGGAAATGGGATCCGGATCATGAAGGGGAGCGTGGCACCGGACGGACCTACAGGGCGTGGGCGGTGTTCGTGGCTACGTAGGCGACCGGAGAAACCGAAATCCCATCGCGCACCTTCTGAATGCCCTCGGCCACCACCGAGTCGCCGGGCTTGAGATTTCCGCGGATCACCCAATTGGAACCGTGGCGTTCCCCGGTGGTCACCGGAACGATGCGAATCTTGTCTTCGGCCCCGAGAACCGCGACGAGATAGCGGCCCTGCACCTCGGTGACTGCGCGCTGCGGCACGACCATGGCGTCCTTGTCCACGCCGATGAGCGCCCGGACCCGGGTAAACATGCCCGGCACGAGCAGGCTTTGGGGGTTGGGAAATTCTCCCACGATACGAATGGTACCGGTCTTAACATCCACCTGGTTATTGCCAAACCGGACCACTCCCTTGAGCGGATACTCTGCGCCGGAGGCCAGCAACAGGTCCAGTTGGGCCCGATTCTCCCGATCAGAACCCGCCCGCGGCTCGCGGCCTTCTGCAACATCGCGCTGCTGCATCTGGATCATGAACTGTTGGGAGACCGAGAAATACACCCGGATCGGATCCGTCTTGGTCACCGTCGTCAGCGCGCCGGAGTTGGGTCCCACCAGGTTGCCCACCTGGGCTTCGGACAGACTCGCCAGACCGGCGACCCCGGTCACCGGCGACTTGATGGTGGTGAATCCGAGATTGATCTGGGCCTGCAGCACGCTCGCCTTGGCGCTTTCGACCTGCCCCTCGGCGGCCTTGTCCGACTGGACGGCATCGTCCAGTTCCTGCTGACTGATGGCCTCCACGGCGGCCAAAGGCGTGTAGCGCTGAACGTCGAGTGCCGTCTTTTGCTTGTGGGCCTGGGCCTCGATCAACTGCGCCTGGGCGCGGGCCAGAGTGGCTTCAAATGGGGCTGGATCGATCTGAAACAGAACCTGCCCGTTGGTGACCACACTGCCCTCAGTGTAATTACGGGACAGAAGATAGCCGCTGACCTGGGCGGAAATGGTGGCATTCACCTCGCTGTCCAAGGTGCCCACCCAGTCGCGATAGATTGGCACATTGGTGGCAACAACCTTGACCACCTGCACCTCGGGCGGGGATGGGGGTGTCGCGGTGGACTTGGGTTTGCAACCGGTCCCAACGACGGACAGGACGGCAAAAAGGAGTACAGGAATTCTCACGGCGGCACGGCTGGTATGACGCCTAACCGGCCCGGGAGCGATCTCCCCGGGACGACCGGTTCGGCACAGGCAGCGAACGTGAAGGGAGGGTTACCCAGTTGAGGAAGCCCTGCCAAGCAGGGAATCCCGACATCGTGTACCCCTGCGAACACTCACAGCGGGAGTCAGAGCTTTCGAATCGTTCCGTCCGCACCTGGAGCTACGGTATTAAGTCACAGGTACAAAACGGACCCGGCGACCCGGACGACACTGGGCCAACCGCGCACGTGCGGCGGGTTCCAGGAATCCAATCTTGGGATAGCCTCCCAGCGTCGGACCATCCGGCATGGTCACGATGGGCTGTCCGCCGGGGGGAACCTGAATGGAACCAGGCAGTACCGGCTCGGAGATCATTCCGTAAAGGGGCGACGGAAGCGCGGGTCCCTGGAGCCGATAGCCCACGCGATCGGATTGAGGGGAGACCACCCACTCCGAGGCAAAGAAAAGAGCACGGCCCGCGGGACTGAATGAATCCCACTGCGGTCCGGGCCAAACCGGGAATGCGGGCATTCCAAAATCGGACGGCACTTCCGTCCTCGCGGGTCGGCGCATCACCAAGGCGGAGGGGGGCGTAAACGGGAAGTCCGAGTTGCGGCAAACCACCGCGCCGTCACGGATCATCGCTCCCATTCCCGCCCGGGGATTGGCGCTGACGCTTCCCAGGAATCGTGGTCCGACAAACCCGCCCGGGACTGCCAGATAACTCCAAACGCCCGTTGGAGATGCCGGGAAGGAATGAATCTCCCCCGCCCTCACCCGAAAGGCAGACCATGGCCGACGATGGGCCGTTCCCCCACCGTCACCACCGGTCCACGCCAGCCACCCGTCTTCCAAGATTTCAATGCGCTGTCCCTGAAGGCACAGCTCAAGCACCGGAGCCCCAGGCGGGTTATCCAGGAGGCGATTGGCCCAGACCGCAGCATGAGAATCCATGGCACCCCCCGGCGGCACACCAAATCTCTGGTAGCCGGGACGTCCTCCATCCTGAATCGAAATCCCCACGCCAATCGAATGAATGCGGCAGGCAGCGACCCCCGGGTCTGCTGGAGCCATGGGCGCTGCAGATGGCGCGTTCGATTCAGGGGCTTTCCCGGCTTTCCCGGCTTCTGAGCCGGCGTCCAGAAACCGGACGCGGTCTCCTGCCTGCAGAAAGAATGCCTCGTCAACGGACGCGGCGTCCGGACGGAACATCGGCGTCGATGTCGTTCCAATCAGATTCCACCCTCCGGGACTGGCAATGCTGTAGATGCCGGTCTGTTCGCCGCCGATGGCGACACTTCCGGCGGGAACCTGAACGCGGGGGGTATCCAATCGGGGGGTGGAGAGTCGCGGGTCCAATCCACCCAGATAGGGAAATCCGGGCGAGAACCCCAGGCAGTGGACGCGGTACCAGGGCGCGCAGTGCGCCCGGATCACCTCCGAAACGCTCATGCGCGCCCGCGCCGCCACGCGATCCAGATCCAGCCCGCCATAGCGCACGACCAACTCCACGCTTCGTCCAGGGTCCGTGGTTGCCAGGAGTTGCGGACCGCTCGTGGATCGCGACCAACGGTCCCATCCCCGATCCGCTTCGCTGCGTCCCGAAAACAGGAGCAGAACCGTGGTGAACGCGGGGACGATCTCGATCAGGCCCTCGGGTGGATCCCGTTCCAACTCCGCCAGCCAGGCACGTCCCAAAAGAAAAGCGGACTCGTCCGCCTTCTGCGCAAATCGAAGAAGAAGAGCGTTGGGGCCATACCGGATCCAGTCCATGGCAGCCAGATCGTGAGAGTCATCAACCGCGAATTCCTGCGGGGCAAGATTGGGGCGAGCGTGTCTCCGGCTCACCCGCAGCCGGCTGCCCGAAGCGTGGCGATGACCTCGCCCTCCGCCACGCTGTGCTCCTCCCGCGACTTGAGATTCTTGATCCGGACGCCCGCACTTCCATCCGCAAGGGATTCCAGGCGTGCCGTGCAGCGGGCCCCCAGGTCCAGCGCCCGACGAAACTGCTTGTCGCCCTTGGAGGGCGTGAGGGAATAGTCCACGGCCATACCGGCCTCCCGCAGTCGCTGGACCCAACGGAGGGAAGCGCTCCGCAGTGCTTCATCTTCCACCAGCACGAAAACGTCCACTTCTCCCACAAAGGCGGGAGCGAGCCCTCGAACCTTGAGCAACTCCGCCAGGACGACATCGCCCATGCCAAAGCCGAGAGCGGGCAGATCCACCTTCCCTTCACTGACCTGCTTCACCAGTTGATCGTATCGCCCGCCGCCGGCGATGGCGCGGAACTCCCCCTTGCGATCAAAGGCCTCAAACACGACCCCGGTGTAGTAGGCCAGCCCGCGAATGACACCGTAATCGACGCGCACGAAATCCTGCAGCCCCCGCGCGGCGAGATTATCCAAAACGGCTTGAAGCTCCGGCTCCGGAACGCTGGCGGCAATGAACTCCTGAACATCCTCCATCCGCACGCCCAGTGCTGCCAACCGCTCGGCACTCACTTCGGGTCGCTCCCGATCCATCTTGTCCACCAACTGGTAAAACTCATAGGCACGCCCGGGATCCCCCCCGCGGGCGGCGAAGAATCGCTGCCAGGCCTGACGGCTGCTGAGACGGATCACGAAGTCCTCCGCCGTCAGGCCGAGTTGGCGCAGAACGTCGATGAGCAGGGCCACGATTTCGGCATCACCGGTCACGTCCGGTTCCCCAAACAGGTCGCAATTGAGCTGG
>JBDKKE010000664.1:0-7219 GCA_039796255.1 Verrucomicrobiota bacterium | reverse complement strand
GGCATGGAAGTAGGTGTTCCGGAACTGCTGAGGAAAGCTCGTGCCCGTGTACCAGACACCGGCCACGGAGCAGTTCCCGTCAAACGGGGTTCCGGAAACCGGCGATCCCGCACCGTTGATGCTGATCGCCGTCGCGACACCAAAGTCATTGGGAATCCAGGTGCGTACCTGGGTACTGCCGTGGATCCAGTCGAGCGTTGGAGGGGTGTGCAGAAACTGGGGAATGGCGTTGGGAATGCGGGTCGTCGGGACGCAGGGATGAGCGAAGGGAGGATGATCGGCCACCACCGTGGTCTTCTGTCGGATGAGGCTGCCAAAGCTGAAGAAGGAGGCGCAGTTAGACTCGGTCGCCAGCGGATTGGGGGCATCCAGATTCGGCACGGTCTGGAGGGAGTACTTTGGCTGCGCATCCACGCCCTCAAACCACGGCCAGCCGAAATTGAGTCCCGGTCCATCGCAAACGTTGAGTTCCTCCCATCGACCCCAGCCGACATCGCCAATGTACAGCGTTCCCGGCCTGCCCTCCGAGGGATTGTGGCTGCCTGTTCCCGGCCGGGGCGTGAAACGGTAGGGATTGCGCAGACCCAGCGCCCAGACTTTGGACCTCGCCGCCTGCGGACTCGCCGGGTCGTAAAATGGATTGCTGGGAACGCCCTCCCCAGTGGCGGGATCAATGCGCAGAAGCTTGCCACTCAGGCTGTCCACCAACTGCGCTCGAAACGCTCCCACATTCTCCTTCGGGGTGATGATGCCGTCGGCCAACGCCCGGGCGAAGTAGGTTTCCGGAGCACTTCCGACATCCGTGGAGATGAAGCTGGCGCCGTCGCCGGTGGATACCAGCAGTGTCCCGTCATTGCCAAAAGCCAGAGATCCTCCCTCATGGGACTGATAGAGGATGGGGATGCCGTTGGTGGGAGACTGACCCAACAAAACCCGGCGGCTTCCGTAATCTACTGACGAGAAGCCATCGTCGCTCCGGGCTGTATATCGCGTAATGCGGGCAATGGTGGCGGAAGTGTACTCGTTGACGGTCGGATTGTACTCGGGCGTGCCAAAGTTAAGGAGGTGGTGCCGATCCACCACGTACATCAGGTACAGGTGACCGTTGGCGCGGAACTGGGGATCCAGCACGAATCCCAGCAGACCAAAGTCGCTCCAAGCACCCACTTCCTCCCGCAGGTCGATCAGGAGCTTCCACGACGTTTCGCCGTACTCCTGAAACCAGACACGACCGGCCTTTTCCCAGACATAAATCCGGCCGTTGTCCTCGAATTCGATTCCAGTGGCCTGAGCCCAGTTGGCCCCGGCCGGTCCCAGGACCCGCTCCTCCGAGAATCCCTGCGGCAGAGTTGCCCCCGTGAGCTCCGGAACCATTCCGAGGAACAGCAGAATCACCAGCATCCGAAGTCCCGCCGCCCGCCCATTCCGGCGATCTGGGGAGTTAACAATACCAAGAACCTCTCCCAGGCGAACCAGGCTCGCGAGCGGATGTGGAAAACAACAAGGCCCAGTGGGGTTGGGCGAACTCACAGTTAACTTCACGGAGGGGTATCAGTTCGAGACACTATGGACGGCCCAAAGGCCGATGCGAACGTCTCCGAAGGCACAAGACGTGCCAGCTCCACTCGTGCGATCCCCTCCACCCCTCGCTTGAACCGGTCCACCCCCAAAAAACGATAATCAGCCCGAATTTCGCACGATTCTCAGATCCATTCTAGCCGCTCCTCTCGAATCACCCACTCACGGAGCGATGCGCTTCACGCTTCTGCAATGCAGATGCACGGCTTCATCCATCATCCCCCTCCGAATGATTTTTCGACGTATATGAGTTATAAAATTCCAGGTTTCTGGAATTGAATTATATGCCATCGATTGTTACAGCGCCGTTACTGTCTCAGTGAATAAAATGTGCCCCCCGCGGGGAAGGCCACCGGCACAGAACACCAGGCAAGGGACAGGCTGGGTCAGGACAGCACCGCGTCGCGGATCACGGAATACACGTCCGTCGATCCGAGCGCGGGTCCTGCCAGCGGCGTCGGGGAGATGACCAGAGGCCAATCCTCCTGGCGCGCAGGTCGGGCGCCGTGCGATCCCTGCACCAGGGTGGCGTCGAGCGGGATCACATCCATCAGCATGCGGAACCCGAGCTTCTTTTGCAGCAGACGCCAGGCGATTCGCAGCTTCACCGCGGGAATGGACGGATCCAGAAACAGTTCAACCGGATCGTATCCGGGTTTGCGATGGATGTCCACGCATCGGGCGAAGTCGGGAGCCCGGGCGTCATCCATCCAGTAGTAGTAGGTAAACCAGGCATTCTCCCGGGACAACGCCACCAGATCCCCGGCCCGCGGATGGGCCAGACCCTGGTGCACCTTGTCCGCGAAATCCCAGACCTCGGCGACGCCCTCCATGGTTTCGAGCAACTCCTGGACCTCATCCCGCAGGCTGCGGTCATTGAGATAAACATGGGCCACCTGGTGGTCAGCGACGGCGAACACGCGGGAGTTGCCGGCGTCCAGTAGTTCCAGCCCCAGCTCCTCCTTCACGGTCAGCCAACCGCGCTTCCGGAACTCGCGATTGAGGTGGATCGGGGTATCCACGCGGGTGATGCCGTACTCGCTGAGCAGGATCACCTGGACACCGCGCTGCTGGTAGAAGTCCAGCAGTTCGCCAACAATGGTGTCCACCGCCCTCAAATCAGGCACAATGCGCGGGTTCAACGCCCCGGGAGCTCCGCCAGCGACGGACGGACCCCAGCGTTGGAGATTGTAGTCGAGGTGGGGCAGGTAAACGAGGCTCAGCGTGGGCGAGTGCTTCTCCTCCATCCAACGGGCCGAGGCGGCAATCCACCGCGTGGCACAATCGGGTCCCCCCTGGGGCGATGGCACCCCGGCGGCCGGTCCCCAGAAACCGGCGAAGGGAAACTCACCCAGGTCGCGCTTGATGGCCGGGCAGATCTCGTAGGGCCACGAGGCGATGTCGAAGAATTTCCGCCCATCCGCCGGATACATCGGACGCGGGGTCAGGGACCAGTCGACCGTGGAGTACATGTTGTACCACCAGAACAGGGTCGCGCAGGTGAAGGCGGGATTCAGGGAGCGGAGTTCATCCCAGACCTTCGGGCAGGTGACGACGTGATTCGACTGCTTCCAGAACTGAACCTCAGCCAACTCCCGATGGTACCAGCCGTTCGCCACGATGCCGTGATCCGAGGGACGACGGCCGGTGAGATAGTCGGACTGCGCGGTGCAGGTGAGCGCGGGAAGCGCGGGATCTATGACGGCGGCGTGATTCCGCGCCCGGAAGTCCCGGAGGCGCGGCGTATGGTCGCCGATCAGGCCCGGAGTGAGGCCAACAACATTCAGGACGGCGGTGCGAGTCACCGGCGGAGGATCCGGCATCCGGGGCGGGGCGACAATCCTGCGGTCAGGGCGTTACCTGGACCTCCAGCAGATAGGAGGCACTGGCATCGCCGGCTCCGGAAATGCCGGACACGGCCAGCAGGACGGTGGCGTCGGAGGCGGTGTGGAATTCCAGGACCGGATCGAACCCGGTGGGTTCAGACCCGTCATTCATCATCAGCAGCACGCCGCGTCGATCCTGCAGACCCAGCATCGCGTGGAGCGGACCGCCTAGACGGGACGCCCAGACTTCCGCCCGCAGGGTCTGCCCCGCTTTCAAATCCACTCGTAAAGCATCCACGTCGGACGCCGGATCCAGGGAACCCCTCAGGATTCGGTTCTCGCGAAACGCCGGGGCGGCTTCGAAACTGTAATTGGGTTCCAACTCCTCCACCAGCCGGCCGGGAGCGACGACCCACAGGGGAAACTTCCCAACCGCACCGTCGGGACTCGTCACCACCAAGGAAAGGTTCGTGCCCGCGGGCGCGTCCTCGGGAAGTTTCAGTTCCACTTCCAGAAGGTCACTTGCGGTCCGGGTAAGAGTCTGTCCTGGGATGGCTGTCGCGTTCCCTGAGGACAGGAGACGAACCGGGGGAGGAGTGGCGAGGCCGGTGACACCCGCCGAGTTCACCCGGGCCAGGAAATCACCACGCACCTGGATCCGTTGCGACGCGCCGGCCACGACTCCCGGGGGCATCACCTGGAGAATGCGGGGAACTTCCGGGCGCCGCAGAGCCGCTTCAGGAATCTCATCCGCAAGCATTCCGCCGCACAGGACCACGAACAGGAAATGGACTCCCGGACAACTCATGGTTTGGCGGCTCCGGACAGCGAATGGATTCGGAGAAACCGGGATTGTCCGTCCACGGGCGTGGAGATCTCAACGGATTGATCCGAGGCCTTGGAGGGAAGATCCTGCATCGGGGACCACTCCGCGGGTGCCAATTCAGGACTGACCTCCAGCCGATAGCCAACCCCACCCTCCACCAGCACCCGCAGGATCAGCTGGCCGGCGTCCAGCCGCACAGACTCCCGCACCGGTGGCCAGGAGGTGGTTCCCGGTGTCCCTCCCGGAGTCGCGCTGGCACGCCAGGAGTTCGTCGATTCAAGATCCGCTTCCGGATCCAGCGGCTCCAACGAGGCCCCGCGTCCATCGGCTCCCGGAAAGGGGCCATCCGCGTAGCGAAACTCAAAGATCACCTCGCCCGCGGCGTCCTCCATGCGCAGCGTTTCACCCTCATTGGCCAGACTCCCGGTGAACTCCCCCGCGATGGGCAGGCCGGATCCGTAGCGCGACTCGAATGCCGCCCGATTCCTGACCAGCAGCGTCCGAGCTCCGGGAGCCAACGTGGTGGTGGCCGTGTTGGTAAAGGCAAACGCGACGCCCTCCGTCAATCGCGCACGCGTGAGGTCCAGCGACGTAGCCCCGGTGTTCTTGAACTCCAGAAATTCGAAGTCCCCGTCCGCAAACGGGGATCCAGAAGGGGGCGGAGCGGGATGGAACATCAGCTCGGAGAGTCGCAGGTGGCGTTGGAGCGGGGTGGGATTTCCAGCATGGGCGAAGGAGCTGACCGCAAATCCTCGGGCGTTCCACAATTCGACCGTTCCGCCCCGGGCGGAGAGCTGACCCGCATAGTTGCCCTGCACAAAAACACCCTCGCCGCGCTTGGGACTGCTTGCCCGATTGCGGAACGCCGCGACGTCCCGGGCCACATGCAGGGTTCGGCCCGGAGGAATCACCGTGCCCGGACGGAAGGTGTGGCGCACCTCGCCGCGAAGCTCCCATCCTGAGAGGTCCACCGCGAACGGCTCGGCGTTGGTCAGCCGGACGTACTCCTCCGCCTGCAATTGCGAAGCGGGGAAATAGTCCAGGGAATCCATCCGCACCGCGACCACCGCGGGCTGGGAATCCGGGATCCGCTCCCGGTTGACCGTCGCGTTGGCATTTGAGAAGAGCCAGTTACGTCGCCCGGTGAGGTAGATATCCAGCAGGCGCTGCGCCTCGGCCCGCGTGGTTCTCCGTGCCCCCCAGATTCCCCATTGGGTTTCGTCCCGGTCGGCATCCGAGGGCACCACCGCCGGTGGATCCAACAGGTCCAGCAATTCGCGAACCCGCGCCTCGATCCGCCGTTCCCCGGCCGGCGTCTCCGGTGCCTGCAACACCTCCTCCATCGCTGTCCGCAGCCGGCGCAGGTACATCCCGCGAAACTCCGGATGCTGGAAAATGAGATTGTAGAACCGGTTGGCCGGCTTGCCCTGCTGAGACGTGTTGTAAAAGTTCAGGACGTTGTTGGTATAGAGCGTGTCCGTGAAGTAGCCGCCGGAATCGGTCCAGTTTCGGCCAAAGGTCAGATCCACATCCCAAGGCAGCAGCGACCAGTCTCCGGACCCCGACGTGTCGCGGTACACGAAGAAGTTCTTGTGCCCATGATCCTGGCTGCTCACCAGGGCGAGGCCGACGAAGTAGCTCACCGTCTGGGCCAGATCGACGTGATCCCAGGCGTAAGCCACACGCTGAGCGAGCGGCACGCCCGGGCGCAGGCCATCAATCAGCGCCTGCAGATCCTCCACCCCCTCGTCACGACGGGTCTTCTTCTCCGAACTGAAGGGACTCTCCAACGCGTCATAGACCTTGTAGAGGGCACCCTCCGGATTGAGTCCGGTGCGCTCCAGGAAGCGTTCGTCGGCATCCTCCACCACGTCCTGAATGCCATGAAAGACGCCGTTGCGCTCCACCCGCACCGGGAAGGCGAAATGTCCCGCGGACCCGGCGGCGTGAATCACCTCGTAAGCGAGCGTGTTGTGCAGGCGGGATTTGTCGCCGTAGTTGGACAACAACTTGATATCTTTCACCCGCGAGGCATTGGTGGCGTACCGGAACCGGTGGCCGCGGTTGAAGTCCAGGTTGAGACTCTTCTTGGGAAATCCGGACGACGATTGCCCGTGCAAACGCACGCCAATGTTGTCGTAGAATTCCCCCAGGTGAAACAGCGACGCCCGCGCTCCGCCAAAGGATTCCGCGGCACCCACGTTCTCCACAAACAGTTGAAAAACGGGAAGGCGCGAACCGGTGTCCGGACCGGACACCACCGTCCCGAAGTATTGCTCCGAATCTCCCGGATCAAGAAACAGCGGAAGCCGCGTTTCCTGGGACGCGACATCGGCTGCCACAATCCGATACCGGAGCATCTGTCCCGGACCCGCAGTGCCGGCCGGGATCACCGCCCCATAGACCCGATCCCCCGCCGCACCATCGCCATGACGACCGTCGTCCCACATCGGCAGGGTGGATTCCGGCCCAAACAGGACCCTTGTCACCAGCGTCACCGCCGCCACGGGCGATTGGGTGGGTTCAACCCGGGCGGTGACCCGAAGGTCCTGGCTTTCTGAAAGCTGGGCTGGGGTTGGAATGACTTCGTCGACCCGGGGTCCCGGGGCAACCACGCCTCCAAGATTCCTGTTTCCGGGCGTTGGCACCGCAAAGTAGGCCTCGGTGGATTGGGCCGCAGCCCTGGAGGCACTGAGAGTCGTCCGAAATAGCAGATCGCTGCTGTCCACCCGGACATTCAGGAGCTGCACCGCCAGGACATTCATCCCCGGGACGAGCGCCGCTGCCAACGGTCCGGCGTCCAGAACCTGCGGGACGACGGCCAGAGAATCCGGATGATCCCCGGTCGCCAGGGAATTCCAGGACAGCTCATTGGGCGCAGTGCGGCGGGCCACTTCGACGCCATTCAACCAGGCGACAAAGCCATCATCGTACTGTGCCTCGAACTGGAAACCGGTGAGTTCATCTCGGTGATCCACGTTGAAGGTGA
>JBDKKE010000663.1:0-6923 GCA_039796255.1 Verrucomicrobiota bacterium | reverse complement strand
GAGGTGATCCGGTCACTGCCGCACTGGCCGTTGGCGATGTTGCGCCAGAGGGTGTCGGCGTCATTCCCCAGACTGGAGACGCATCCGATGCCGGTGACCACGACGCGGCGTTCAGTCCATGAACTCATAGCTTGAGGGGGGAATTAGCCCGGAAACGCCCCACCGGCGGCAAAGGAAAACTGGGGGGATCCCGAAACAAAAAGGCAGCCGGACTTGCCGGCTGCCTTTCTCGGCGCGACGGGGAATGCGCTACTTCTGCTGGTCCTCCACGTACTTGATGACGTCGCCGACGGTCTGAAGCTTCTCAGCCTCCTCGTCGGGGATCTCGAGGCCAAACTCCTCCTCGAGGGCCATGACTAGTTCGACGGTGTCCAGGGAGTCCGCACCCAGGTCCTCAATGAACTTGGCTTCCGGTGTGACCTGGTCGGCATTCACGCCGAGTTGCTCGACGATGATGTCCTTGATGCGTTGCTCGATGCTTTTTTCAGCGGCCATAGGGCGTGTTGATTTGGCGCGGCCTGTCTAGGCGTGGGCTGGGGGGGCGTCAAGCCCTTGTTCCGTCAAAATCATGCCGGATCACATCACCATACCGCCATCGACGGTCAGGACCTGGCCTGTAACGTAGCGTCCGCCCGGCCCCGCGAGATACAGCGCAGCCTCGGCAATATCCTCCGCCTGGCCCAGTGAACCGAGGGGGATCTGCTTCATCAACGCGGCCCGCACCGCCTCGTCCAGCACCGCGGTCATGTCGGTCTCAATGAAGCCGGGGGCGATCGCATTGCAGGTCACCCCGCGGGAGGCGAATTCCTTGGCCACCGACTTGGTGAATCCGATCAAGCCCGCCTTGCTCGCCGCGTAATTGCTCTGTCCCGCATTGCCAATCAGACCCACCACACTGGCAATGTTGATGATGCGGCCACTCCGCTGCTTGAGGAACGTGCGGGAGAAGGCCTTGGTGAAGACAAAGGCGCCGCGAAGGTTGGTGTTCAGGACGGCGTCCCAGTCCGCCTCGCTCATGCGCATGAGGAGCCCGTCTCGGGTGACCCCGGCGTTGTTGACCAGGATGTCCACGCGGCCGGCCTGGGCCAGCGCCTGCTCAGCCGCCGCCTGAACCGCCGCGCTGTCGGAGACATCCACCGCCAGCGCCCAGGCCTTCCGTCCGAGGGCCTGCACCTCCCCGGCCACCTTCGCCGAGTTGTCCGCAGTGCGGGAGACACAGACCACGTCCGCACCAGCGGCCGCAAGCTTGAGAGCGATGGCGCGGCCAATTCCACGGCCGGCACCGGTGACCACGGCCACCTGTTGGGAAAGCGAACTCATGAGGCGGGCAACGCTCCCGCCGGACCCCATCCCCCGTCAATCGCGAAGCCAGAAACCCTGGGGGATGGGCGATGAACCGTCAGGCGGTCAGGGCGGCGACGGTCGCCTCGAGGCTGGGGGCATCGGCGACGTTGAGGACCTGGACGGACTTGTCCACACGCTTCATGAACCCGCTCAGCGCGGTGCCGGGCCCCAGTTCGATGAATCGGGTGAATCCATCGTTGAGCAGGCAGCGCAGGGATTCCTCCCAGCGAACCGTGTGGGTCACCTGATCCACCAACAGGGAGCGAATCTCCGCCGGGGTTCCGTGCGGACGTGCCGTAACGTTGGCAATCACCGGCACCCGGGGCGGATTCAGGGTGAGCGCCGCCAGGGCAGCGGCCAGCTTGGGTTGGGCGCTCTGCATGAGCGGGGAATGGTAGGCGCCGGCGACGGTCAGCGGAATCGCCTTGCGGGCGCCCCGCGCCTTGGCGGCCTCGACGGCGGCGGGAATCCGTTCCAGTTCGCCGGAGATCACGATCTGCCCAGGACAGTTCAGATTGGCCAGCGTCACACCCGTCGCCGCACACACCTCGCGCGTGGCGGCCTCGTCCAGTCCGATCAGCGCGGCCATGCCGCCCCGGGTCTGCTCGCAGGCCTCGTGCATGAACCGTCCCCGGGCGCGGACGACGCGCAGGCCCTCTTCAAAACTCAGGACATCCGCAGCCGCCAGCGCGGTGAACTCCCCCAGGGAAAGTCCCGCCGTGGCCTGGAAGTCCAGACCCGGCACCCGCTGCCGCAACAGCGCGAGGGCAATCCAGCTCACCAGATAGATTCCGGGCTGGGCGTTCTCCGTTCGGGTCAGATCGGCCTCCGGCCCCTGAAGGCACACCGCTGACAGGTCCATTTCCAGGACGGAATTCGCCTGGTCCATCAGGGATTGGGCCAGCGGATAAGCCTCCGCCAGATCCCGACCCATCCCCACCACCTGGGCCCCCTGGCCAGCAAACATCAACGCAGTTTTCATCAATAAGGGGCCAGTCTAGCCGGGGCCGCCGGCAAAGTAACCCCGAAACAGAAACGCCGGCACGGAGGCTTCCGTGCCGGCGTCAAAATCAGGGGCGAAACCGCCCTCCGCCTTACTTGAGAACCGCCTGATGAAACTCGAACCAGTCGTCGAGGTTGTTCAGATTGATGGCGTCCGGAAGCACTCCGCCGTCATCGGGAAGTCCATTGGCGGCCAGGATGCCCTTGCGGACTTCGTCGGTGTGCACGTAGCTGGCGATGGCCAGATTGGACTTGTGGATATTGGCCTTGGTCAGGTTCACACCCGGCTGTCCCTTCACCCACGCCTCGAACTGAGGATAGGTGGGCTTCTGCTCGGTGATGAACTTCTTGACCGCATCGGGGTTCAGGCCGAGGGCGGTGATGACCATGAGGTCATAGCCCTGACCGATGCCGGGGTATCCCGGAGCCAACTTACCCCGGGCCTCCAGGGAAACCTTCTGCCAGAGGCGCGGGAGATGGAGAATGCCAAGGGGACCGGCAATGCCGGAACTGATCAGGGGAACGTAGGTATCACTCATAGAAATTCTCAGAAGAGATTGAAGGGCGAAGGATACGGACCGGTGTTCCCGTCGCAACGCTTTTGCGAAAGCCGTCATCCGGCCCTGACGAAAAGCTTCCCCGGCAACTGCCGGACCAGACGCTTGAGTTCGAGGCTGAACAGGGCCACCGAGGCGGCGCTGGCGGGAAGCCCGGTGGCGCGGATGACCTCGTCGGTGGTGTGTTCCGTACCGGGGGTCAGCGCGGCGATCACCCGGGCCTCGGGATCCGACAGCGTGAGCCCCGGCAGGGTGCCGGTCTCGGCCGCGGACGGCGGCCGGTTCGAGGGCGGAAACAGGTATTCGAATTCGCTCAGAATATCCTCCACTCCCTCGCAAAGCTTGGCTCCCTGCTTGATCAATTCGTGACAGCCCTTGGACCGCGGCGAATCGATGCGCCCGGGTACGGCGAAGACATGGCGCCCATATTCATTGGCAAAATTGGCAGTGATGAGCGCGCCACTGCTGAGGTTGGCCTCGATCACCACGGTGCCCTGGGTCATGCCGGCGACAATCCGATTGCGAATGGGAAAACTCTGCTTGTCCGCCGGGCGGTTGAAGGGGAACTGGGTGATCACCGCCCCCTGCGCCGCAATGCGTTCAAACAGGTCCGCATTCTCGGGCGGGAACACGAAATTGATGCCGGTGCCCAGCACGGCGATGGTGCGTCCCTTGGCGGAGAGGGCGCCCTGATGCGCCGCGGTGTCGATGCCCCGCGCGCCCCCGCTGACCACCGTGACCTGGGTAAACGCCAACTGGTAGGCGAGCTTGCGGGCGACATCCTGCCCATACGGCGTGGTCATTCGTGATCCCACCAGCGCGACGCCATTGCGGTCCGCTGGCTGGAGCGTGCCCTTCACGTAGAGGACCATGGGCGGGTCATAGATCTCCCGCAGCAGGGGAGGATATTCGGAATCCGCCGGCGTCAGGACGCGCACCCCCGATTCCGCGATGCGCCGCAGCTCCCCGGCCAGATCGACCGTCTTCTCCCAGGAAGCGATGGCCTCCGCCGTGTCGGCGCCGATGCCCGGAACACCGAGCAGTTCCTGGCGACTGGCCTGGAGGATCGCCACGGGGTCGGGTCCAAAGCGGGTCTGCAACTGACGCAGGCGCACCGGGCCCACGTGTTCGATCAGATTGAGGGCGATCAGCGCTTCGGAGGACGTCATGCACCCACCGGAATAGGCGATTTGCCGCCGGTCCGGCAACGTCGCCCTGCTCCCCAAGTTGCGGGAGGGTCCCCGGCGCAGGACGAATTCCAGCGTGGCGAAAAAATCCGCGCTTCCCAATTCAACCGTTTGGGGTATTCCATACAGTTACTTCAACCCCATACCCTCGACTCCATGAGAATCGCCGCTCATTCCCGCCCTGGTTCCGGCATGGTTTCCCGCCAACGCCTCGGATTCACCCTCATTGAACTGCTGGTGGTCATCGCGATCATCGCCATTCTGGCCGGCATGCTGTTGCCGGCGTTGGCCAAGGCCAAGCTGAAGGCCACGCTGGCCGCATGTCTGAGCAACCAAAAGCAGCTCGTCCTGGGCACCATCCTTTACGCCCAAGACAACAATGATGGTCTGTTGCCGCCCACTTTCGTGGTGAGCAATCGAACCGTGAATCTGACGGCCGGGGGATATTGGCCGGCTCCAACTCCGGATCCGGCAACGGGAATCCCTGTGGCCCGCGCCTTGGACTCGGTCCAGCGCGCACTCGCCCAAGGCCCGCTGTACCGCTACGTATCGGCCTACGGCTCCTACCATTGCCCGGGCGACGTGCGCCTCCGTTTGAAGACCGGCAAAGGATGGGCCTACGACAGTTACTCCAAGGCGGATGGGATGGGCACGGGCGGATGGTCTGGCATCAAGGCCTTCACCAAACTTGGAGCAGTACCGAATCCCAGTCAGAGCATGATGTTCATCGAGGAAACCGATCCGCGTGGATTCAACGCTGGCACTTGGGTGTTGGACGTGAATCCCCCCGGATGGGTGGATCCATTCGCCATCTTCCACGGAGTCGTCAGTGACTTCTCGTTCCTGGATGGTCACGCCGAGGCCCATAAATGGGTGGACCGTGCGACCATCAAGGCGGCTCAGGACTCCGCCCGCGGCGTTTCGAGTTTCTTTTGGCAGGGTGGCAATGGAAGGAATCCGGATTTCCGCTGGGTTTGGGACCGTTTCCAGCACGCCTCTTGGAAGCCGCTGCCCTGAGGCGGTGGCCTTCCGCGCCACGGACGAGCTGTGGGGGCCGGACAGGCTCTGAAAATCCGGCGTGCCCGCGCAAGCGCCCTTGACCCGGTGGCCAGCGGCCAGCGAAATGGACGGCATGCACCCGCTGACTTCTCTCCGTGCCGGCTTGGCCGCCGCCGGTCTCCTGTCCTGCAGTCTGACCGCACTCGGCGCCGGGGCCCCGGCTTTTGACCGGCAGCAATTGTCCAATCAGTTCTGGTCGGAAGGAGCCGACGCGGGGGACTTCAACAAGGATGGCAAGATCGACATCGTGTCCGGCCCCTTCTGGTGGGAAGGCCCGGATTTCTCGCGGCGTCGTCTGTTCGCTCCAGCCAATGAGAGCTTCAAGGTGAAGCGGGCCGATGGAACGGAGGAGACGATTCCAGGATTCGAGGGGGCGCTCGGAAAGAACAATACCTACTCCAAGAACTTCCTGGCCTTCGGTCGCGATATCAATGCCGACGGCTGGGATGACATTCTGATCCTCGGATTCCCCGGCGAAAAGTCCTCCTGGTACGAGAATCCCAAGGGAGCGGCCACCCCGTGGAAGGAGCACGTGGCGCTGGACGTCACGGACAACGAGTCCCCGAGCTTTGTGGACCTCACCGGGGACGGGAAGGCGGAGATCGTCTGCGCCTCCAAGGGAACCTACGGCTACGCGGGACCGGATCCCCAGGATCCCACCCGCCCATGGACCTGGCACGCGGTCTCACCCAACAACAATTACCACAAGTTCACCCACGGCCTGGGCGTTGGAGATGTGAATGGGGATCGCCGACAGGACCTCCTGGAGAAGGACGGTTGGTGGGAGCAGCCGGCCTCCCTCTCGGGGGACCCGGTGTGGATCTTCCACAAATGGACCTTCGGGACGGGCGGCTCGCAGATGTACTCCTACGACGTCAACGGTGACGGACTCAATGACATCATCACCGCCATGGCCGCGCATGGCTACGGACTGGCGTGGTTCGAACAGGTGCGCAATGGAAGCGAGATCACCTTCCGTGAGCACGTGTTCATGAACAAGGAACCCGGCGAAAACCGCTATGGGATCAAGTTCTCCCAGCTGCACGCGATCGACCTGGTGGACATGAACGGCGATGGACTCAAAGACATCGTCACCGGCAAGCGCTTCTGGGCGCACGGCCCGGCAGGCGATCCGGAGCCCGGTGCCGCGCCCGTGCTCTACTGGTGGGAACTGGTCCGCAACGCGGACAAGTCGGTGGACTGGGTGCCGCACCTGGTGGATGACAACTCCGGCGTCGGCACCCAGGTGGTGGCCCGCGACGTGAATGGAGACCGGCGCCCCGACCTCATTGTCGGCAACAAGCGCGGGGTGTTCGTCTTCACCCAGAAGTAGGCGCGCCTACAATCCCATCACCGCCATCACCGCCTCCTTGTTGGCGGCGGCCACGATGGGCTCGAATCCGGCCACGCGGATGGCGGTGTCGGAATCCTTGAGTCCGTGTCCGGTCATCGTGGCGGTCACCAGGGCGCCCTCGGGAATCTCCCCGGCGGCGACGCAGTGGATCAATCCGGCCAGGGGCGCGGCACAGGCGGGCTCCACCATGATGCCTTCGGTGCGGGCGAGCAGCTTGTAGGCGTGGAGAATTTCGTCGTCGGTGACGCTCCGAATGGCCCCGCCGGATTCCCGGGCGGCATCGGTGGCCCCCTGCCAGCTGGCCGGATTGCCGATGCGGATGGCGGTGGCCACGGTTTCCGGATGGGCCACTGGATGTCCCAGGACAATCGGTGCGGCGCCCGCCGCCTGCCATCCCATCATCTTCGGCAGAGTGTCGGA
>JBDKKE010000662.1:0-3051 GCA_039796255.1 Verrucomicrobiota bacterium | reverse complement strand
TCCGAACGACGGCGACGCCGTGCAGGTCAAGGACCACCGGCAGCGGTTCCTGGGGGTTGGATTCTTCAATTCGAAGTCCCGGATCCGGGTGCGGTTGCTGAGTCAGGAGCGTGAGGAATTGGATCGGGCGTTCTTTGTGCGGCGGATTTCGGCGGCCTTGAAGCACCGTCGTCGGCATCTGTCGGGCGCGACGTCCTTCCGGGTGGTGAACTCGGAGGCGGACCTGCTGTCGGGATTGATTGTCGATCTGTACGAGGACGTGGCGGTGGTGCAGACGTCGTCGCTGGGAATGGACCAGCGGAAGAAGCAGATCGCGTCGGTGTTGCAGGAATTGCTTTCGCCGAAGGCGATCATCGAGCGGAACGACATGGCGTCGCGCCGTTTCGAGGGACTCGACGAGGCGCAGGGCGTGCTGGCGGGCGTGGCACCGGAAGGCCTGACCGCGCGGTTGAATGGACTCAAGTTCCACATTCCTGGGGCCGGCGGGCACAAGACCGGGATGTACCTGGATCAGCAGGACAACTACGAGGCCGTCGGACGCTGGGCCAAGGACGGTACGGTGCTGGACTGCTTCAGCTTCCTGGGCGGGTTCGCACTGCATGCGGCCCGTGCCGGAGCCAAGTCGGTGCTCGGCATCGACCAGTCGGCGGAGGCCATCGCGGCGGCGACGGCGAATGCGGCGGCCAATGGTCTGACGGGCAAGATCCAGTTCGAGGAGGGGAATGTCTTCGACTGGTTGAAGACGAACACCACGGCGGCACCGAGCGAGAAGGTCGTGCCGAAGTTCGACCTCATCATCCTGGATCCGCCGTCCTTCACGCGGAGCCGGGCAGCAGTGGGTGATGCGCTGCGCGGGTACAAGGAGATCCATTTGCGGGCGTTGAAGCTGCTGCGGCCGGGCGGCGTGCTGGCCACGTTCTGCTGCTCGCATCATGTGGACGGACGCCTGTTCGAGGACGTGATCCTGTCGGCTGCGTATGACTGCCGGAAGATCCTGCGTCGGGTGGCGAACTACTCGCAGTCCCCGGATCATCCGGTCCTGCCTTCGATTCCCGAGACCGAGTACCTCAAGGGGTACGCCTACGAGATGGTGGGGTGAGGGCAGAGTTGGAAGATTGAAGTTTCAAGTTTCAAGTGGGGCGGGCCTGAAACTCGGGACTCCGGAGCGGCTCGTGGGGACACTCGCCCCACCCTTGGGAAGACTTGAATCTTGAATCTTGAAACTTGGGACTCCGGAGCGGCTCGTGGGGACACTCGCCCCACCTCTGGGAAGACTTGAATCTTGAATCTTGGGTTCTTCCGGATTTTGGGGGTGATTTTTCATTGGTCGAAGGAGATTCGACCGGCGGTGCCCCCCGACGGGGCCCCAATCGCACGCCTCGGGCCACGTAGGACTCCGCTACGCTCTGGCCCGAGGCGGCTCTACCCCCATCGGGGACCACCGCCTGAACTCTGTGCGCATGGACACCGTAGGATTGCCGAGGTCTACGCACGCTGGATGATCGTGCCGATGCAAGACGTGCAGATGTACCAGCAGATCCTAGGACTGTCGGTTCCGTGGCGGGTAAGCGGAGTGAAGCTCGACAAGGTGGCTGGAGAGATCCAGATCGAGATCGAGTGCACGGAGCGGGTGTGGGGTTGCCCAGAGTGCGGGGAGCGAGCGCATGTGCATGAATGGGAACGTCGCCGGTGGCGGCACTTGGATACCTGCCAGCTCAAGACGATCCTGACGGCCGAGGTGCCGCGAGTGAAGTGCGCCAAGCACGGATCCTGTGTGGTAAAGGTTCCGTGGGCCGAGAAGGGAGGGCGTTTCACAGCGCTGTTCGAGCGATTTGCCATCGACGTGATGCTGGAGTGCTCGGTGAGCGCGGCCTGTGAGCTTCTGGCCATCAGTTGGGACGAGGCCGATGGAATCAAGCAGCGGGCAGTACGAAGAGGATTGGAGCGCAAGACGCAGCGGCCGATGGAGCGCTTGTGCGTGGACGAGAAGTTCCTGGGTAAGGGAGCGAAGTACATGACGGTGGTGGCGGAGGTAGTGCCCGGAAAGTCGGCGCACGTGGAGTTCGTTGGAGAGGGAAGGACGAAGGAAACGCTGGGAAAGTTCTGGGAAGGCATGAAGGAAGAGTACCGGACCGCGGTGAAGGCGGTGGCGGTGGACATGTGGCAACCATTCGTCCAGGCGACGCTGGAATGGGTGCCGGACGCGGCCCGCAAGATCGTGCACGACCGTTTTCACCTGATGAAGTACATGAACGATGCGGTGAACCATGTGCGGCGGGGAGAGCACCGGGAATTGGCAAAGGAAGGAGACCAGACACTAGCCGGGAGCCGGCAACTGTGGCTGTACGGACAGGAGAATCTGCCGGAGAAGTGGAGACAGCAATTCGACAAGCTCAAAGCCAAGAACCTGAAGACTGGGCGGGCATGGGCCATCAAGGAACAGTTTCGGGAGTTCTGGGAGAGCACGAACGAGGAGGAGGCGAGGTACCGGTTTGATCGTTGGTACGACTGGGCAATGCGCAGCGGAATGGAACCGGTGAAGAAGGTGGCCAAGCTTTGCGAAAGACACTTGGCCAATATTCTAACGTACTTCCGGGTGAACCTGACCAACGGACCGATCGAGGGGCTGAACAATCGGATCCAAGGGCTGATCAAGAAGTCCTACGGATACCGCAATCCGGAGCGATTCAAGAACGACGTCTACTTCCACCTTGGCGCGCTTGACCTGTATCCCTGCAAATAAACACCCGCTGAATCCGGAAGAAGCGAATCTTGAAACTTGGTACTCCGGAGCGGCTTGTGCGGACACTCGCCCCACCCTTGGGAAGACTTGAATCTTGAATCTTGAAACTTGGGACTCCGGCCCCGCCGGCGGGAAGCAGAAGTCCGGGTGTTTGGGTTGGGGCAAGGAATCCGGGGCGCAGGCTTGACCGGACCGAGGGTGGACCGGACAAGGTTTGGCGACATGATTTGCGCGCTGAGTCCGGGCCGATGGGGGTGGGTGTTGCGGTTGTGGGTCGTCGCAGCCCTGCTGCTGGGCGGCGGGCGTGG
>JBDKKE010000661.1:0-3505 GCA_039796255.1 Verrucomicrobiota bacterium | reverse complement strand
ATTATGATGGGCTTTCCGACGGCGAAGGAGAACGACGGCGATATCCAATGTTTGGTTGCGGACGCAGAAAAGCAGTTCGGGGCCCCGGTATTTCTCATTCCGCCAGCGCGACGATCTTTTCGGAGAACGCCCGAGGATACCATTTTTGCCCGGAATCGGGAGTTGAGACGGGAGTTGGCCAATCAGCGCATTCCCGAGTTCCTGCCTGAAGTGGGAAGCATCGGTTTCTTCCGGTCGTCTCAAATGGGCAAGGATCCCGAGCACGACGCTTCGACCCTGACGATTGCCTGGTTTCAGGATGACTACGGGGTCTCACCGGAGACTGTCGCGGCGATCTCTGAGATCGATTGGGAGGCGCATGCTCAGGATTCCCTCTATTGGTGAGCCTGAGGATACCGGCGGTAGGGTGATTCCTGGAGGGAGTTCAGCTACGGGGAGGGGCTCTGAAAGGGAAGGCGGAGACGCGTGGTTTCGGTTGCTCCGTTGAGCGACTCCAGGAGGGGGAGTTGGGGTAGTGTCAGGCGGGAGGCGAGGGTGGTGTTCATAGCGGCGACCCAGGCGCGGTCGGGAAGGGCGTAGGGACGGAAGGTTTCAAGCCAGCCTTCCTGACCGTGGTGGAAGAGGGCGCGGTGCAGTCCAAGGGTGTTGGCCTTGGGGGAGTCCACCAGACTTGAGGAGTCGTCGGCGCTCATCTGGAACAGGACCCGGAGTCCGAAGTGATTCAGGGTCTTCCTTCCCAGGCACCGCACGAGGTTGTGATAGGTGTCGCAGGTGACGATGACGTGGATCCCCACCGCCGGTCCCTGGGCCAGAAGGTCGCGGAGTCGGCCCGACGAACTTTCCCGGTCGTCTCCCGACAGGCTGAATTCGTCTTCAATCACCAGTTTCCGGAAGTTCTGGAGGCCCTGGATGAAGAGGAAGGTGGACGGTGCCCCTTCGGTGGATGCTTCCCGTCGGAGTCCCAGTTCCCGGTGCAGGGCGCTGAGGATGTCGGAGAGTTCTGCGGCGCGTCCCACCACGGTTGATGGCGGCATGGCGTCGAGGAAGGGGCGAAGTTGTCGCTGGCGTGGAGAGTCAGGGACCGTGCTTTCCAGGATGTTGAAGCGGGCGGTGCCGTCCGGGAACTGCGCCGCCAGTCCGAGCATTCCCACGCCCAGCAACGCCAGTTCGGCGTCGTCCCGCTGACCCACGATCAGGAGATTGTGGTCGCTCTGGCGGTGGAGTTCCGCAGTCGTGGGACCCTTGATGGCGTTCGGGGCTCCGAGCCAGATGCGGGCAACGGTTGGCGGACGGGCGGGTGGCTGCTCGATGAGGGCTTGGAGATCGGCATTTGTCCGGACCAATGCCGGGGCGTTGCCCTCGAACACGAACGGAGTCCGGGCGCCATATCCGGCGGTGTCGGCGCGGTTACGGACCTCTTCCAGTACGTGGTCCCGCTCTTGGTCGTCGAGCCAGACCGTTTGGAAAGGACTGTTCCCCTCCACCATGCCCGCCATGTCATTGTAGATGGCCTCGCCGGGACGGGTTAGCAGACGGGGTGCGGGATTGGTGTCATCCATGATGAGGAGCGCATCGGCCTCGTTGCACTGGAGGGCGACCCTGACCACCATCTGCCCCAGGGTGGTTCGCGCGAGGGTGTAGGCGCCGCCGAGCGTCTGGGATCCGAGCACCACGTGGATGCCGAAGGCGCGGCCCTGACGGACGATCCGGTCCAGCAGCACCGCCGCGGTCTGGGAAATCCGGTCATCCTCCACGAAGAATTCCTGGAACTCGTCGATCAGTAGCAGGGCGCGTGGCAGGGGTTGGCCGCCGCTGGCGCGGTGATGTCCGGCGAGGTCCTGCACACCGAGTTGGCGGAACAGATCGCCGCGCCGACGCAGTTCTTCGTCCACCTTTTGCAGAACGCTCAGTCCAAACTCCCGGTCGCTCTCGATGGCCACCACCCGCGCGTGCGGCAGGCGCCAGGCGGCGTAGCAGCTGAACTCCACGCCCTTCTTGAAGTCGACGAGATAGAACTCCACCTGGTCCGGACTGCACCAGGTGGCGAGACTGTTGATGAGGACGTGGAACAGGGTGGATTTGCCCGAGCCGGTCTTGCCGGCCACCAGCGCGTGCTGACGGGTGCCCTTGCCGAGGGCGAGGTGTTGAAGCTTGGTGGCCCCGGTCCGGCCGATGGGCACGCGCAGTTCCTCTGTGGTCTCCAGGCTCCATTCCTGCCCGGAGTCAGGCATCACCGTGCGGAACGGAACGCGGACCTTTCCGGAGTCCCGTCCCGCCGCGCCCACCTGCCGGAGAAACGTTGTCATGAGCTCCGGCCCCGGGGGGGGCGTCAAGGCGAGCCGGACGCCCGGCAACCGCGCACCGGATACCACGAATCCGGATCCCGCATGGTTCAGCACCACGCTGTTCTGCCGCAGGGGTTCCAGGATCGAGGCCGGCAGGTCCTGTCGGACATCGCGGTGAATCAGAGTGAAGACCCCGCAGCGGGCGCCGCTCACCGCGATGTTCAACAGCCGCTTGAGGGCCAGATCCGTGCAGGCGGCGGGGAAGTCGGCGAAAACCAGCACATGATATTTCTCACCAATGTTGCCGGCCTGCGCATTGAAGTCCGCGATCGTGGCGTATTCGTTGCGCAGGTACATCTGGATCACCTTTTCCATGTGCGCGTTCAGGTCCGCCAGCCGTTGTTCAATCTCGCCGGTCTGGGTCAGGATCCGGTGGTGAATGAGGTTCTCCTCGAAATCCGCCAGGTGCATGACGCCGGCGAAGCTTTGTCCGAGGCGGACCGGATCAATGATCGTGACGCTGAGTCTGCCCGGGGGCAGCGAGGCCATGAGGCGGAGCAGGATCTGATTGAGGGTGTCCAGGGCGGTGTCATCGCCGGGGCCTCCGGACTCGATCAGGAGCGAACCGGCGTCGGGATAGCTGAGGACCAGCGGCACCGAAAGGTGACGGGGGCCGGGCAAAGGTAGGGCCGGATCCTCAGGAAGGCCTCCGCAAAGCGGTCCCACATCGACCTCAAGGCTTCCGAACGGAACGCCGTCGGCCACGGAGGTCGGTGGCGTCCAGTGTTCCCATCGGACCGGATCCCAGGCCGGAAACTCCCGGTCAACCGTGTCCCGCGCCGCCTGGAGTTGGTCGAACAGG
Organism: Verrucomicrobiota bacterium; assembly: GCA_039796255.1. Classification (GTDB taxonomy): domain Bacteria; phylum Verrucomicrobiota; class Verrucomicrobiia; order Limisphaerales; family UBA9464; genus UBA9464. The sequence goes on along the minus strand of JBDKKE010000661.1, from coordinate 358 downwards.
AGGCCAATCCGCAGGGACCATTCATCCGACAGGGCCACCCCCTGATCCCTTGACTCCGAGTCGATTTTCGCGAGGCGCTGTTCGCGCTCCTGCGACAACGGTGACTGACGGGTGGCTGCGGACTGACGGATGTATTCCAACTCGGAGGCGTGGGCGGCGGCCTGCTGGAGGCGTCGCGTCGCGGCGACCTGTTCGAGACGGTCGGTGATGCGCTGGGACTTCTCCTGGAAGTGGGGCGATGTCTCCCCGCGGCGCTGGGCCGCGGCCTGGACGGAGCGGTCCCAATGGGCCGACAGGTCCGCGCGGCGCTGCGTGGCGTCCGCCAGGATCCGCTGACGTTCGGATTCCCGCTGCGTCG
>JBDKKE010000660.1:0-3635 GCA_039796255.1 Verrucomicrobiota bacterium | reverse complement strand
ACCCCGGTTTTCCCGGCACGGCTCCAGCGTCCGAAGGTCAGCGCGCTGAGTTCACGGGCAAGTTCCGCCTTCAGCGCGTGGGGATGCACATCGCCCATGGCGTGCAGAAGGCGTCCCATCTGGCGTTGGCCGGCACGCACGACGGACGGATTGGCGTGCCCGGCGGCGGCCACGCCGAAGGCGGCAGTGAGGTCCAGATAGCGACGCCCCGCGGCGTCCCAGACGTCGCATCCACGGGCCCGATCCCAGACGATGGGCCAGGTGCCGTCCGGATCCACAAACGTCACATTGGGCGACTCGTAGCGCCGCAGCAGTCGGAGAGTCTCGCGGGCGGTCATCGGGTTCAGACTCCCTTCTGGTCCGGCGGCCAGATGAACTTGTGCATCTGCAACTGAAAGCGCACGGGCAGGCGATCGGCGACAATCGCTTCCACCAGGTCCCGCCGGCTGATCGGGGTCAGACCGGGGGGCACCGGCTTGAGAGAGGCGTCCTGCTGGTGGGGCAGCAGCGGGGCGACCCAGGAGAAGAGCAGCGGACAGCGCGATGCCAGGTCGTGGGTGGCGATCATTCCGCGGGCCCAGTCGTAGTCCTCGCGGGTTCCGATGACGAACTTCACCTCGTCCGTCGCGGTGAGCCGGGGGATGTTCTCCAGTCGGTTGCGGGTCACTTCGCCACTGCTGGGGGTCTTGAGATCCATGATCCGGCGAACGCGGGGATCGAGGACGCCGATATCGTGAGCCCCGCTGGTCTCGACCAGCACGGTGAAGCCGGAATCGCAGAACTGGCCCATCAGCGCGGCGGCACCGAACTGCAGCAGTGGTTCGCCGCCGGTGAACTCGATCAGCGGCATCCGGTGCCCCTGGACCCGATTTCCGGCATAGGGCGCGGCGAGTCGATCCACCTCCGCCTGGATGTCGTCAAAGGACGTCCTCTTTCCGGCGGTGAAGGCGTAGGCGGTGTCGCAATAGGAACAGCGCAGGTTGCAGCCGGTGAGGCGGACAAACACGCAGGGGAGCCCGGCGAAGGTGCTTTCACCCTGCAGGCTCAGATAGACTTCGTTTACGACCAGGCTCGCCGACACGGGGGAGAGCGTACCGGTCACCGATCGGAACGGGAAGAAGGCAACGTCGCGAAGCGCACGGCACGGGAACACGCGAGGTAGATTTCCCGTTTCCACCGTCAATTTTCTCTCCAGCTCGGGGGGAACCGGACTAGACTGTCCTGCGCGGCGGACCGCGCCCCTGGTCCCCATCCCTGATGGAATCGGCACAGCAACCCCTCTTTGGTACTGAAGCGGACGGCGAGAGCGCTCCAGACGCGTCTGCCGGTACGCCGGGTGAGTTGCCGCGTGGAAATGCGTCGGCTCCGCTGGCTGCCCGGATGCGTCCGCGGACGTTGGACGAATATGCGGGGCAGTCGCACATCCTGGCTCCGGGACAGTTGCTGCGGAGGGCCATTGAGGCGGATCGCGTCCAGTCACTGATCTTCTTCGGCCCCCCGGGAACCGGAAAGACCTCGCTGGCGCAGATCATTGCCAACCAGACCCGCGCCCGGTTTGAGCGGTTGAATGGGGTTGAATCCAATGTCGCCGACATGCGCCGGGTCCTGGGTGGGGCGGCCAACCGACTGGTCAACACGGGACAGCCGACCCTGTTGTTCATTGACGAGATCCACCGCTTCAACAAGGCGCAACAGGATGTCCTGTTGCCGGACGTGGAAAGCGGGGTGGTGAAGTTGATCGGCGCGACCACCCACAATCCCTTTTTCTTCGTCAATTCGCCCCTGGTCTCCCGTTCGCAGGTCTTCGAGCTGCAGCCGCTCAACGGGGAAGACCTGCTGCGTTTGATGCACCGGGCGTTGGGGGATGCCGAGCGTGGTCTCGGCTACCTGCGAATTGAGGCCGACGAGGCGGCCCTGCGCCATCTGGCCATCATGTCCGACGGGGATGCCCGCAAGGCACTAAATGCCCTGGAGATTGCTGCGCTGACCACTCCGCCCCGGGCGGACGGCGTCATCGTCCTCGACCTGGCAACCGCGGAACAGAGCATCCAGAAGAAGGCGGTGGTGTACGACGGCGATGGCGACGCGCACTACGACACCATCAGCGCCTTCATCAAATCCATGCGCGGATCGGATCCGGACGCCACGCTTTACTGGCTGGCCAAGATGATCCACGCCGGCGAGGACCCGCGCTTCATAGCCCGTCGCATTCTCATTCATTCGGCGGAGGATGTCGGCCTGGCGGATCCCATGGCCCTGGTGTTGGCCAATGCCGCCTGCCAGGTCGCGGAGACGGTGGGATGGCCGGAAGCGCGCATTCCCCTGGCCGAGGCGGCCCTGTACATCGCCACGGCCAACAAGAGCAATACGGTGGTCAGCGCCATTGATGCCGCCCTGGCCGATGTGCGCAGCGGACGGACGCTTCCGGTTCCGGCGCACTTGAGGGATGGCCACTACGCGGGCTCCGAGCGCCTGGGCCATGGCGTTGGTTATACCTATCCCCACGATCATCCGGGCCACTTTGTCCCCCAGGATCATCTCGGCGCTTCCCGGCGGTACTACGAACCGGGAGAGCAGGGGGTGGAGAAGAAGATCAAGGAGCGGGTGGAGCGCTGGCGCGCTCTGACCGCCGCTGCGGCAAGTCCACCCCGCAGGCCATGAACGAACCCGGCAAGGCTGAACTCCGGTCCTGGATCCGCGCGCGGTTGGCCGCGCTGGATCCCGCTTCGCGGCCCGGGGAATCCGGCCGCATTGGCGAACGGCTCACGGACCTGGAGGTGTGGCGGGTGGCGCGGACGGTCCTCCTCTTTTCGCCACTTCGCGATGAACCGGATCTGTGGCCCCTGGTTGACGCGGCCCTGGCGTCGGGACGGCAGGTGGCACTTCCGGTGTTTGACGCGGCGTCCGGTACCTACGCGGCGCGGGAAATCGTCCATCCGGAGCGCGACCTCGTTTCCGGCCGGTTTGGGGTTCGGGAGCCGGGGCCGGACTGCCTTCCGGTGCCGCTGGCGGCACTGGACTTGATCGTCGTTCCCGGGCTAGCCTTTACCAAGGAAGGCTGGCGGCTGGGTCGGGGTGGAGGGTTCTACGACCGATTGCTGAAAGCCTCACCGGCGGTGCGGTGCGGAGTCGGACGGGACGAACAGTTGCTCGTCCACCTGCCCACCGAACCGCACGATGCCCAACTTGATTTTGTCCTGACCCCGTCCTGCACCCACCGGTGCCGCGGGCTCCCCGATTGATTAACATGGTACTGGATTCCATCCTGCCCGCCCTGGCGGCGGGCGCGGCGGGTTTTGGCGTCTGCTTCGCCTATGGCCGACTCAAGGAGCGCGCGTTGCGGGCCGAGCTGGCCGGCCGCGAGCGCGACCTGCGGGAACAGTTGCGCCGGGATGGGGAGGCCGCCGGACTGACGGCCCGGGTGGCAGCCCAGGAGCAGCTTGGCCGGGAGCGGGTGGACCTGACGCAGTCGTTTTCCGCGCAGCGGGAAGTGCTGTCCGCTGACGAGCGCCGAATTGCGGAGCGGGAGTCGCTGGTCAATCGGCAGTTGGAACGTCTGTCCCAGCAGGAACTGGAATTGCGCCAGCGCTCAGGACAGCTGGACGCGACCCGCGACGGACTGGAGTCGGAGCGGC
>JBDKKE010000659.1:0-6013 GCA_039796255.1 Verrucomicrobiota bacterium | reverse complement strand
TCCTGGACTACAAGGAAAAGCCCAATCGCCAGATGTGCCGCCTCTACCTCTCCCTCATGGACAAAATGAATGTCCGTCCGGGAACGTTCGGCGACGCCACCGTCCCGCTGGAAGAAGTCTGATCTCCCCCCCGTTCAACGGAGGGCCGAGTTTTACGAGTCCCCAATCCTCAACCCATCGGAGGGACGAGTTTTACGAGTCCCCAACCTCCTCCGCTTACGTCCCGGCACAACCCAACGGGGATCGCGGGAAGCCCACTCGCCCAACCCTTCCCTCGTTCCCCTCAAGGACTCCACACGCAGGGCGGGATCAGTCAGGGACTCGAAAATCTCGCCCCCCTCCGTTCAACGGAGGACGATTATCGGAGGGACGAGTTTTACGAGTCCCCAATCTCCCCGTTGCGTCCCGGCACAACCCAACGGGGATCGCGGGAAGCCCACACGCCCAACCCTTCCCTCGTTCCCCTCAAGGACTCCACACGCAGGGCGGGATCAGTTAGGGACTCGAAAATCTCGCCCCTCCGAAATGGCGGGATCAGTTAGGGACTCGAAAATCTCGTCCCTCCGATGGGGCTTCCCGTGCCTCATCAGGGAGAGCGACGGGCTTTGCCGAATCGTGCGGAGACGATCTTGAGGAACTCCTTCGCGGCCCGACCGGGTGGACGCTGTTTCGGCCAGACGGCGACGATTTCGCGCTTCGGTCTGGGGGACTGGAGCGGGCGATAAACCGGCGCGTCCTCGCGTCCATTGCGCATGGCCATGGCGGGAATCAGCGAGATTCCCAATCCGGCGTGGACCAGGGCCTGCACCGTGTCGAGTTGGGCACTCCGGAAACTGATGCGTGGCTTGAAGTCGCGACCCTCACAGAACCCCAGCACCTGATCGCCAAGGCAGTGGCCTTCCTTCATGACGATCAAGGGTTCTGACTGCAGGTCGGCGAGCGCCACGGTGCGTTTGCGCGTCAGGGGATGCCGGGGTGGAAGCGCCAGCAGCAGTTCCTCGGAGAACAGGGCGCACGTCTCCAGTCGCGGGTCCTGAATCGGTTCGCTGGCCAGGGCGAAGTCGATGTCGTAGGCGTGCGCCAGTTTGAGCAGCCGCGCCGTGGTGTCCTCCTCAATGATCATCTCGACGCCGGGAAACTCCTCCGTGAACTGGATCATGACCTCGGGCAGCAGGTAGGGAGCCACGGTCGGCAGCACGCCCAGAGTCAGAGTGCCCCGCAGGAGGTCACGCGAATCCGCCGCCTCGCGCTTCGCCGTGTCCACTTCCTCGAGAATGCTGACCGCGTGCCGCAGAAATGCCTCCCCGTGGGGTGTGAGCCGGACCTCGCGTTTCATGCGGTCGAACAGGCGTTCGCCCAATTCCGCCTCCAGCTTCTGGATCTGCTGGCTCAACGACGGCTGGGCCACGTGGCACTGCTCGGCGGCGCGGGAGAAGTTTCCCGTCCGGGCAACGGCCACGACGTATCGAAGCTGATGCATCTCCATAGGCGTTTCCTATGGTGACCACAGGAACAAAGTATTTCAACGATGGCACTCGGGTGGATTAGCTGTCAGACACACGACGCAGGGCAAGGGCTTGTCGGCAAGTCTTCGAGCGAAGGCCGCCGCCGGCCCGCCGTGCGATCGGCCGAACTTTAATCCCGCATTCCCAGGAGAAAATCCATGTCCACCGAAGCCAAATGCCCGTTCAACCATGCCGCCGCCGGCGGCGGCACCTCCAACCGTGACTGGTGGCCGAACCAGTTGAAGATCGAACTGCTGCAGCAGCATTCGTCCAAGTCCGATCCCATGGGCGAGGACTTCAATTATGCGGAGGAGTTCAAGAGCCTGGATCTGGACGCGGTGAAGCGGGATCTCGCGGCGCTGATGACCGACTCCCAGGACTGGTGGCCGGCGGACTTCGGCCATTACGGGCCGCTGTTCATCCGCATGGCATGGCACAGCGCCGGTACCTACCGCACCGGTGACGGCCGCGGCGGCGGCGGCCGGGGGCAGCAGCGCTTTTCGCCGCTCAACAGCTGGCCGGACAACGTGAGTCTGGACAAGGCGCGTCACCTGCTCTGGCCGATCAAGCGGAAGTATGGGCGGAAGATTTCCTGGGCCGACCTGATGATTCTGACGGGGAACGTCGCCCTGGAAACGATGGGCTTTAAGACGTTCGGGTTCGGAGGCGGTCGCGCGGATGTCTGGGAACCGGATCAGGATGTCTATTGGGGATCGGAGAGGACCTGGCTGGGCGGCGACAAGCGCTACACCGGTGAGCGGGATCTGGAGAAACCGCTGGCCGCCGTTCAGATGGGGCTGATCTACGTCAACCCGGAAGGCCCCAACGGCAATCCCGATCCGATCGCCGCCGCCCGGGACATCCGCGAGACCTTCGCCCGCATGGCGATGAATGATGAGGAGACGGTGGCGCTCATCGCCGGCGGACACACCTTTGGGAAAACCCATGGCGCCGGCCCGGCCTCCCATGTGGGTCCCGAGCCCGAGGCGGCCGGACTGGAAGAGCAGGGTCTGGGCTGGAAGAGCAGCTTTGGCACCGGTAAGGGCGGCGACGCCATCACCAGCGGATTGGAGGTCACCTGGACCTCCACCCCCACCCAGTGGAGCAACCATTTCTTCGAGAACCTGTTCAACTATGAATGGGAACTCACCAAGAGCCCCGCCGGCGCGCATCAGTGGAGACCCAAGGACGGCGCCGGTGCCGGCACCGTGCCGCACGCCCACGACGCCTCGAAGCGGATCGCGCCGTCCATGCTGACCACGGACCTCTCCCTGCGGTTCGACCCTGCCTACGAGAAGATCTCCCGGCGTTTCCTCGCGAATCCCGATCAATTTGCCGACGCCTTTGCGCGGGCGTGGTTCAAGCTGACGCATCGCGACATGGGGCCGCGTGTCCGTTACCTCGGAACTGAGGTTCCCGCCGAGGAACTCATCTGGCAGGACCCCATCCCCGCTGTGAATCACCCGTTGGTCAATGCGCAGGACATTGCCTCGCTCAAGGGCCAGATCTTGGCGTCCGGAGTGTCGGTCTCGGAGTGGGTCTCCGTTGCCTGGGCGTCCGCATCCACCTTCCGTGGATCCGACAAACGCGGTGGCGCGAACGGTGCCCGCCTTCGCCTGGCTCCGCAGAAGTTCTGGGCCGCCAATCATCCGGCCCAACTGACCAGGGTGCTTGACGCGTTGGAGGGCATTCAGAAGGCGTTCAATGGCGCAGCGGACGGCGGCAAACGGGTCTCGCTGGCGGACCTGATCGTTCTCGCTGGCTGCGCGGCCATTGAGGTGGCCGCGAAGAATGCGGGTCATGTGGTCGTGGTTCCCTTCACCCCGGGACGCATGGATGCCTCGCAGGAGCAGACCGACGTGGAGTCGTTTGCCGTTCTCGAACCCATCGCGGACGGTTTCCGCAACTACCTCAAGGGCCGGTATGCCCTGCCGGCCGAGTCGTTGCTGATCGACAAGGCACAGTTGCTCACCCTCACCGCCCCCGAGATGACGGTGCTGGTCGGTGGCCTGCGCGTGCTGAAGACCAACCATGGTGGAACACCGCACGGAGTCTTCACCCGCCGACCGGAAGTCCTGTCCAACGACTTCTTCGTCAACCTGCTCAACATGGGCACGGAGTGGAAGCCGCTCCCCAACGACCCAGGCCTGTATGAGGGGCGCGATCGCCGGACGGGTGAGCTTCAGTGGACCGGCACGCGTGTGGACCTGGTCTTCGGTTCCAACTCCCAGCTTCGCGCCCTGGCGGAAGTCTACGGAAGCGCGGATGCCGAGAAGAAGTTCATCCACGACTTCATCGCGGCCTGGAACAAGGTGATGAACCTGGATCGCTTTGACCTGGCGTAGGCGCCTTCACTCGCGGCTGGGGATCGGCTTCTGGAAGTCGATCCCCAGCTGTCCGAATCATCCATGACTGGTGACCAACTTATCCGGATGGGCGAGGCCGTCGCGAGGGTCTGGCCGGACGGAGCCTCCGAGTGGGAAGTGCTGGGCGGCGGCATTACGAACCACAACCTCAAGGTGACCCGTCGCGATGGGGTGTTCGTGCTCCGCGTTGCCGGGAGGAACACGGAGGCGCTGGGCATCGTCCGCCGGGTTGAGTTGGAGGCGACGCGGGCAGCGGCGTCGGTGGGTGTCGGCCCCGACGTGTTTCGTTTCATTGAGCCCGAGGGGTGGCTGGTGACTGGATTCATTGGTGGTTCGACACCGTCCCAGGAACTCCTCCGCGAGCCTGCGCAGTTGGTGCGGGTAGCGTCGGCGCTGCGCGCGGTTCACGAAGGGTCCCCGATCCCGGGACGGTTTCACGCGCTGGAGGTGGTGGAGACCTATCGGGACACGGCCCTCGCGCGCGGCGCGACCTTGCCCGGCGCGTTTGCGTCGGCGCACGACACGGCTCGCCGCATTACGCGTCTCCGGGCGCGCCAGGAGCCCAGGCCGTGTCACAACGACCTGCTCACGGCGAACTTCATCGACGGCGGTGATCGTCTCCGGATTGTGGACTGGGAGTACGCGGGCATGGGGGACCCCTACTTCGATCTGGCCAACTTCGCGATCAACCACGAGCTCGATGCAGACGGCCGGGCGTTGCTGTTGGCCGCTTACCTTGGCGAGGCGTCGGAGGAAGGGATGGCAGCGCTCGAACTCATGCGCTTCATGTCCGACTTCCGCGAGGCGATGTGGGCGGTGGTGCAGGGCGTGGTGTCCGATCTCGACTTCGATTTCGCCGCCTACGCTTCCCGACACTTCCAGCGAATGGAGCAAACCGCCCAGGACCCCGGGTTCCAAGCCGCCCTTCGAGAAGCCTAAGGCAACCCGACAAGGCAGAAGGCAGAAGGAGGAAGGCAGAAGGCGGAATGAAGAATGAAGAAGGGCTGCAGATTACGAACGACTGGGCACTGGGCCGACCACTGATCACTCATCACCGATTACGAATTACCAATTACCGATCACTGACCACCGATCACTGATCACTGATCACGGTCCCTGTCCTCACTCTCAATTCCCTGACAGCACGGCGACCAGATAGCGCAGCTCCTCATCCACGTCGGAGGCCGCCGGAACAGTCTGGGCGACTTCGCTGCGAACGACGTCGCGGAACCGCTTCCGCAGCCGGTGAATCGCGACTTTGACCGCGCCTTCATTGAGCCCAAGGCGACGCGCCGCCTCCGCCTGCGAAAGCGCTGCCGCGTCGCCGACCAGCCAGGGCTTCAGCGCGGCAAACTGTTCCGCGCGACCCGCCGCCTCAAACTCCGCTCCCACCGTCGTCAGCGCACGCGCCATCACGGCATACGCCCACTGCCGGTCGAACTCGGCGTCGGGCAATGTCGCCGGGGGTTGCAGCACGTCGAGACCCGGCGAGGTGTCGGTGGGTGCGGACAGCGTCTCCGCCACGACACCCCCGCCGCGCTTCGCGGCGCGGCGGTGTTCCCGGACGTCCGCAAGGAAATGCTTGAGCGCGCCGAGCAGGAACGACCGGAACCGGCCCCGCTCCGGCGTTGCACCGGCGAAGCCTCCGCCGGCGAGCAGGCGCGCCACGAATTCCTGGGTCAGCTCCCGTGCGACGTCCTCGTCACGTCCCTCGCGGCGCAGGAAGCGGAACACCGGTTCCCAGTACGCCGCGCACAGTTCGCCCAGCGCAATCCGCGCCTCGGGAGTATCGCCGCGGGCAGCCAACACCCGCGTCCAGCGCGTGGTCAAAAAGGCGCCCGCATTCGCGGACACTCCGGCGGTGGTTAATGCGCTGGCGTCGTTCATTGCGGTGGCGTTGAACCGGGAGCCGGAGGTTCCTGCGGTGAATCATTTGAGGGCGGCGTGGGGGGGGCAGGGGCGGTGGGGGCCGGAAGGACCTCAAGCCGCACCTGCTCCAGACCGGCGAAGGCAATCCAGACTGGGGTGTTGAATTTCAGGGGCAGCTCACCCGCGACCAGTTCGTTGGCCTTGATCAACAGTTCCGCTGGCCGGCCCGGCAGGTGAGCGAGGAGCACCGTTCCCCCTGGCGCATCGCCTGCG
>JBDKKE010000658.1:0-3869 GCA_039796255.1 Verrucomicrobiota bacterium | reverse complement strand
CGGACCGGATGGTGGGGTTGGGTGGTGAGTCCTGGCGGGGGCGAGATGCAGTTCCTGGGTCAGGCTCGGGGACAGCAGGTAACCTGGCTGCGGACACCGGTCGCCTTCACCTCGAACCGTTGGACGCACCTCGCGCTGACCTGGACGCCCACCAACAGCAGCCTCTTCGTCAACGGGCTCAAGGTGACCAATGGAACCGGGGTCACCCACTGGCCGGCGTTGGCGGAACGGGTGTCGGACGGATGGGGTGTCGGCGGTGACCGGTCGGGACAGCTCCGCATCCGCGGCGACCTGGACACCGTGTTCACGGCCAATCATCCCCTGCCGCCGGACGAGATTCGCCAGCAATTCAACGTGGGCGTTGCCTCCCAGACCGACCCAACGGCGGCTCCGTCGGCTTCCCAGTCCTCGGGCACCCTTGTGGAATTCGACGCTCCGTCGCGTCCGAGTTCCTTCCGGCCCGGACTCTGGATCGAGGGCGCCCTCGGGGCCGGCACCGGTGCCGCCGGCGGCTGGCTGCACGGAACTGCGGTCGGCATCACGTATGAAATCTTCGCCGCTCGAACCCCGGACGGCCCATGGTCGCTGGACCAGCAATTGCCCGGTGCCAGTGGACAGACGTGGACCTCCTTCACCCTGCAGTCGCCACCACCTCTGCCGTGGTTCACCCTGGCCGCCCGGTTTACGGACACCGATCAGGACGGATTGAGCGACGAGTACGAGAAGCGGGTGTCCCAGACCAATCTTAGCAGTGCGGACTCCGATGGGGACGGAATGCCGGACGGATGGGAGGTGCAGAACGGCCTGAACCCACAGAAGGAGGATGGCCTCGCCGACAAGGATTCGGATGGGTTCTTCAACGTGGCCGAATTCATGTACGATCTGGATCCCTCCGTCGCGAATCCCAGGCCAGAGATCTCGGTGCGAGCATCGACAGTCAACATTGCTGAAGGGACTACCGGTGCGAAGTTCATCCTGAAACGTTCGGGATCCAGCGCCCAACCCCTGGAGGTCGACATCGAGCTCACCGGTCCCACGGTCAATGGGTACGACTACACCGAACTGCCTGGCCGAGTGACGATCCCTGCCGGACGCGCTGAACTCGAACTACCCGTCACTCCGCTGCTGGATGGCAGGGATGAGAAGGACGAGTCCGTCATCCTGACCGTCAAACGCGGAGCCTTCTACGATCTGGATACTGTCCGCACCGCACAGATGGTCATTCAGGACCGGGACCTTCCGTCAGTAGCCATCCGGGCCACGGACCCGGACGCCAGTGAGCCGGAGTACGGGCGCACCAATCTCGGCGAGTTCGAAGTGCGGCGCTCCGGACTCACCGAGCTTCCCCTGCTCGTGGGCCTCCGATTGGCCGGGGCAAACACCGCCATTGAGAAAGCCGATGTTCAGCCTATTCCCACCTCGATCACCATTCCGGCGGGAGAAATCCGGGCGCGGGTGCCGGTCATTCCACTCAACAATCGAAAACTCACCGGACAAAAACTGCTCAAGGTGGAAATCGCGCCCGCCGCCACCGCCTACACCACCGAATCCGCCCAGGGAACGGCAACCGTGACCATCGCGGACATCGAACCACCCGTGGTGACGGTCATCGCAGACGATGCGATGGCGGAAGAGAAGGGGCTCTCCATGGGGCGTTTCAAGTTCATCCGCGCCGGTGGAAGCGCCCGCCCCCTGACCGTCCTCTACCACGTGGGCGGCAGCGCCCAACCGGGAGACAAGAACTACACCATCCATCCCGCCGACTACGAAGCGCTGTCCGGCTCGGTGACCATTCCCGCCGGGAGCAACGAGGCGTGGGTGGACGTCAAACCCATCGCCGACACCCTTCTCGAAACCCTCGAAACCGTTCAGGTCACCATCGCGGGCTCATTGGACTACCTGATCGGCGCCGAAAACACAGCCACGGTATCCATCGACGACTCCAACCCATCCAAATGGCGCAGCCAACTGATCCACCCCACCTCCGTGGCTGGAGCAGACGGACCCGAGGGCTTGATCCAGATCACCCGCTTCGGAACAGTCCTGGCGGATATGTCCCTCCCGTACAAGGTGTCCGGACAGAGGATCCTCAAGACTTCCGGCCAGGTCCTTTCGTTCGATGATCCCAAACTGGCGACGCAGGGGGCGAGCTACCTGCTGTCGGTCAACGGGGTGTCCCTGACCAGGCCGGGGCCGACTCTCGTGATTCCCAAAGGCGCGTTCCGCATGACAGTGGGAATCAAGGCCACCCTGCCCTCGGCGGAAGTCAAAGGAGCCACATTGATACTCGCCCCGGGTACCGCTGCGCAGCAATCCCATGAGGTGCCATTCCTGGATCGCTGGAACTTGGTCAGCCTCCAGTCCACGGCGGAACATGTCGTCGAAGGAGGCCAGATCGCGGTCAAGGTGACGGCGGCAGCCACCGATCCGAAGTTGATTGTCGGAACCACGGTTCGGTTCATCCTTTCGGGAACCGCCAACCCGGAAACCGATGTCACCATCACCGGGGCGTCCGCCCGAGGGCTTGACGATACAGGACTCCATTTCGTGGACGTAACCATTGACGCAAAACCCCCGTCCGGGTCCAACATCCGAAGCACCACCCTGACCATCAAAGCGACGCCCGACAGTCGGGTGGAGAAAACCCCAAACCTCCTCGTCCTGCGGTATCATCCGGACCAAATGGCCTCCGCGCTGAATTCCGCGAAGCAGTCCCGCCCCTACGTCCCCCTCCAAATTCGAGATTCCACGGCCATTGCGCTCCCGCCCCTGGACTGCGATCAGGATGGATTCCCCGACTCTTTTGAATTGGATCACGACATGGACCCGCTGACGCCGAGCATCTCCATTCAGGATGAGGACAATGACGGAATCCTGGACCTGGCGGAACTCAAGGACCGGACCCGTTACGACTCCAAGGACACCGATGGCGACGGAATCAGCGATTTTATTGAGAAACTTCTGGGCATCGACCCACTGGTCGCCAATCCCACCATGGCGTCCCAGATACGCGACATGGTTCCGGTGCGCCTGCGTACCAGTGGCGTCCTGCGGGAAAAGGTCGGCGAATGCTACCAATGCCACGCGCCGGGGATGGCCTTCGGCGGTATTGAGATGATGGACGTCGATCTGGGCGGAACCTCCGCGTCCATAATGCTTGCCCGCGACCTGCTCCTGGCACCCGGAAGTTCCCACGAAATCACTCTCACCACTCCCCCCGCCTTCAAGGGAAACCCAACCAAGTTCAATACCTACTCCGCTGAAGTCCTCCCGGCGCACGCTGATAAGCCGTCTGGGTTTGTGATCGTCGAAGGCAACCCCCTGAAGCCTCTGCTCGGAAAAGATCGCGCCATTGAATCCGACACCTTTACCACGCGGAAAGCGACCCTCCGGGTGCTCAAAAAGCCGATGCTTGCCGTGGATACGGACCGCGACGGAGTCATTCGCTTCGATGCCACGGACGCCACCAGCGACGAACGCCCGTACCGCTTCTGGGTAAACAACGACAACGACATTTCGGCCGGCTCCGTGGATCCAGAGGGCTTTGATCCCGCGGTGCAGGACCATACCGACGGCACCATTAAAAACATCCGCGACCTGGAGGACTTCTCGCGCCTCTGGCTGGACCTCCAAGGGCTGCAAAATCTCCACCACAACGCAAAACTCGAACTGGCCTTCGAATGGCGAAACGTCACCGAGGGCGCCCCTGCCATCCAAATCTACGAAAGCCAGGACCCTGAAGGAGGCCTGGGATACCTTATCGACGAAGCGAAAGCCTCCGCACAAGCGCTTCCCAACGCCAACCTGCCCGCCCTCGCCCACGCAATACGATCCACCGACAACACCACCCGGCGAATCGCCTCTGGCAG
>JBDKKE010000657.1:0-5653 GCA_039796255.1 Verrucomicrobiota bacterium | reverse complement strand
CGCCCAGGCACGCTTTTTCCTGTTACTCCCCGATCCGCGCCGCTTTCCCCTCTCTTTCCCTGCGGCTCTTTTGCTTGAAATCAACCAAAATTTACATCGAGAAACGATCACTTACTCACGCGGACACGAAACCACACTTCTTCAGGGGTCAACCACGTCGCGAAGAAGCGCTCATACAGAACAGGCTCCAGATTCATAAACCAACCAATCCACCGCAGCAGAGGGAAGTTGGAAAAATGGAAACGCTTCTCTTCGATGCGGAACCGTGCCGGTGACCCGTAGTTGGTGCGATGTCCCAGCTTCCAACGCTCATAGAACTTCAATCGCCTCCCGGTAAAGTCCTCATAATTGTCAAAAGAACGAATTCCGAAGGGAATTCGATGATCTGGTTCGGAATAGTACTTGGTGCTGAGGAAAAACGGGACACGAACCACAATCAATGCTCCAGGCTTGGAAACTCGCCAGATCTCCGTGATAACGGCATTGAAATTTGCCATGTGCTCCAGAATGTGGCTGGCGAGCACCTCATCGAAATGCGAGTCAGGAAAAGGCCAGGGGTATCGGTTCAAGTCACAGATGGCATTTCCTCCGTAATCCACCATGTCCAGGTTGATCCAACCGGCACGCAGATCAAGTCCGCAACCCACGTTCAACCGTCGGATCTCTTCCACTCCTTTAGATGCTTGATTCATTTTTGAAGGTCAGACAGGCCGAGGAAACTTCTCTGATTCCGTCAATGCCGAGAACTCAGCCACCACGACGGCATTGCCAAACGCGTATGGATGATTGTAGCGGGCCGAAAGGTAGCCCGCCTCGTCGCATGGCTCCCACTTGCCGCGAGTAACCCGACGGTAAAGATGATTTCGAGTCGCACCAAACCTGTTGCCACCCACCAATGCATCGAAGGCCGGATTGTAGCCGCCCGCTGCGGTCAGGATCAGGCGTCCTCCAGGATGGAGGAATTCACGACACCGCTGAATCGCGCTCAAAATCTTCTGACCCGTTCCATCCTTCTCTTCGTCGTCAAAACCGATGTGTTCAAAGGTGGAAATGGAAATGATCACCTCAAACTTCCGCCTGGGCTCCCATGTCAAAATGTCTTCGTTCACCACCCCAGAACCCGTTTCGAACTTATCGAGAACCACGTGATCGGAGGAGCCGTAGTGCGAAAGAACGTTTCCAATCTCTAAAATCTGTCCCGGATGGACGCCATCCAAGCATGCACGCGCGACCGGAATCTCAATCGCCCGCTCGTTGGCCCACGTGACATTGTAGCGATGGTAGAAGTAGGGATAAAGCCGTCCATCAAACGGAATCTCCCGCTTTGGAAGGAGGGGAATCAGCAGAGGACTGATCCCCATGCGGAAGGGGATCAAAAAAACCTCTGCGAACCCGTTGCGCTCAACGCAGAACGCGATGCGGGAAAGCAGATTGTGGTAGGGATGCTTCATTCAATTCGCTTGCGAAGGGACTCTGCCAACCAACTGCCACGAGTCAAACGCGGCGGAGGCGCCATCATCCTTGATGCCTCCCCGCCCTCGCCGGCATGGTCACCGTCCAGTGCGCATCCTGATCGTCTACAACACCGCCCTCGATGGCAGGTCCGTTTCTGGCGTCCAACGGCACTTCGCCGGCGTCGCCAAGCACTGGATTGATCAGGGCCACGCGGTGGACTTCTTCGTCGCCCGGGCGGCGTGGCCCGTGTTTCGCGACCTTTATCCTCAGTCGAAGCTCGTCAGCTCAGACAACATTTTCGACGCCACGAGCTACCTCCGTCAGACTTGGAGATACTTTCTCCCATATGCGTGGAGAATGGTTACCGCCAGTTTCGCGAAGATTCCCTCCGAGTACGATGTGGTTTACGCCTGCGGACAGGCCGTATTTGAGACCTACCCCGCCAAAGTCATCGCCCGGCGGTTAAACTCAGCCTTTGCAGCAAAGGTTCATCACGTTTTGGACGCGCAGGCGAGCCGCTCGGGGCTGTTTGACCGTTTATTCCTCCTCTCCGAGCGGTGGAGCGTTCGCCTGCTCAATCGACGGGCGGACGTCATCCTTTGCAGTACCCCGCCCGTCGCCGCCGACTTCGCCCGCTTGGAACGGCGACTCGGACTCACGCCGCGCAGCACGGCGGTGGTCGGCTATGGGCTCGACTTCTCCGAGGTGCCGTACAGCGCGGACAGCCCCAAGGAGTTTGACGCCGTCCTGCTGGGACGGGTCCATCGTCACAAGGGCGTCTTCGACGTGCCGGCGCTGTGGAAGGCGGTTTGCACGCGCAAGCCCGACGCCCGCCTGTTGGTGATTGGCGAAGGGCCGGACCGCGCCGAACTGGAGCGGCGGTGCGCCGATGCCGGACTGGCGGAGCGCATCCGCTTTACCGGAGGAATTCCCGATGCGGAGAAAAACCGCCTGATGACCCGTTGTCGCGTGGGTTTGAGCCTTTCCCGGGAGGAAGGCTGGGGTCTTTCGGTGACGGAATGCCTTGGCTTCGGAATGCCGGTGGTCGCGATGCATCTGCCCATCTTCGACCATGTCTTCCCCGGCCAACTGGACCTGGTGCCCCTGGGCGACGCCGCTCGCTGTGCCGAACGGGTGCTCTACTGGCTGGACAACGAACCAGCGCGCCTGCGCCAGGCCCAGCAGGGACGTACTTTCATTGAGCGGTACGACTATGCGCCGGTGGCGCGGGAAGAACTGGCGGCACTCCAGTCCGGCGTCGATGCGCACCGGCGGCGGAGAGGAATGAACCACCGAGGAACAGAGACATAGAGGAGGAAGGGAACCTGAATGGATGTCCGGATGGCGATTGCCCACAACGGACCAGGATCCCAAGCCCAATCACTGCGCCCAAATTTCTCGATAGCCCAAAGTCCTTCTCCCCTTTGGATCCCGTTCGGTATCTCTGTGTCTCTGTGCCTCTGTGGTGAAATCCCCCGTCAACCTCCGGGGTTCACCCGGGATGGACTCCGGGGACGGTGACCACGCATGGTGTCCCCAGTGAACGAAGCCGGCACATCCCCGCCCCCGGAATCCGCGCCGCTGCGCCTTCCGGCGGCGCTGGCCCCGATGTACTGGTTTTCAGCGCTCAACGCGCTCTCCTTCCAGCCGGTGCTGGGCAGCCCCATGGTCCTGTATGCCAAGTCGCTCGGGGCAACGGCGACCGTCCTGGGAATCCTGGCCGGCATGATGCCGCTCCTGGTGATCGCCCAACTGCCGGCCGCCCGGTTCGTCAACCGCGTCGGATACCGGAAGTTTGTTCTGAGCGGCTGGTCGATTCGGGTGGGAGTGATCTTCCTGATCGCCCTGGTCCCGATCACGACGTCCTTTCTGGACGCCCCCACGCGCCTGGTGTTGCTGTTGTCCCTTCTCCTGGCCTTCAACGTCTCCCGCGGCATCGCCAGCGCCGCCTGGCTACCCTGGGTGACGGAACTGGTTCCAACGGCCTTGCGCGGACGCCACTTCGCCCGCGACCAGGTGTGCATGAATGCCGCCAGCGTGGTGACCTTTGCCATCTCGGGAATCGTTCTGGGCGCGAACGGAGGCGCCGGGCAGTTCTCGACCATCTTCTTTTTCGCGGCCGTCACCGGAGCGCTGAGCCTGCCCTGCCTCAAGCGGATTCCCGATGTCCCGCCACCGCCGGAACCCGAGGGCGGCAGCGGGCGCGTGCCCTGGCGGGAAATCGCTGCGCACCCCCCATTCCGAAAACTGCTTCGGGTTAACATCGCCTGGTCGGTGGCCTACGGCGGGCTGACCACCTTTGTCGTCACCTTCCTCAAAATGGGTGCGAGTCTTCCCGAGGACCGGATTCTTTATCTGATGTCCCTGTCCTTCATCGGTGGGGTGGCCTCGCCATGGCTGGCCGGTCCGCGGCTCGATCGACTGGGAAGCAAGCCGATGCTGGCCTTCTCCATGGTGATCGGATTTGTCATCGGCGCCGGCTGGTGGCTCGTCGCCGGCGGGGCGCTGAAAACGACGGTCGCCCTGGCGGTGCCGCTCATGATGCTCCTGGGATTGGTGAACGCGCTGTTCTCCGCCGCCAACAACCGGCTCGCCATGGAGATCGTCCCACGCCTGGGCCGGAATCATTTCTTTGCCCTCTTCATGGTGGTCTGGCAGAGCACGCTGGGTTTGTCCCCGGTCCTGTGGGGGCTGCTGCTCGACGCAGTGGGCGCGCGCCAGGGGTTCCTGCTTGGATTCGCCTGGAACCGCTACAGCCTCTACTTCGCACTGGTCTCCGTCTCCTTTGTGGTCGCCTTCTGGCTGTGTCAGCGGCTGGAAGAACCGCGCGCGGCGGAGGTGCAGCGCCTCTTCCGCGAACTGCTCGTGGATGAGCCGCGCCGATGGTGGACGCTGGTGACCGGACGCTGAGTCCGCGGCCCAGCTTTCCGCCAGCCTCCGGCGGAATTGTTAGTCAGATGTGGCGATGGTGAAGCCCGGGCGGGAAGCGCTTTGATGAGGGACCACAATTCGCCCTCATGCAAACGCCCTCCCTGCACCCACTCTGCGGCCTCGCCCTTGGACTGGGTCTTTTCCTCAGCATCACCTCCCGCGCGCCTGCGGCCGTCGCGCCGATGCCACCCATCCTGGGATGGACCACCGACGGAGTGGGAACCCCGGATGTCTCCCCCTGGCCCACCAACGCCGTCCCGCAGATTCTTGGGGTCTGGCCATTCCCATCACCGACCAATCTGTCCGGCTTTCGCGGTGATCCACCGATCCTCGCCTCCAATCTGTTCCTGGTGCCATCGCCGTGGGGAACCGCGCTGCGGCTGTCCAGCGATCTCCCGGCCTGCCTTCGCTTCGGCGTCCGCCAGTCCAACACCAACGGCGACTTCTCTGTCCGCAACGGCACGGTCTCCCTGTGGCTCCGTCCGGACTGGAGTGTCGGAAGCCCGACAGCCCCAACCTCCGCCACTCCCTTGGTGGAAGCCGGCACCCCCAGCGCGGCGCGGACCGGTTGGTGGGGTTGGGTGGTGAGTCCCGGCGGGGGCGAGATGCAGTTCCTGGGTCAGGCTCGGGGACAGCAGGTCACCTGGCTGCGGACACCGGTCGCCTTCACCTCGAACCGTTGGACGCACCTCGCGCTGACCTGGACGCCCACCAACAGCAGCCTTTTCGTCAATGGGCTCAAGGTGACCAATGGAATCGGAGTCACCCACTGGCCGGCGTTTGCGGAACGGGAGTCGGGCGGATGGGGTATCGGCGGCGACCGGTCGGGACAGCTCCGCATCCGTGGCGACCTGGACACCTTATTCACGGCCAATCATCCCCTGCCGCCGGACGAGATTCGCCAGCAATTCAACGTGGGCGTTGCCTCCCAAACCGACCCGACGGCGGCTCCGACGGCTTCGCAGTCCTCTGGCACCCTCGTGGAATTCGACGCTCCGTCGCGTCCGAGTTCCTTCCGGCCCGGACTCTGGATCGAGGGCGCTCTCGGGGACGGCACCGGTGCCGCCGGCGGCTGGCTGCACGGAACCGCGGTCGGCATCACCTATGAAATCTTCGCCGCCCGAACCCCGGACGGCCCGTGGTTGCTGGACCAGCAATTGCCCGGCGCCAGTGGACAAACGTGGACCTCCTTCACCCTGCAGATGCCACCTCCCCTGCCGTGGTTCACCATGGCCGCCCCATTTACGGACACGGATCAGGACGGATT
>JBDKKE010000656.1:0-9279 GCA_039796255.1 Verrucomicrobiota bacterium | reverse complement strand
TCGGGAGAAGCTCTTGCAGAACCGCAGGTAGTAGGCGGGATTGGTCTTGGGAGGTTCGCCCTGGGTCCAGTCCCAGCCGCCGCCGTCCTGGAGGTCCACGACGTAGATCTGGTGGCCGGAGACCGCGGGACGGCCGGCCTGGAAGCGGAGGTTATGGACGCAACTCAGGCTCTTCTCGAAGACCTGCGGGGCCATGATCGCTGAGCCGACGGACATCGCCACGCCTCCATCCAGTCCCTCCACTGCGCCGGCGAACCACCGGAAATCTTCGGCCGCGGCGCGGCCAATCACGGCGCCGTTGAACATGGGGTGGCAGGAAATGATGTCGTATCCGATGCCGGGATGGACCGTCACCGGAACGCCCAGGCGCCAGGCCTGCGCGAGGATGCTGGCCTCCTTCCAGCGGTGATGGATTTCGTGGCGGCCCTCGGCGAGGCCGAAACGCTGCATGGCCACCAGGAGTTCGCTGGCGGCTGCTGCCAATGGATCTCCCGGGAACTGGGAGATCATGTCGGAAAGCTCCCGCTCCGACGGCAGGCTGCATCCATCTTCCAGGATAAACTTCCCCAATGCCCGTCCGTAGCCCAGTCCCTGAAGGGCGCCGGCGAGCAGGGCCAAGTGAATGTTGCGCCCGGTCTCATCCCAGGTGCCGAAGGTGCCCGTCGCGACATTCTCCTCCACTCCCTCGGTGGAGCGCCCCAACCATGCATACTCCCAGTCGTGGATGGTTCCGGCGCCGTTGGTGGCCAGATGGGTGATCCAGCCCTGTTCCATCAGTTCCGTCAGGATCCGCACCGCCCCGTTGCGCAGCAGATGGGCCCCGTACATGAGGATCACCTGCGCTCCGCGGGCCCGCGCGCTGCGGACATGCTCCGCAGCCTGGCGGACCATTTCCAATGTCGCCTCTGGAACAAGGGCGGGCGGGCGCTCCGGGGGCACGACGATGTCTTCCACCCGGGTCAGGCTGCGCCGGTCGGCCAGCGGTTGGACACGGAGGCGCTGAAGATCGAGGGCGGGCATGGGGCGGGGGAGACTAGGCCGGGAACAGAACCTGGAGGAGCGGCTGCAGGTCGCGGTAGTCGGGAATGCAGACATCGGCGCCCACCCCCAGCAGACGCTGGCGCTTCCACTCGTCGAAGCGGCCGGAGCCATTGTTCGCCTCGTCACTCGCCACGGCCACAGCACATCCGCCGACCTGTTTGGTGTTTTCGATTTCCACGTATCCGTCACCAAAGGCGAGCAGGGATTCCCCGGGAATCCGGTTCTCGGCCAGGATCCGGTCGATGACCATCTTCTTGCTGAATTTTCGGAAGTCGTCCTGCGCACCGTAGATGTGTCCCTTGAAGTAATGGGTCAGGCCCAGGGCCTCGGCCTCCGCCTTCACGAACTGCTCGTCGGTCCCACTGGCAAGATAAAGAGGAAGCCCGCGTTCGCTGAGCGCCTCCATCAGGCCGCGGGTGCCGAAGACGGTCAGGTCGTCGCGCTGGATGGAACCGTCACGCAGGCCCGCCACCCGGTGCTGGATGCGCTGATCGAGTCGCTGGAGGTACTCGTGCTTGTAGTTGAGCGGCTCGTCGGGAATCCCGCCGCGTTCCTTCACCCGCTCGGCCAGTTGGATCATCTGATAGATGGTCTGCTTCCCGTTGAGGCGCATGATGTCCTCAAAGGCGAGTTGCCGGCGCTGCTCCTCGGTCTCGCCGGCGATGGCGGGAATGATCTCCGCGAACATCGGCACCATGATGTCCGGCCATCCCTGGCGGACCAGGGAGAGGGTCCCGTCGAAGTCGAACAGGACGTGGGTGATGCCCTTGCGGGGGCGGAAGGCGGGGGCGAACTCGACGAGTCCGTTGAACGGGGGCGTGGTCTCCATTTGCAGGCGCCGAGGATGCCGCGGGGCGTCGGGCGAGGCCAGTCTGGAACGAGGGATCCATCGGAACGGTCGGCGGTCGGTAGTGAAGGCTGGAGACTGACTGCCCCGACTGTGCCTCCGAGCGGCCCGAAGGCTGGATTACCAACGCAGAAGAACCTCGCCACCTCCGGAGATGGAGGCCTCCTCGGCTTCGCAGATCCGGATGGCGTCCGCGGCATCCCGCGGCGTGACCCGGTCCGGGGCGCGGCCGGCGCTGATGGACTCGACGAAGTGTCTGAGTTCTCCGGCGTAGCCATCGGGTTCGGTCAGCGTCACCGTGCGGAGGGTTCCCCCCTCCGCTACCTTCAGCGCATCGGCGCCGCGGGCGAGGTCGTAGTCCACCGTGGCGCGCTCGAAGTTGACGGTGAAAGCCATGGTGAAGGGAAAGCCTTCCGCCATTCCCCAGCTTCCTTCTGCGCTGATGGTGGGGCCGCCCGGGTAGCGGAAGAGCGCCACCACGTGATCGGTGGCACCGCTGACCTTGCTGTAGCCGGATGCAAAGACCGCCTGAGGGCGTCCGAAGCAGTGCTGGATAAAGTCCACATCGTGTACGTGCAGGTCGAGCAGCGCCCCCCCGGAATCCCCTCCCTGGAGAAAGTGGCTGTGCCCCCAGGCCGGCGCCGAGGCCACGCGACGGAAACGCGCGTCCAGTACCCGGCCGTATTCCCCGCTGACGATGCGCTGTTTTACCCATGCGTACTCTGGCCAGAACCGGATGCACATCGCCGGCATGAGGAAGACCCCGCGCGCCGCCGCAGTTTCTGCCGCGTCGGCGATTCGGACGGCCTCCGCGTGGGTGCGGGCCATGGGCTTTTCCAGCAGGACATGCTTCCCGGCCGCGAGGGCGGCCAGGGTGAGATCCACGTGGGTCCGGGTCGGGGTGCAGATGTCCACCGCCTGGATATCTGGGTCCGCGAAGAGCGCCGCGGGATCGCGGTAGGCGCGCACCTGGGTCATGTCGAGTCGGAGCGGATCTTTGTCCCCGACATTTCCGGCCACCTGGGAAAAGTCGCCGTCGAGGTGGCGTCCGCTCGGATTGCACAGCGCTGCGACCCGAACCCCGGCTAGCCCCCGGTACGCCTTCAGGTGCTGCACCGTCATGAATCCCGTGCCGATGATCCCGATATTCAACATGGGGCGAAGCATGTGACGTCGGCCCCGGCGAGGGAATGCGAAACGCGTCAAGGGCCGGCGGGGGTGACCGGGGAGCGGACGTGGATTCCGCCCATGCAAGAGGGCGTCGGACAGCACTCCGGGCTAGGCTCCTCCGATCAGGCGGGCGAGGCCGCGGGCAGATTTGCGGGGGCTGACGAGGGCGAGGCTGAAATTTTCCGGTCGGAAGAAATCGCGGGCTGCCTGGCGGACGTGGGAGGGGGTAACCGCAGCGAGGCGTGCGGACAACTCCCCGGGCGGGAAGAGACGTCCGTAACCCAACCACTGTTCTCCCAGGGTCATCATGTGGTGCTCGGTCCCCTCCAACTGCAGTTCATGCTGTCCGAGGACGTAATCCCGGGCGCGGCGGAACTCGGCTGCGGTGGGCGGCTTCTCCGTGAGGCGATGGAGTTCGCGGTGGACCAGTCGAAGGGTCTTTTCGAGATCCGCGGGATCCAGTCCCGCCGAGATCACCAAATCCCCGCAGTCCTCCCAGAAGCTCGCGGTGCTCTGAATGTTGTAGGTGAGTCCGTGGTTCTCCCGAATGACCTGGAAAAGCCGTGAACTCATGTTCTCGCCGAGCACCACATTGAGCAGGCGCAGGGCAAACCGCCGTTCGTCGTGGCGCGAGCAGGTCCGGATGCCCAGGCTGACGTTGGCCTGCTCGGTTGCCATGAACACCGCCTCCACCCGGGCGCCCCCGGGGCGTTGGGGAACGGCCTCGGAGCGCGGGCGCACGCCCGGCGGGAACTTATCGATCGCGCTGCGGATTCTTCGGACAAGATCCACGTGTTCCACGGGTCCGGCGGCGGCGATGATGGTGGCCCCGGAGACGTAGTGGGACTTCTGGTAGCCGAGAAAATCGGCGCGCCGCATTCGGTCCAAAGTGTCGGGGGTTCCGATCACGGGGCGGCCCAGCGGATGGCCGGGGAACTGGAGAGAATTCAGCAGGTCATGCACCCGTTCGGACGGTTGGTCCAGGTACATGGCGATCTCCTCCTTGATGACGTCCCGCTCCCGCTCGATTTCCCGGGGGGCAAACCTTGAGTCGGAAAACATGTCCAGCAGGACATCCAGCAGGTCCGGCATCCGGGACGCCTGGGCCCGGGCGTAGAGGCAGGTGTGTTCCTCGTCGGTGAAGGCGTTGAGATATCCCCCAACGCCTTCGACGGCCTGCGAGATCTGCGCAGCCGTTCGGCGGTGGGTGCCCTTGAAGAGCAGATGCTCGATAAAATGGGAAATCCCGTTCCGTTCCGCGGGCTCGTGGCGCCCTCCCACCCCCACCCAGATTCCCAGCGCGACACTGGCCATGTGCGGCAGGGGGGCGGTGGCGACGGTGAGGCCATGGTCCAGGCACGTGGTCTGATACATGGAATCGGATTCAGCGAAATGCGGACGGCACCTGTTCGGGGACCCCGACGCTGCGACGGTAGTCGAGGATCCACCCCACCGCCTCAGTGGGTTCATCGGTGATTCGGAGCAGGTCGAGATCTCCCGGTGAGATCAGGCCACCGGGCTCCAGCGTGGTCTTCATCCATTCGATGAGTCCCTTCCAGTATGCCTTTCCGAAGAGGATAATGGGGAAACTTGGAATCCGCTGGGTTTGCACCAACGTGACCACCTCGAAGAGTTCGTCCAGGGTGCCGAAGCCGCCGGGCATATAGACGAAACCCATGCTGTACTTCACCAGACAAACCTTGCGGGTGAAGAAGTAGTGGTAGTTGATGCTGACATTGGCGTAACGGTTGCCCTTTTGCTCGAAGGGGAGCTCAATGTTGAGCCCGACGCTGGGAACTCCCTTGACGTGTGAGGCGCCCCGGTTGGCCGCTTCCATGATGCCCGGTCCGCCGCCCGTCACCGTGGCGATTCCCTGCCGGGCCAGTCCCTCGGTCACTGCCACCGTGGCCTTGTAATACACGTCGTCGGGCTTGGTGCGGGCGCTTCCAAACACGGTGACTGCGGCGTCGAGGTGCGAAAGCGTGTCGAAGGAGTCGACGAACTCCGCCATGATCTTGAACACGCGCCAGGGATCTTCAGCCAAGCGCGCCGCTTTGGTTTCCGGCATGGGCGGAGGCTAGCGAAGGGGTGCCCGGAGGGCGAATCGGGAAATGATTTTTGAGAGAACGGGGTTCAACGCCGCAGCCCACGGATGGATGGTCCTCTTTATTCGGGGATCTGACGGGCGATGCGGCGGTGGGCCGCGGTCAGCGCCAGCTCAGCGAGCTCCTCCGCGGTCGCCCAGCGAGTTCCGAGTTCCCTTCTGCTCCTTCCATCCGGAGTCCGGAGGTGAAAAACGGCCAGTTGGATCCGGTATCGGGTGATGGAATGTCGCACGGGATTGAGCTCAAGAAGGCTGGTGATCGGGGAGCCCAGCCAGGTGGCGGCAACCTCTGCCGGGGATTCCCCGGCGATGAGATCCCGCTCTGGGAACTCCCAGAAGCCCCCGTTGATTCCCTCCTGCGCCCGCTGGCGGACGAGGTAGCGTCCTGAACGTTCGATGATGACGACCACCTTTCGTTGGACTGTAATCGGGGCGCGTAGGGATGGCTCGGGATAGGAATCCGTCCGGTCCATCAGCCGTGCCAGACAGTTCGCGGAAATCGGACACTGTTTGCATTGGGGGTCGCGAGGTGTGCACAGGGTGGCGCCCAGTTCCATTAGCGATTGGTTCAACGCCGAACAGGGGCCAGCGCTTGCGGGCCGGTGACCTGCGCTCCCATGGGTCGCCGCGACGGTGACCAATTCGCCCGCCAGTGACCACAGGCGTTGATTCACAGGGACTGATTTCGGATCACCGCCCAGCGCATGAAGGCGCGTCAGGACACGAATGACGTTCCCATCCAGGATGGGGGCGGGTTGGTTGAAGGCGATGCTGGCGATCGCACCGGCTGTGTAGCGTCCAATGCCGGGAAGTTCGAGGAGGCTGGGAACGTTTTGCGGAATCCTGCCCCCCCATTTTTCCACGAGGACGCGGGCGGAACGTTGAAGGTTGCGGGCGCGGGAGTAATAACCCAGTCCCTCCCAGAGCTTGAGAACGCGTTCCTCCGGGGCCCTGGCCAGCGCAGTGACGTCGGGCAGGGCCGCCATCCAGCGCTCCCAGTAGGGAATCACCGTCCGAACCTGCGTCTGCTGCAGCATGATTTCTGAAACCCAGATTCCGTAGGGATCGAGGGTGCGTCGCCATGGCAGGTCGCGGGCGTGTCCCCGGAACCAGTTTAGTAGGTTCGGGACAAGCGTTCCGGCCTGGGGAGGGGGAAAACGTCCGCGTGGCACAGGGACAGACTCCGGGGGCAAGCGACGGCATCCAAGCCCCAATCTTCCGTTGGGGTGCTCCATGCAGATCGTCGGTCCCCGGAAAGATCATGATCCTTCACACCTGTTTCTTCAGAACGGTAAATTCCATCGCGCAAATTATTTTTCTTGTGCTTTACCCATTTTCTCGTGATCGCTTACCTCCTATGGAGGTCGAACGCCCGTACACTCGGTGGCGGTCCGCAATCGCGGCTGCCTTTATGATTTTGATGGTCCAACCCGGACGTGCGCAGTATCCGGCACTCAATCCGGTGCCGTTTCCGACCGAGGCCCCCCGGGCGGACTACCAGGTCGTGGACGCGTTTCCGGGACTCACTTTCCCGCTGAGGAAGGAAGATATTGTTGGTCTTGCAACCCCTCCGGGACGGACCAACGAGCTATTCGTTACCAGCCTGTTCGGCAAGATTTTCGTCATCACCAACCTGACTAGGCCGAACAAGACCCTCTTTCTGGACATTTCGGCGGACACCCATGCACTCGGCGGGTCGCTGGGTGAACCCGGACTGGTGGGCCTGACCTTCCATCCCCGCTACGACGAAAATGGGTATTTCTACGTCTACTACATGCGGACAAACCGCACCGAGGGCAAGATGTACAACACGCTCTCCCGGTTTCAGCGAGACCCGGATAACCCGTGGCACGCCCTGCCGGAGTCGGAGCAGATGCTCTTCTCCCAGCTCGACATCCGGGACAACCACCAGGGAGGCGATCTGCATTTCGGACCGGACGGCTACCTCTACGTCTCCACCGGTGATGGCGGCGGAGGCGAGGCCTACCCGAACACACAGAAGATCGACAAGGAACTCTTCGGGGGAATTCTTCGCCTGGATGTGGACGGTCGGGAGGGAAGTCTTCCGCCCAACCGGCATCCTTCCGTGGGCACCGGGTATTGGATACCGTCCGATAACCCTTTCGTCGGCGCGACCTCCTTCAACGGCAAGCCCGTCAATCCGAACCAGGTGCGAACGGAGTACTGGGCGCTCGGTCTGCGCAATCCCCATCGCATCGGCTTCGATTCCCTCACCGGGGACCTGTATGCGGGAGATGTTGGCGAGCGTCGGGTTGAGGAGGTCAACCGAATCGTCCGGGGCGGCAACTACGGCTGGTCGCTTTTTGAGGGCGGCCTGCCCTACGTCGGGGCGGTTCCGGCAGGATTTCAGTTCATTGAACCAATCTATTCGTACAGCCGCAGTGGGGGAGACCCGAATTTTCAGGGTCAGTCGATCATTGGCGGACTCGTGTATCGCGGCTCCCTGTATCCTGAGTTGCAGGGGCAGTACGTGTTCGGCGACATGATGTCCCGCCACATCTGGGCGATCACCCCCAACGGACCCGGAGGTCCGGCGGTCTGGAAGGTGGCCACCGCCGGCGTTGGCGGCATGGCGAGCTTTGGCATCCATCCGGGAACCGGGGAGATCCTGGTGGTCGAACTTACCCGCGGACGAATCACCAAGCTCGTACGGAACGTGAGTGCGACGGGTCCGGCGTTTCCTCCGACCCTGAGCGCCACTCGTGTGTTCTCAGACTTGTCGCGCATGGCGCCGACGGATGGAGTCGTCCCCTACGAGGTGGCAACCCCCTTCTGGTCCGATCACGCGGTCAAGACCCGGTGGTTCTTCTTGCAGGATCCCTCGGCCAAGATCGCGCGTGACGAGGCGACCGGATGGCAATTCCCCAGCGGGACGGTCTGGGTAAAGCATTTTGATCTCGACCTCGTCCGCGGGGATGCGACGACCCGTCGCCGAATCGAAACCCGGTTCATGGTTAAGACTGCCGACTCCCTCTACGGACTAACCTACCGGTGGCGTGCCGATGGTTCCGATGCCGATTTGGTTCCGGACGCTGGATTGGATGAGCCCATTTCCATCGTTGAGAATGGGACGTCGCGCCTCCAGTCCTGGCATTATCCGTCGCGCTCAGAATGTCTCACCTGCCATAATCCGGTAGCCGGCTACGCGCTCGGCTTCTCCAGTCGTCAGCTTAACCGGGACATCCTGGCCGGGGGGGCTTCGATAAACCAATTGGAACGGTTGAGTGCCCTCGGGGTGTTTGATCGTCCGGTAACCACGACTCAGGGCCTCCCGAAAATGGTGGCGGCGGATGACGAATCCGCGCCCCTCGCGCTGCGTATCAAGTCGTATCTGGATGCGAATTGTGCCAACTGCCACCTTCCCGGTGGCCAGGGCCGGGGCGGTTGGGATGCACGGTTCACGACCTCGCTGTCAGCGGCGGGCATCTTAGACGGACCCGTTGCGGACGATAACGGAATCCCGGGGGCCCGCGTGATCAAGATTGGGGATCCGGCCGCATCCATCCTGTTGCGCCGAATCTCCGAGATGGGACCGCTCCATATGCCTCCGTTGGGAACGAGCGAGCCCAATCATTCCGGGATCGATTTGATTCAACGCTGGATCCGGGAAAGTCGCACGGAGTGGAATATCGGTGTCGAGGACCGCCTGGAAACCACTCCAGCCGGATCGACATTTGCTCCGGAGCGGGAGTTTAGTGCGGTGAACGGCAAGAATGATCTGGCTCCGGGTAAGGTGACTCGTTTGGCGGGCGATCCCCTGTTTGTGGAAGCAACGAATCCGGGAGCCGACGATGATTTCTACTTTGGAGGGTACTATCCGCCCGGCTTTAACGGGCTCTCTGAGGCGCTCTGGGTGCCGAGCGACGAGCCCTCAGTTGCCTGGGAACGATCCCTTACCAAGACGGATCAGGCCAATCGGATGCACTTCGTGCTCGGCCGCTCAGAGATGGTTCCCGGTGCCCGGTTCCGGCTGCGTTTCGAGCTGATCCGGGGAGGCTCCAATCTCAACGGTCAGTATCAGCCGGGATTCTATGAGCACGACATCGTCATCCGATTCCGCAATGCAGACGGAGTCGCCACGGTGGTGTATGCCAAT
>JBDKKE010000655.1:0-11990 GCA_039796255.1 Verrucomicrobiota bacterium | reverse complement strand
ATGTGATCGCGGTAGCGGCGGCCGTGACAGACCGGGCAGCGGATGAAGACATCGCTGAGGAACTGCATCTCGATCTTCTCGAATCCGGCCCCGCGGCAGTGTTCGCACTGTCCCTTGGCCGAGTTAAAGCTGAAGGCGCTGGCGTCCAGGCCCCGCTCCCGCGCGGCTTCGGAAGCGGCGAAGAAATTGCGGATTTCATCGAACGCGCCGACGTACACCGCCGGGTTCGACCGCGGAGTGCGGCCGAGGGACGACTGGTCCACCAGCATCGCGGCGCCGAGGGATTCCCATCCGGACAACCCGGCCGCCTGCAGCCGGGTTTCCGCAGCCTCCCGCAGTTCACCGTCCACTTCGCCTTCCAGAACCGGCGTGCCGCGGGACTGGAGGCGTTGCAGGAGCAGGGGGAGCAGCACCTCGCGAACCAGGGTGGTCTTGCCGGAGCCGCTGACTCCGGCGAGGCAGACGAGACGTCCGAGCGGAATCGCCACCGAGAGGTCCTGGAGATTGTGGGCCGTGGCGTGCGTCAGTTGGAGGAACGACGCGGGTTTTGGACGCCGCCGGGGAATGGCGATGCTCTTTCGACCCGTGAGATAATCCGCGGTGAGAGAACCGCGCGCGCTGTCGAGGGCAGACGGTGCGCCCTGAAACACCACCTGCCCGCCGGATTCACCATGACCGGGACCGAGGTCGATCAATTGGTCCGCGGCGCGCATGATCCCGGGCTCGTGTTCCACCACCACCACGGTGTTTCCCGTGTCGCGCAGCCGGTGCAGGATTCCCACCAGGCGATGCGTGTCGCGCGGATGAAGCCCGACGCTGGGTTCGTCGAGAATGTAGAGCGTGTTGACGAGGCGCGTTCCCAGACAGGTGGTGAGATTGACCCGTTCCGTCTCGCCGCCGCTCAGGGTGCGCGAGGTGCGGTCCAGAGTGAGGTAGCCGAGCCCCGCCTCCACCAGGTATCCGAGGCGGCTGCGGATCTCCTGCAGGACCAGGCCCAGCGGATCGGTGCGGCCGGAATGCCGGGACGCGAGGTCCTGGATCAGCGCGTGCGCGTCACGGAGCGGGAGCGCGTAGAACTCCGCCAGGGACAGCGATGCGGATCCGGTGGGTGCCGTGGTCGATACAGGAATGTTTTGCGGGGAGCGGACGGACGCGGTGGGAGGTGCCGTCGCCGCCGACTGTTCGGCCCCCCGGGGCGCGGCCACCAGTGCGTCGTTCAACATCAGTGCGGGGGATGCCACCGCCTCGTAGCGGATCGATCCACTGCGGCTCCCCGAATCAGCGGGCAGCCGGAAGAGCAGGGAATCGGGATTGAAGCGGCGTCCGGCGCAGTCGGGACAGGTCTTGTAGCTGCGGTAGCGCGAGAGCAGGACGCGCACGTGCATCTTGTAGCTGCGCGATTCGAGCCAGCGGAAGTAGCCCCGCACGCCGTACCACAGCTTGGGCCAGGAATGCTGGGGATCGTCGGGAATGTATCCGGGGTCGCCCTCCAGCACCCAGCGCTGATGCTCGGGTGACAGCTCCTGAAAGGCCACCTGCAGGGGAACTTTGGCCCGGCGGGCGGCCTTGAGCAGATCCTCCTGGCACTCGGCGCTCATGCCGGTCTGCCACGGCTTTACCGCGCCTTGGGCAAGGGTCCTGGTGCGGTCGGGAAGCGCAAGGTCGAGATCGATTCCGATGACCCGCCCAAACCCCTTGCAGGTCGGGCAGGCTCCCACCGGATGGTTGAAGGAGAACAGCGCGGGGGTCGGTTCGGCGTAATCGAGATCGCAGTGCGCGCAGTGAAAACCTTGCGAGAAGCGGTGGACTTCCGTCCCCGTACGGAGGGAAAGCCGTCCATGGCCAAAATGGTAGGCGTTCTCACAGGCCTCGACGAAGCGGCTGCGGTGGGCGGGGAGCAACCGGATGCGGTCCGCCACCACGGTGATTGACGCGGCGTCGGGGAGGAGATTCGCCGCGTCCTCAATCCGTACCACACGCTCCCCTTCCAGGAGGCGGCGAAAGCCCTGCTTGGCGAGGAGTTCGAGTTGCTCGGCCAGGGACAGCCGGTTCGTCAGGGGAAGCGCGAAGGTGATCAGGACGTCGGTGCCTTCGGGCTGGGCAGCGAGCGCTGATTCCCAGACGGTCGCGGGTGGTTCACGGCGCACGATGCTGCCGCAGGTGCGGCAGTGGAGACGGGAGAGGTGCGGCCAGAGCGACTTCATGTGGTCGCAAACCTCGGTCATCGTCCCGACCGTGGAGCGGGAGGTGCGTACCGCGTTGCGCTGCTCAATCGCGATGGCGGGGGGGATGTTCTCGATCCGGTCGACCGCCGGCTTGTCCATCCGGTCGAAGAACTGCCGTGCGTACGGCGTGAAGGTCTCCACGTAGCGACGCTGCCCCTCGGCGTAAAGGGTATCGAAGGCGAGCGAGCTTTTCCCGGATCCGCTCAATCCGGTGATCACCGACATCTTTCCCAGGAGAACGTCCAGGTCGAATCCCTTGAGATTGTTCTGGCGCACCCCGCGAAGGCGGATGCAGTGGGCCTCCGCGGCCTCCGGTGGTGCGATCGTCGCCGCGGGTGCCTTGGATTTCGTTCCTGCCATGAGGCGGCGAACGTACGGTGGAGGTCGGAAGCGTCAACGCCGGGCGCCGGCTATTGGAGGCGCGGTTCGAAATCGTTCTCCTGCCACCATTCCTCCAGTTCGTCGGTGCCAAAGTCGGCGAGGATTTCGCCGTCCACGTCCACGGAGGGCGCCTTCGTCTGTCCGGTGAGTTGATGCATTTCGGCGCGGGCGGAAGCGTCCCGGATCACATCCAGGGTCTGATGGGCGATCTTGCGCGCGGCAAACCACTCAAGGGCGTCGTCGCACCACGGACAGCCGGGCTTGATGAAGAGTCGGATGGAGTCAGGTTTCATTGGGGGGCGGGTTCGGTCAGAATGGTGTCGCTGTGCTCGTAGGCCGGCGAGCAGCAGCAGAGCAGGCGCAGGGTCTCCGCGCCGGTATTCCACAGCTTGTGGCGCCGGCCGGGAGGGATGGCGATGGCGTCACCGACCCGAACCTCCCGCAGTTCGTCGTCGAGACGGAAGCGTCCGGTGCCGTGTGTAATGTAGTAAATTTCCTCGGTGCGGACGTGGTAGTGTTCGTCGGTGGTCTGGCCGGGTTCCAGGCGCGCCTCCGCGAGGCTCTGGTTGCGGATGACCGAGTTGCGGTGGGCGAGCAGTTCGCGGATTTCCGAGCCGTCCTTGGTCACGAAGGCCGGGGCCGCGCCGAGATTTACGACGTCCATGCCGTCAGTGTGGGATTGGCAGCCGGTCCGGGGCAAGTCACGCTGAGGTGATGAAACATGCCCCGGGATTTCTGAAGCTGGTGGAAGAGGCGCGGTCTCATGTCCGCGAAGTGACGGTGGCCGCAGTGCGGGAGCGGTTGGCCCAGCAGAAGGGCGCCGTGCTGGTGGATGTGCGCGAGGAGAGTGAGTGGGCCGTCGGACATGCCCCGGAGGCGATTTCTCTCGGACGGGGAATTCTGGAACGCGATGTGGAGGGGCAGATACCTGACAAGGACACCGAAGTCATTCTCTACTGCGGTGGCGGTTTCCGCAGCGCGCTGGCTGCAGAATCTCTGCAAAAAATGGGATACACCCGCGTCCTTTCGCTGGCCGGGGGTTTCCGCGCCATGAACGAAGCGGGCTGGTCGATGGTTCGGTAGTTTCCGGAAATTCCCTTTGACACCAGACGGGTCTCTCCCGCATTTCTCTGGCGTCCCGGGGGTCCGGGACACTCATCAAGAGTGGCGGAGGGAAACGGCCCGAAGAAGCCACGGCAACCGGTCGGACAGGCAGTCCGATGTCCAGGTGCCAAATCCGGCGGGGAAACCGGCAATGGTTGCTCTGCGAAGATGAGAGGAGCCGATCCGCGTTTTCGCCCTCTTCTCATCAGTCCGGGAAGGGGGCTTTTGTTTGTCCCGGTCCGGACGATCTGGCGGCACGCGGGAAGATTGGAATGAGCAACAGCAACGGTTTCATGAAGGCGCTCAAGTGCCGCGAATGCGGGCACGAGTATCCGCTGGCCGCCACCCACGTCTGTGAGTTCGACTTCGGTCCGCTCGAAGTCGCCTACGACTATGAGCGCATCCGCAAGACCCTGACGCGTGAGGCGATCTGCAGTCGTCCACAGACCATGTGGCGCTACCGCGAGTTGTTGCCGATTGCCGGCGAACCCACGGTGGGACGCCAGGTGGGCTACACGCCGCTGGTGCGCGCCGACCGTCTGGCGCGCCGCCTGGGCATCCGCGAGCTGTGGATCAAGAACGACGCAGTGAACTATCCCACATTGTCCTTCAAGGACCGCGTGGTCAGCGTCGCGCTGAGCCGGTCGGTGGAACTGGGTTTCACCACGGTGGCCTGCGCCTCCACCGGCAATCTGGCCAATTCCGTCGCCGCGAATGCCGCCGCCGCCGGACTCAACTGCTTCGTCTTCATTCCCCACGATCTGGAGCAGGGGAAGGTGGTGAACTCGCTGGTATACGGTGCATCGGTCATTGGCATTCGCGGTCACTATGACGAGGTCAACCGGCTGTGCGCCGAAATCGCCGGCAAGTATCCGTGGGCCTTCGTGAATGTGAACATGCGTCCCTATTACGCCGAGGGATCCAAGAGCATGGGCTTCGAGATTCAGGAACAGATGGGCTGGCGCATTCCGGAACACACCGTTGTGTGCATGGCTTCCGGTTCGCTGCTCACCAAGATTCACAAAAGCTATCAGGAGTTTTCCAAGCTCGGCCTGGTGCCGGAGTCGAAGTGGAAGATTCACGGCGCGCAGGCCACCGGATGCAATCCCATCACGCAGGCGCAGAAGGCCGGACTCGATTTCTTCAAGCCGCAAAAACCCAATACCATCGCCAAATCCCTGGCGATTGGAACGCCGGCAGATGGCTTCTACGCGTTGCGGGTGATGAAGGAGACCGGAGGGGCGAGCGATGACGTCACCGATGACGAGATCCGCGACGGGATCCGCCTGCTTGCCGAGTGCGAAGGCATTTTTTCCGAGACCGCCGGCGGGGTGACCGTGGGCGTGGCGAAGAAGCTGATCGCTGCCGGCAAGATCGCCTCCGACTCCAGTGCGGTGCTCTGCATCACCGGCAATGGACTCAAGACTCTGGATGCCGTCGTTGGCCACGTCGGCCAGCCACACGACATCAAGCCGAGCCTGCGGGAATTCGAAAGCCTGCTGGCCCGGGAGAATCCGGAACTGGTCACCGCCTGAATCCGCAGCTCAGGAATCACCCTTCGCTCTCTCCCGTCCATGGTCCGCATTCTCATTCCCCCGACGCTCCGCAAGCTGTGCGGCGGTGACGATACCCTTCATCTGCGCGCCCGCACGGTGGGTGAGATGATTGGGCAGATGCATCACCGCTACAACGGAGTTCGCGACCGTCTGTGCGACGAGCAGGGCCGGATTCGCGGTTCGGTGCTGGTGTACGTGAACGATGAGGACATCCGTTTTCTCCAGTCTCAGGGCACCCCGCTCAAGCCCGGCGACGAGGTCAGCATCATTCCGGCGTTTGCCGGGGGCTGAGCCTGCCGGCTTGCGCTTCTCCTCCGACCACTGGACTCTGTTTTCAACCGCTCGATTATGGCTGTCAAAATCCGCATTCCCACTCCGCTGCGCAAACTGACCGAGGACAAAGACCTCGTCGAAGTCTCTCCCGGTACGGTCGGCTCCGCGATCACCGAACTTCAGGCGAAGTTTCCCGGCATCCAGGAACGGCTGGTGGATGACTCGGGTGAGGTCCGTCGTTTCGTCAACGTGTACGTGAACGAGGAGGACATCCGATTCCTTCAGAACAAGGACACGCCGTTGAAGGACGGGGATGACGTCAGCATCATTCCCGCCATCGCCGGAGGATAGTTGTCCGGATATTTTTAACGCCCGAAGTCATGGCCACGCCCAAGCGAAAGTCCAAGTCCGGTTCTCCCGCCCGTTTTGTCAAACCCCAGGCCTCGCGGCTGTGGTTGATGTTCCCGGCGCGCCTGATTCAAAAGCCGGTGATCTGGGAATTGGGACACAAGTTCGATCTGACCACCAATGTGCGCCAGGTCAGCGTCGCTGACGACATTGGGATTGCCTGTCTGGAACTCGAGGGCGCGCCGGCCGAAGTGACCGCGGGAGTCCGATGGTTGCGCAAACTGGGCGTGAACGTGGAGCCTGTGGAGTTGGCGACCATGGAGTCATGAACCATCGTCGTTGATCGCGATGGATCGTTCCCTTGTCTACGTCTACGGTTGGGAACGTTCGATGTCGGTGGCGTCCGTTTGGAGAACGACGCGAGTCCCGGCTTGACCAGCGGAAAAAGCAGCCGTATTCCGCATCAAGTGCTTGATCTCCAAGCATGCCAACCTGACACGATCCTATGACAAAGCGCGACCTGGTGGTGCGGATTGCCTCCGAAACCGGACTCATTCAAGAGAAGGTTCAGGAGGTGGTCCAGAAGACACTCGACTACATCTCCGAGGCGGTGACTCAGGGGACGACAGTGGAACTGAGGAACTTCGGTGTTTTTGAAGTCAAGGTCCGGAGAGCGCGGATTGGGCGGAATCCCAATCTTCCCGAGAAGGATGTGCCCATCCCCCCGCGAGCCGTGGTCAAGTTCAAGCCTGGCAAGGAAATGCGGGAGTCGGTGCTGCGTCTGACGCCCAAGGGTTAGACGGGTAGACGGTTCCTCTGGTCCTTCTTGCCCGCCCGATCCAGGACGTCGTTCTGGATCACTTCTCCGCGAGCAATTTCTCCACCTTGGCCGCGAGATCTTCGCGCGCATTGAGGTCTCGCAGGATTCCCTTGGTATCCACCAGCCACATGGAGGGAATGCCACTGATTCCAAATTCCTGGGCGTATTTGCTCTGCCAACCGCGTCCGTCGAAATACTGGGGCCATTTCATGCCCTTCTTTTTCACGAACGATTCCAGTTCCTCCTTGTCCTGGTCGAAGCTGATTCCGAGGATTTCGAATCCCCGAGGGTGTAGCGATTCGTAGGCGGCCTTGACCCTGGGCAATTCGGCGACGCACGGGCCGCACCAGGTGGCCCAAAAGTCCACCAGGACAACTTTTCCCTTCAGCGATGCGATGCTGACCTCTTTTCCGTCGATCGCGGTAAATTGAAGCTGAAGCGGTTGGCCGACGCGTTCGTATTTTTTCAGCAGGGCCGCGGCCATTTCCCTAATCTCATCCGGTGCCTTGCTCGCGACGATCTCCCTGGCGATGACAGTCCCGCGTTCTGCTCCGATTCCATCTGCGATCTGCATGAGGGCTACGTACACCTCCATCCGGTCCGGGTAATCCTTCATCACTTCGCGGACCCCCTTCTCAAACTCCGTGAAGACTGCGGCCATGCCCTTCGCCTGCTGACTCTCGGCCCGGGCGATGGCCGCCCGCATTTTGGTGCCGAACGGATCGTCCGCAGTCGGCGGACCGCCCTGCGGTTGGGCGACGGCGCCCTCCAGGCTGGCGAGTTCGGCGGTGCGGTCGGCGACCCCGAGTTGGACGGCACGGCGCAGCATGAGCGCCCGAAGATCCTTCGCCTCGCTGGCGTGGGTGCTATTGGGAAACCGGGTGGCAAACTCCCGGGCGCGATCCGCGGCCGCAGCGGCAAACTCACCCATCTTCAGCCGAAACGCCGCGTATTCCTCGTTCGTGGGTTTTCGCAGATTCCAGTCGCCTGGCGGAAGCGGGGGAGTGGTTCCGTCCTGGACCTGACGCCAAGCCAGGTCCTCGTTGTCGGAAAGCAGAGGGGCTGGGGCCGCCGGGGTCGGTGCGGCGGTGGCGGTGGCAGGTGTGGACGGCTTCGGATCTTCCGCCGACAGCAGTGCGGCGGGAAGCGCGCCAAAGGCTAGGACGGTGGCCAGACGGGAAATGAAACTCATGCGATGGACAGTTAACCGAATCGGATTCGGAATCCATTCTGGCCCGGGAATGGAGGCATTCAAACTTCTTTGGCGGGAATTGAGTGAGAGTTTTCCTCTCCCAGTCGTCCGAGCACCCGCTGCAGCCGCCGAATGTTTGCTGGCGCCGACGTGTCCCCTTCGCGCACCCGCGGATCCGGGCACTCAACGGCCCAAGCCACCGCGGCCTGCAATGTTTCCCAGTCGCCGGAGCCCAAGATCAGGGTTCTCGGCGTGTCCTGCTCCTGGCGAACGGTGCGTCGGGCAAACTCGAGCAACAGCGCGCAGGGTTCGAGGCAGGGAATGTCGCACTTCGACTCCGGCCCGTCCTGGGGCAGGCCCTCCACGGTCCATGCCCTTCGTCGCAGGCAGCAGGCAGGGGCGCATCCGGCCCGGATCATGGCGGCGGCCTGGGAGTCGGACAACTGGCCGGTGTTGCGGTACATGCCAGTCTGGCGTCCGGTGAACTCCCGGAACGAGGTGGCCGCCGACGTGCCTTCCCGCTCGCCAAACCAGTCCGCCAGGGCGCCCGGATACAGACCTTCCAGGGCGGCGTCCAGAGCCGTCGCATCCTCGGCCTCGGTTCTCCAGCCGCGTCGCAGTCCCGGGGCGAACTTGTTCGGGCGAAAGGCGCCGCAGTCCGTCAGTTGGGCCCAGGCCCTCAGGTCTCCCGGTGACAACTCACGCA
The DNA here is from genome assembly GCA_039796255.1 of Verrucomicrobiota bacterium. Classification (GTDB taxonomy): domain Bacteria; phylum Verrucomicrobiota; class Verrucomicrobiia; order Limisphaerales; family UBA9464; genus UBA9464. The sequence continues at coordinate 3,385 of JBDKKE010000655.1, read as the reverse complement.
GTGCGTCCGGGGGTAATGCGTCATCGGCGCGATGCCGCAGGTGAAATCCGGTGCCGGATCGGCTAAGGCGGACCTCCGCCAGGAGGAATTCGTCGCCCGGTCGGGACATCCAGGCCGCGAGGGCGGGGGAAGGAAAGGAAGTCATGCAACGGTTCAGAATGCCATTATCTACGCCGGAAGCGAATGGTCACTGGACGCGGCCCAGGGCCCGGTCTTGGAGCAAGCGGACGATGAGCGCGGTCCATCCAGTCTGGTGCGAGGCGCCGCAGCCGCGTCCGGTGTCCGCATGGAAATACTCGTGGAACAACAGGAGATCCCGCCAGTGGGGATCGCTGGAATACCGGGGGTCGCCGCCATGACACGGACGCCGTCCCTGCGCGTCCGGAAGGAACAGCGAGATGTGCCGGCGCTCGAGGTCGGCGGCAATCTGGGCCAGCGTTTGGTGATGTCCGCTACCGACCGGATACTCGACGGTGAACTCCGGTCCATAGAAGTGGTGGTACCGCTCCAGCGCCTCGATCAGCAGATAGTTCACCGGAAACCAGATGGGGCCGCGCCAGTTCGAGTTGCCGCCAAACAGGGCGCTGTCGCTTTCCCCGGGCGCGTAGTCGACGCGGTGCTCGGTGCCGTCCAGATCAAACCGGTACGGATGCTTCTCGTGGAATCGGGACAGGGATCGGATTCCGTAGGGGGACAGAAACTCCGATTCGTCTCCGAGGTAGCGCAGTACCTGGCGAAGACGGTCACGCGTGGGAATGGAGAGCAGGAGCTTCTGCCGGCTCTTGGAGTAGCCAAGGGCAATGCCGCGCTCGGAGTCGAGCCGGTGCTTTACGAACCAGTTCAACCGTCGGGAGAAGCCCGGCAGGCGCTCGATCTGCTCGCGGTCGAACACCTCGACGGCAATCAGCGGCATCAGGCCCACCAGCGAACGGGTCTTGAGCAGCCGCGGGGTGCCCCCGAAGCGGATCTCGTCGTAGTAGAAGCCGTCCTCCTCGTCCCAAAGGCCCGTGCCTCCAAGGGTGTTGGTGGCTTCGGCGATCTGGACGAAGTGCTCCAGAAACTTGCTCGCCATGTCCTCGTAGGCGGTGTGGACGCGGTGTCCGTCCCAGGCCAGTTCCAGGGCGATGGCCAGCATGGTGGAGCAATAGAATGCCATCCACGCCGTGGCATCCGCCTGCTGGAGACTGCCCCCGTTGGGCAGCGGATGCGACCGGTCAAAGACCCCGATGTTGTCCAGTCCAAGAAATCCGCCGGAGAAAAGATTCTGCCCCTGGGCGTCCTTCCGGTTGACCCACCAGGTGAAGTTGAGCAGGAGCTTCTGGAACACGCCTTCCAGGAATTCCCGGTCGCGTCCCCCACGGGGCGCCGAGACCTTGTACACGCGCCAGGCCGCCCAGGGGTGGACCGGCGGATTCACGTCCCCGAAGGCAAACTCATAGGCGGGGAGCTGTCCGTTGGGATGCATGTACCATTCCCGGAGCAGCGTCTGGATCTGGTACTTGGCGTGATCGGGGTCCACATGCGCCAGCGGCAGCATGTGGAAGGAGAGATCCCAGGCCGCGAACCAGGGGTATTCCCACTTGTCGGGCATGGACAGAACGTCCCGCGCGTAGAGGTGACGCCAGTCGCGGTTGCGTCCCTCCAGGCGTTTCGCCGGTGGGATGGGTAGGCCGTGATCGCCGTCCAGCCACTGCTCGACCACGTAATGATAGAACTGACGCGACCACAACAGTCCGGCGTAAGCCTGGCGCAAGACCCGGCGCCCCTCGTCCTCGAGATGAGGAGGGCACAGGGTGGCGTAGAAGGCATCCGCTTCCTGACGCCTTAAAGCCACCGTCGCGTCAAAGCCAGCGGCGTCTGCCGGCGTGGGCGCCACTGGGGTCGCGCCGCCGGTCAGACGCAAGCGGAGTACCCGGGTTTCCCCGGGCAAGAGGTGGAGGTGATAGTGCGGCGCGGCCTTGGTGCCCTCGGGACGGGGATTAACGGCGGCCGGGATCCCGCCGACGACGCAGTCGTGGAAGGCGTCCTTGACCCAAGGGACCGTGTTGGCCACGCCGAACAACCGCCGCTGATTGGTCTCGTTCTCAGTGAAAAGAACCGGAGGAAGCACGGCTTCCCCGGCAGGTCCGTATTGAAATGAGAGGGCCCCTAGGGATTCCTGCTGCAGATCCAGGACTCCGGGTTGGGATTGTCGAATCGAAGGGCGCTGGGTGACGCCTTCCCTGGGACACTTCCAGATCCAGTTGTTGCGAAACCAAATGGTGGGCAGCACGTGGATGGGTGCCGGATCCGGACCCCGATTGGTGACTTCCAGTCGGATGAGCACATCCTCCGGCGACGCCTTGGCGTACTCGACGGAGACATCGAAGTAACGACTGTCCGCAAACACGCCGGTGTCCACGAGTTCGTACTCGGGATCCTTGCGACTGCGCCGGCGATTCTCTTCCACCAGTTGTTCGTAGGGGAAGGCGGCCTGGGGATACTTGTAGAGGGCGCGGGCGTAGGACGACGTCGGGGTGGCATCCAGGTAGTAGTACTCCTCCTTGACGTCCTCACCGTGATTTCCCTCGGTGTTGGTGAGTCCGAAGAGACGCTCCTTGAGAATGGGGTCACGTCCGTTCCATAGGGCGATGGCAAAGCACACCCGGCACTGGCGGTCGCACCACCCGAGCAGTCCATCCTCCCCCCAGCGATAGGCCCGGCTGCGGGCGTGATCGTGGGGCAGGTAGTTCCAGGCATCGCCACGGGCGGAATAGTCTTCGCGGACGGTTGCCCACTGGCGCTCAGCGAGGAAGGGACCCCAGCGACTCCAGTCGGCCTCCCTGCGGTGCAGGGCCTCCAGACGGGCGTGTTCCGCCGTGCCGCTGTGGGCGGTCGCTGCCCTCGCAGGGGGGGGCGGGACAACCGGAGGCTTCGCGGTGGGCGTCGTCACGGACCCAGTAAACCTCCAAGCGGCGCCCCGGGGAAGACTCCGGTCGGCGCATCGCGGCGGGAGGGTGTCATCCCTTGTACACGATCAGGACGCCGAAGTCGGTGAGCAGTTTCTGTGTTCCCATCTCGATGTAGCTGTAGTTGATCGTGGTGATGCTCACGATGTTGTCCTCGCCGATCTTGCCCAGCGCATCGGACACCATGACGTCGAAATTGTCGTGGCCGACTTCCTTGCAGTCGATGTGGCGGATGGTCCGGATGCGGAGCTTCTTGGGCCCGTCCTTGGCGGCATCCAGCGGCGCAAGGGCCTTCTTGATCAGGGCCTCCACCGGCTTCTCGCTGACCGGAACGGCGAAATGCTTCTCCTCCTTGGCGGCGGCGGACGAGTGGGCGGCAATGCCCACTTTCATGTTGTTGGCGTCGCCCTGGGGGATGGAGATGGTCTTGCTGCACG